>DASPQG010000085.1:0-11710 GCA_035625085.1 Thermoplasmata archaeon
CGGCCCTGACGGCCGCGAATGGGGTCGTCTATGTGGGCAGTGGCTCGTCGATCTACGCGATCGACGCATCGAACGGCAGCACCCTCTGGAACGTGACCGTGCCCGGCGGGGGAAGCATTGTTGCGGAGTCCGTCGTCTTCAACGGCCAGCTCTACGTCCCGAGCGGGAACTACGGGGCCGAGGGCAATCTGACCGCCTACGGCATCCCTTTGACGGGCGCCGCCACGGTCCATCCGCTCAACGGAACCGCGCCTCTGTACACGGAGTTCCGGGCCCAAGCGCATGGGGGACTCGTCCCCTATTCGTACCGATGGGAGTTCGGGGACGGGACGGCGGGCTTCGGCGCCTCGGCCGGCCACGTCTACGCCGCCGGCAACTGGACTGCGACGGTCTGGATCAACGATTCCGCCGGCCGCTCTCTCGAGGAGTCGTTCCGTGTTTCCGTCAAACCCCATCCGACCGACCCGGGCCTATCCGTGTCGATCGCGGCGACTCCCGAGCAGGGGGTGGCGCCGCTCGAGGTCCTGTTGAACGCGAGCGAGCACGGCGGAATCCTGCCCCCGTACCGCTATGACTGGAGCTTCGGAGACGGGTCCAATGGATCCGGCGTTTCCGTCTACCATCGGTATGCCAGCGCTGGCGTCTTTGCCGTGAACCTGACGGTCCTCGACTCCGCCAACAACAGTGCTGTGGCGACGACCACCCTCGATGCCGTTTCGCCGCTGGTAGGGACTATCGTGTCTAGTTTCCGGAATGCAACCTGCCCGGGATCGAGCCCATTGGGCGCGATCCAGCTCGTCCTGAATGCCACCGCAACGGGAGGAAAGTCACCCGACAGCTACCAATGGACTCTCAACAACGAGACGCACCTGACCGGCGCGGAAGTCGTGGTCAATTACTCGGGGCCGGTCCATGTGAGCCTCACGGTAACCGACAGTCTCGGAGATACCTCCACCTCCGCGATGGAGATCACTCATGTGGTCTACAACTTCCCGAGTTGCCCTCCATCGAGTTCGTCCGCCAGCGCGGCGACCGCGTACGTGGAGGTGGGACTCGGGGCGGCCGCGCTGCTTGCAGCCGGCCTGGTCGTGGTGGTGATTCGTCGACGCCGGCTCCGCCCGTAGAGGATCCTTAAGCCGCTCCTGGGACCGCCCGGCCCTTCCGACCGCTCCCAAAGCGGTCGGTTCCACCTTCGCCGGAACCGTCGATGCAACCGGTAGATCCCCGACGCGCCCGCGACCCAGATAGCGGCCCCGATCACCGCTTCACCAAGTGTCGGTGAGCGACACACCCTTCCGCAGGAGCGGGCTCGAGCCGTTGGCGCCCCTCACACGCGGTACGGGAGGTGAGCCGGGAACCGGTCCCGTACGCCGTTCTAGGCCGACCCTTGCTCGGGCGCCGTCTCGAGGAAACGGAAGGCGACGATGGCGAAGCAGAGGAACGCGACCGTCACCCCGATGAGCGTCATCGCTGCGAGAGCCGCGGAGACAGCACCGGAGTAGCCCGAGAGCGGCCCGACGGAAAGGAGCCCTGATAGGAGGCTCCGGACGTAGAAGGAGAGGGTCAACCGAGGGGCGTCGCCGGGAAGTAGCACCAGGAGCTCCTCCCACAGGAAGCCGAACAGGAGGCCGATGAACAGGGCCGACCGGCTGACCAGGCCGAGGAACAGGAAGAACCCCACGTAACCGGCGGTGGCCAGGAGCACGCCGACCACGATGGCCGGCACCAGCGCGCCGCTGGACGGGCTCCCTCCTGCCCCGCTCACCACGACGAACGGGAGCAGCGCCGCGGGCAGGGCGAGCAGGAGGCTCGCCCACCAGGCCCCGAGAAACTTCCCGAGCACCACCGTGGCGCGGCCGACCGACCGATCGGAGAGATAGACGAGGGTCTCGGAATCGATCTCGTTGCGGAACTGGGCCACCGAGAGCACGAGCACGATGACCATGATCACTACCGGGATCGTGAGCAGCCCGACGAACAACTCGGCCGCGTTCTCGAGCGTGCTCGCCGACGCTCCGGCGCTCGCGATCACGACCAGTAGGAGAGTAGGGACGGCGGCGAATGCGGCGAGTCCCACGAGCCGCAGGCCCCGCAGGCTTGAGCGGAACCCCAACGAGAGGACCACGAACAGGCGTCCGAATTCTCCGGCCATCTCCCCTCAGTGACTCCCCTCGGACAGGTACCGGAACACCGCGTCGAGGTTGTCGTCGGTGCTCCCGACCGCTTGGATGTCGAGCCCTTCCTGAACGACGAGTCCCGGCAGCGTCCGGTAGAACTCCTCGGGGGAGCGGGAGCGGACGCGCAGCCGGTTCCCTCCCGGGAACTCGATCGACACTACGTGCTCCATCGACCCGAGGACCCGGGCCACGCGCCGGGGGTCCGGGGTCTCGAGTTCGATCACGTGCGGGTGGGCGTCGATCAGACTCCGGATCCGGTGAAGATCGCCCTGGGCGATCGCGCGACCGTTCGAGATCATCACGATCTGGTCCGTCAGCCGCTCCACCTCGTAGAGCACGTGCGAGCTCACGAGGACGTGGTGGCCGGCCTGTTGCAGGCGGCGCAGCAGCGTGATCACCGCGGCCCGGCCCAGCGGGTCCACCCCGTTCAACGGCTCATCGAGGAGGATGAGCTCCGGGTCGTGGGCGATCGATTGAGCGAGCTTGATCCGCTGGCGCATCCCCTTGCTGTACGTGCCGAGCCTTCGGTCCTGGGCCTCCAGTAGGCTCACCGCCGTGATCGCCCGAGCCGCCCGCTCCTCGGCGTCGGCCTTCGAAAAGCCGTCCACCCGAAGGAGGGAGGTCACGAAGTCCCGGCCGCTCATCCACTCGAAGAGCGCGCTGTGTTCGGGGCAGTAGCCGACCCGACGCCGGAACTCTCCCTCGCCCCACGTCGTGTGACCGAACACCCGGAGATTCCCCGCATCGGCCTTCAGTTGGCCGACCAGCAGTCGGTACAGCGTGGACTTTCCGGCTCCGTTCGGACCGATAAGACCCGTGATGCCGGGGCCGATCGCCGCGCTGAACCCGTTCAGTCCGAGCACTTCGCCGTACCGTTTGGTGACGGACTCGGCTAGGATCACGGGATCGCTCATTCCGAGATCACCTCGACACGCCGCATCCGCCAGAGGGCGAACGCCCAGAGGGCGACCCCCGCCCCCAACAGCGTCACGGCCGAAGCCCCGGGCTCCGTGGCGGTCGTGCCGGTGAGGCCGAAGGCCCCGGACGCCACGCTCCGGATGTTCTCGATGGGGTTCGCGTACGGGACGTAGATGTTGCCGGTGATCCCGGCGACGACCGCGCCGCCGATGTAGAGAACGAGGACGATCCCGAAGAT
The DNA here is from genome assembly GCA_035625085.1 of Thermoplasmata archaeon. Classification (GTDB taxonomy): domain Archaea; phylum Thermoplasmatota; class Thermoplasmata; order Lutacidiplasmatales; family UBA184; genus Lutacidiplasma. The sequence goes on from DASPQG010000085.1 coordinate 3,334, forward strand.
CGCCACGCCGGAGTAGAGCGGGCGGTTGGTGAGGGAGGAAAGCGCGAGCGCGAGGCCGGTGAAAAAGATCGACGCGATGAGCCCCGCGGCCGCAAAGCCCACGGCCGCGGCGAGCAGAACGGAGAGGCTCGCGTAGCCAAGGGCGGCCGTGACCGCGACCCCGACGAGCCCCGGGCCTACCGAGGCGATCAGGAGCCAGCCGCCGCAGGCGATGGTCTTGGCGACGACGTAGTCGACCAGGTGAATCGGTCGGGATAGGTAGAGGGTGATCGAGCGGTTCCCGACGTCCTCCGCGAGGCTCCCCGCCCCCGCCGAGGCGGCGACGATGAGCATCAGGAACGGCCAGACTGGCGAACCGTAGGGGGTCTCGAAACTCCCGGCCGTGACGGTGCCGATCAGCGAGTTGAAGAACACCGTGACCACGATGATGATCACGACGGAGAAGTACGTCAACGAGGTCGCGAGCAGCGTGCCCCAGGTGGCGCGGCGGAAGAACTCCCGGCTGGCGATCGCCAGGACTCGACTGTCCCGAGAGGTCCGGGCGATCGGAGCGGAGGCGTACCGGGGTGCACTGATGCTCATGCCGAAACCTCCCCGGTCGGGTGCTCGACGCGCGCCATGAACAGCCCCTCAATGGTGGCTACCGAACGACCGAGGTAGCGAACCTGCGCCCCGGCTTCGGCCGCCGCCTCGAACACGGCCCGGCTCGCTCCCGGGGCCAGCACAAGGTGGATCTCACCATCGACGGTCTTCGGTGCCAAGCCCCGCTGGACAAGGCCCGCGAGGAACGGCTCGGCATCCCCCTTGATCCGGACGACCGATTCTCCTTCGTGGGAGGAGAGAAGGTCGCGTACCGGACCCGCTGCGAGAAGACGGCCAGCGTTGAGCATCAGCACCTGGTCGCAGAGGCCGTCGGCGTCGGGGAGAAGATGCGTGGAGAGCACGAAGCTGTGGTTGGGGAGCTGACTGAGCGCTCGCAGTAGGGCCAGCATCTCTTCACGGCCCCTCGGGTCGAGTCCTGCGGTCGGTTCGTCCAGGAAGCAGAGCGGCGGGTCGTGGACGATCGCCTGGGCCAGCTTCACCCGCTGGCGCATCCCGACCGAGTACTCGCGGATCTTGCGGTACCGCTGCTCGGCCAACCCTACGAACTCGAGCACGTCATGTGCCCGGCTGATCGCGGCCTCCTTCGGGAGCCCGCTCACCCGTCCCATGTGCGCGACGAAGCCGATGCCGGTCATGTCCGGACTCAGACAGTCGTGTTCCGGCATGTAGCCGACCTGAGCCCTCACATCGAGCGGCGCTTGCTGGGAGTCATGGCCCAGCACCGTGAGCGTGCCCGTATCCGGTTCGAGGAGCCCCAAGAGCAGGCGAATCAGGGTCGTCTTTCCGGAGCCGTTGGGGCCGACAAGTCCGATCGAACCGGGGCCGAGCGCCACGGAGAGGTTCGAGAGCGCCTCGACGGACCCGAACCGCTTGTTGACCCCGGCGGCCTCAAACAACGAGTTGGGCACGGCGAATCCTAAACGCTCCCGGTATTTCTTTCAAGGCCCGCTCCGGTCGGCGCGCCCGACCGAGTCGGCGCTCACCGCCTAGCGGGGCTTGCCGGAATCGGTGCCTACGTAGCGGCGCCTATTCGGGCTCTCGATTCCCAAAGACCAAGGTAGGGGAACGGGGCCGTCAGAGACCGGCGGACAAGAGCGCGTTCATCGCCTGGGTGAGCGTGTGCTCCGGATTCTGGGAGGAATCGATCCGAATCCACCGTGGAGGCTGGAACATCTGTTCGAAGCTCGTCTTGACGCGCTGGAGGTACGTCGCGTCGTCGGTGGCGTCCGTCTGGCCGCTCTCGGCCATCCGCCGGATCGCGAGGTCAATCGGGACGTCAAGGTAGAGGATCAGGTCCGGTTCTGCCGACAGGGCCTGCTCGATGCGCTCGAGCTCTCGGAACTGATCGAGGGAGAGTGCCGGAGAAAGGTAGGCGAGCGCCGAGTAGTACGACCGATCCTGGACGACGACGTCGCCTTGTAGGATCGCTGCTTCAATCTCCGGACGCAGCATCGCTCGGTCGACCGCGAAGCAGAGCGCCGCCGCAAACGACTCGGACTTAGCGAGACGCGCGTACTCCTTCCGCAGGAACTTGTCCGTGGGGGAGCGGAAGCTGGAGACGGAATGCCCCCGCCTCAGGAGCGGGGGAACGAGCCGGGCAGCGAGCTCCGTTTTTCCGGTCCCGTCAATCCCATCGATAACGACGTACGTTCCACGGCCGGCCATCGGAGTTCCTCCCAGCTGCTCGCTCTCGTTCCGTCCCCTCGTGTCGGAGGGAGCTTGCCCAAAAGGAGGAGAACCTCCTCGGAGATAAACCCCGTAGAATGCCCGTTGGAGGACTGGCCCTCCGGTCTCTCCGCGGTTAGGCGAACGCGAGAGTCGGCAGATGACTGCGGGGAGTGCCCAGACCGATTCTTAAGGCGCCGTTACCATGCGCGCGGCGGATGAGCGCCTGCCCGCACCGAAGCCCATGAAGGACCGATATGATGTGGTGATCGTCGGCGCGGGGGCGATGGGGCTCGCCTCGGCGTATCACCTGATCGAAAGCCAGCCGCGACTCACCGTGCTCGTGGTGGACGCGCGGTCCCGACCGGGCGAGGGTTCGATGGGCGCGAGCAACGGCATGGTGCGCGATGTGTTCAGCTCGGCGGACAACCGGGTCCTGGCCCAGAGCTCGATTGCGTTCTATCGAGGTCTGATGCGCGAGCACGAGGAGCTCCGGGCTCCCGCTCCCCTGCTGGACCTCTACGGGTATCTGTGGCTCCTCCCGGAGCGCCACTGGAAGGAGTACCTCGCGCTCGTCTCCGGCGCACGGGGGTCGATCGACGCCGAACCCGTGGGACTGGACGCGCTCCGGACATGCCCCGGGCTCGAAATCGCGCCCGAGCGGTGGTTCGAAGGGGATCGGGCGGACCCTCCGGATCCGATCGTGGGAGGGCTATTCGGTCGGAACTGTGGCGCGGTCGCCCCGGAACTGCTCGCGAACTTCTACTTCGAGCGCGCCAAATCGCGCGGAGTTGAGTTCGCCTTCGACACGACCGTCCAACGCCTCTCCTTCGAGGGTCGGGAGGAGATCCTGCTGCACGAAGACTCGAAGCGGCCGTTCTCATTCCAGGAGCAGATGCGGGGCCGGCTTCGCATCTCGCGGGTCGACTTCGGAGATGGACGCTCCGTCCGGACCGACAAGGTGATCGTCGCCGCCGGGGCCTGGGCCGAGAAGATCCTGCATCCTCTCGGCGTAGCGACGGCGTGCAGTCCGCGGGCGCAGCTCCTGTTCTCGGTGTCTGGCCCGGTCGTTGAGGAACTGCTTCGCTGGGAACCCCCGGTGCGGCCGATCGACACCGACAACGGCCGCGCCCGGTTCCCGTTCCTGATCCTGCCGACGGGCGCCGTCCTCAAACCGATCTTCCCGCAGCGCCAGATTTGGATCGGGTACGTCGATACTGTGGCCCACCGCATCGGAACGCGCGAAGATCCCGCTACGGAGGGCCGCCTCGATTACAGCATGGCCCGGATGGGCGAGCGCGACGCCTTCGCGACGGACGCGCTTCCGCTGGTCACCCCCTATCTTCCCCGATTCGAGACGGCGGGGGTCCGGTTGGAGAACTCCTGGGGCGGATACTACAACTTCAGTCCCGAAGGGCTCCCGGTCCTGACGGAGGAGCCGTACGGAGTGATCTTCGTCGGTGGGGACTCGGGAAGCGCCATCATGAAGGCGGACTCGATCGGTCGGCTGGTAGCCGCCCAGTTCGAAGGGAAGGCCGAAGCCCGTCTCTTCAACGGGGATTCGTACCGCCTGGACCGCCTCTCCCTAACGCGCCGCTCCGTGGAGGAGGAACGGATCATCCTCTGACCGTAGCGCGGAAGTGGCGGCGCGAGTTCGCGAGTTCACACGGTTGGGGTCGGTTCCTTCAATCCGGCAACCCGAGGCTTCTCCAGGCCGGGTACCGGAGGAGCTGGCCCTCGCAAACGTTGCCGATGTAGCGACGGTTGATGCGGAACTGCATGATCCGCTTTCCTTCCTGAGCCAGCTTCGCCCACCGCGAGGCCTTCTCGGGATTCTGCTCGATCCCCTCGATGAGGTGATCCTGGAAAGAGAAGGTGACGATGCGGAGGCCCTGCGCCCGGGTGCGGGTGACCCGGTAGTTTCGGCCGGCGAGCTCGACCTCCGCGCGGTCTTCGACGATCGCCTGCTGCCAGGCCCGCACCAGCAGTTCACCGAGAGTCATCGCCTGAGCGAGGGGCAAGCACGTTCCCCTTTCAACCTTGCCGAACGCTGGCCGGAGGATTTCCGGGCTATCTCCGGCCGCGGGGCCGACGGGGCGGATGCTCGCTGAGGTCCCGTCGAAGTGCCGTCAGGCTTCCCTCCCAGAAGGAACGGAACGGATCGAGCCAGACCTCCACCTGCTCGAGGGGAGCGCCCTTGAGGGAGAGCCGATGGACACGGCCGTCGACCGTCCGCGAGACCAAGTGAGCTTTCTCAAGCACCCGCAGGTGCTTCGAAATCGCTGGGAGGCTCATTCGGAACGGTTTCGCGAGGTCCGTCACCTTGGCCGGACCGAGCGCGAGTCGCGACAGGAGCTCGCGGCGGGTCCGGTCCGAGAGGGCGTAGAAGAGGAGATCGAGAGGATCGCCGCCGGCGTCCTGGCCCCTCCCCGGTGGCATCGCGGAAACCCCGACTCGGGATATTAAACCAAATGGTTAAATATATTTGGTACCCTGGGCGGCCTGACGCTCGGAACGAGCTACGGAAGGCAGACCATGTGTAAGCCGGTGCACCACGAAGTGGAATTCCGCGTGAAGCCGAAGGAAGTCTACGACGCGTACCTGGATAGCCGTCGGCACGCACGGATGACCGGCCAGCCGGCGAAGATGAGCAAGAAGGTGGGGGGCCAGTTCGTCGCCGGAGGGGAGTACATCACCGGAACGAACGTGGAGCTGATCCCGGGGAGGCGCATCGTGCAGGCCTGGCGCGCGAGCGAGTGGCCCGAAGGGATCTACTCGATCCTCCGTCTCGAGCTCAAGCCGAAAGGGAAGGGATCCCGGCTGATCGTCGACCATGTGGGAGTCCCCGATGAATTCCGGGACGGGGTCGACTCGGGATGGCACGAGTTCTACTGGGAGCCGATGAAGGCCTACTTTGGGGACTAGGCCCCAACTGACCCCTCGGTTCCGGCCCCCTTCTCTGAACTCCTTCCTAGCCCCCTCAGCCCGTTCCCGAGCCCCATCGGGTTCGAGAACACGGCTCGTGTCAGAGCCGTTTCAGGACCTCTGCCGTTCCCTTAACACACCCCCGTGGGCTCGGTCATCGAAGGAAGACGATGATCGCGCTGGCGGATTGTGGAGTCGCCGTATCGAACGCGAAGAGCGCCGCGGAATGGTGGGAGCGGAACCTCGGTTTCACCGTCCACCGGGTTGCGGACAGCCAGCACGGCGTGATGGTGGCTCCTCCCGGGGACCGGTTCGTGCTTCACCTCTGCGAAGGGTTCGAGCCCGCCCAGCCGGGAAACACGGGGATCGCGTTCATGACGGACGAGATCGAGAAGTTGGTCGAGCGGATGGTCGCCGCCGGCGTGACGTTTCCCGAGCCCCTTCGCATCGAGTCGTGGGGAGGAGTGGCGAAGTTTGCCGATCCTGACGGGAACGTCTACTGGCTGCTCGGCGCGTCGTCCGGGTTCGTTCGTCAGGAGGCCGCTCGACGGGCCCCTATCGGACCCAGCGCGAAGGCCCGGTCCCGCCCAAAGTCTCGAGCTCAACCCCAAAGGAAGGGAACGGCCCGTCGTTAACCCGGTTCTCGGAGACGCTACGTCGCCCAGTTGAAGGGCCGACTAGCCCAGGATCAGGTAGGCGAACCCGAGGGTCCCGCGATACCCCTCGTAGTACTCCTTCCGCCGCCGTGCGGCGAGCTCTCGGGCAGGCTTCGAGAACGGGTGGTCAGGTGCCCGTTTGGCGAACCGCTCCAACCCGCGATAAGTGGACTCTTCGAACTCGTCCCACTCCGTCTGGTCGGCGCTGTCCGCGTGAATGGCCCGCCAGCCCGCGGCCTTCGCCTTGGCCGCCAGCTCATCCAGGGAGTTGGAGAGGGTTCCGAACGTCTCGACCAGGCGTTTCGAGGGGGGCCGCATCCAGAATCCGTCGCCGAACAGGAGGAGCCCTTTCGGAGAGGTCTTCGGGCGCAGCTTCGCGAGCGCGGCCTCGGTCCCTCCCCAGGCGTGAGCGGCACCGATGCAGAGCACACGATCGGCGGAGCCGTCGTACCGGGTCGCGTCGTGCGGAACGAACGTAACGCGCGAGGCCAGCCCTCGCTCCTCCGCGATGGCACGGGCCTTCGCCAGCTCGGACCGGTCGACGTCGACCCCGATCGCCTTCGCCGCGGGTGCCCGGGCGAGCGCCTGAAGTAGGAGTTCCCCACGGCCGCAGCCGAGATCGAGGAGATGGTGCGCGGCCGCGAGGTCGAGATGGGAGAGGAGCCGGCCCGCGTGGGGATCCGAAAGTGGCGTGTTCCAGACGAGCTCGGCTCGAAGGAGCTGCCCCAGGAACTCGTTGTCCTCCGGCATTTTCGGCCCGAACCTCTGCAGGGAAATAGGCTCGAGGGTGGACGGTCGCGCGCCCGGCCCTTCAATTCATTGCGCGTCTTGGGGTCGTCCGATCCCCGAGGCCCCGCGGACCGGCAAGATAAACCGCCGGCGTTCCCTCTGCCTCACCGGGACCCCTCGGAGCGTCCAAGACGATCGGAGGACCGCGAACCATGCCGGGACCCGTGAACGAATGGCGGGGGAGAGGGGAAGCGTGCGTGCTCGCCTGGGTCGGTGGGGTGCTCTTCCTTGTGGAAGGGTTCTATCTCCTGGTTCACACTGCCATCGCGCTCCCGTTTGGGTCCGTCGACCTTCCCTCCGCCGGCGCCGTGTCCGCCGCCGCAGGGCTGAGTCTGATCTTCCTGGCGGCGTTCTATCGAAGCTACGGGGAGTACCGCTCGTACTTCGGGACGCTCATCGTCCTGATCTCGGCGGGTGACGTCTGGTTCGGAGGCGGCTTCTGGGTCGGGTCGATCCTCGGAACGATCGCCGGGGTGCTGATCCTCGCTCTTCCGCCGTACGGGTTACGTCACCAGCCCCCGTGAGTCCACCCCGGTGACCGGTACGATTCCGGTGAGGGTCGTCCCCGCGTCACTGCGGGGTAAGGGCCGGTGGGCCGAGCGCGCTCTCGAGGAGCTTCTTCTCGATGGTCGCGATCGCCTCCGAAACCGACGACTTGCTCCGGTTGACCCGCTTCGCGAGCTCGGTGAGCGTGATCCCGCGGGGGACCGCGAAGTACCCCTCCGCCATCGCGCGGGTGAGAAGGGCCTGTTGCGCGCTGGTGAGCAGCGGGAGGTGACTTCGCAGCGGGCCGTTCCGAATCGACAGAACCTGTACGTGGGCGTCCACTTCCCGGGCATATCGAAGGATCTGCTCGAACTCCGCCTTCCGAGAGACGACCTCCCATCGCATGTACCCGGCCTGCATCCGCATCGGGAACTGGAGCGGAAGCCCGAGCCGCCGATAGAGATAGACGACCGGGGGATTCCGGTCGGTCACCCGGTAGAGCGAGCCGCCACCCACCTCCGCCAGCGCGTCGACCTTGACGACGTCCGGGTAGGATCGGATCTCCCGGGTCCACGTCCCGGGAGGACCGCCGCTGATCCAGTAATCGCTCACCGCCACATCAGGGTCGATGTCGCCCCGGTTCAGCACCTCGGCCCGTACGTCTGGGTGAGCGGTGGTGAACTTCATCGTCCAGGTGCCCGTCGACATCCGAACGTTGAGCGTCGCGATCACGAGTCGCTCGGTCTCGGACTCGTCGGGAGGAGCTCGTCGGTCGGGGGGCCGTCGGGCGTTAGAGGTCCAGAGCTTGCGCTCGCTCAGCGAGCCCCTGCGGTTGGCGATCCCTTGGTTCGGTCGGTTCATCGGTGTCCCGATTCTCCCGGAGGGGAACAAACGGAGCCCGGGTCGCTTCCGGAATCGGAATCCGAATTATTTACCCTGTGGTGAAGGCGCCCTCGGGGGGGTAGTCCATTCATAAGACTCCCGCTCGGCTCCGACTTGGGTCGGTCCCCGTCCCTAAATAGCGCCGGGGGCATCGACGTGCAGAGGCGTTTCCCATGCCCGCAGACACCCTCAAGGATGCGCTCGAAGAGACCCGACGTGCGGCCAAGGATCTCGCCAAGGCATCGGCGGCGCTGGCAAAGCGGGCGGTCTCGAAGGCCGAAAGCGCGAGCCATCACCCCACCGAATCGGCCCGGAAGGTGGCGCACGAGGTGGCCAAGGAGCTCGACGCCGCGGCGAAGGAGATCGAGCGG
>DASPQG010000086.1:0-25453 GCA_035625085.1 Thermoplasmata archaeon
GGACGCCGCCCGCGTCCTCGCGCAGCTCTCCGCGCACCGGATCGACGTCCTGATCGCGATCGGCGGCGACGACACGCTCTCGGCGGCCCGCGAGCTGCACCGCCGGGGCGCGAAAGTCGTCGGGGTGCCGAAGACGATGGACAACGACGTGAGCGGCACCGATTGGACGTTCGGGTTTCACTCCGCGACCGCGGTGGCCGTCGACGCGCTCGAGCGGCTGCGGGACACCGCGGGGAGCCACCACCGGGCGATCGTTCTCGAGGTCATGGGGCGGCACGCCGGGTGGGTCGCGCTCGGCACCGGGCTCGCCGGCGGAGCGGACGCGACACTGGTACCCGAGGAGCCGTACGACGAGACGCGCCTCGTGGAGCTCGTTCGCGCCGCGGTAAAGGCCCGGGGGTACGCCCTCGTCGTGGCCAGTGAGGGGATCGACCTCGGTCCACGGCGAGGCAGCGCGGGGGCGAAGGACGAGTTCGGACACGAGTTGCTGCGCGAGCGCGAGGTGGGAGTCGAGCTCGCGCGACGCATTCAGGAAGCGACGGGGGTCGAGACCCGCAGCGCGCAGATCGGCCACATCCAGCGAGGGGGCCCGCCGGAGCTTTTCGATCGGATCCTCGCCACGCGGCTCGGTGCGGGAGCGGTCGACCTCGCGCTCGCAGGACGATTTGGCGAGGTCGCGGTCCTCCGCGGCCCCATCGTCACGGGAATCCCGCTCGATGAGGCCGTCGGGAAGCCGAAGACCGTGACGCCGGACTGGCTTGACCTGCTGCACACGTTCGACGCGTAGAGGGGCCTATGCGGGTGCGAGCGCTCTGGTTCCGAGACGGGAAACTCCACCTGATTGACCAGCGCGAGCTTCCGGATCGAACGGTCGTCCGCTCGCTCACGCATGTGCGCGAGGTCGCCGACGCGATCCGGACCATGGTCGTGCGGGGCGCCCCGGCGATCGGCGTGGCCGGAGCGTACGGCATGGTGCTCGCCCATCAGGAACGGTCGTACACTCCCGACCGTGCGGCGAAGATCCTGCGGGAGACGCGACCCACCGCCCACGACCTCGCGGTCGGCATCGAAGCTGTCCACTCGGCCTGGGTCGCGGGCGAGGAGCCGCTGGTCGCGGCGGACCGCTACCGGGCGGAGATCGTTGGGGAGTGCCACCAGATCGGTGTCGTCGGCGCTCCGTTGCTCGCGAAGGCCCACCAGGTCCTCACGCACTGCAATGCGGGCGCCCTCGCCACGGTCGAGTGGGGCACCGCTCTCGCACCGATCCGGGTCGCTCGACAGCTCGGCGCGGACCTGTTCGTCTGGGTCGACGAGACCCGCCCCCTTCTCCAGGGTGCGCGGCTCACCGCCTGGGAGCTCGCTCGCGAGCGGATTCCGCACGCGGTAATCGTCGACAACGCGGCGGGGGCGTTCATGCGCAGCGGGGACGTCGACGCCGTGATCGTCGGAGCCGACCGGATCGCCCGCAACGGCGACTTCGCGAACAAGATCGGGACCTACGAGAAGGCGGTGGTCGCCCGGGAGAACGGCATCCCGTTCTATGTCGCGGCGCCGTGGAGCACATTCGACGCGCGTCGCGCGAACGGGACGGCGATTCCGGTCGAGGAACGCGCCGAGGAGGAGGTGCTCGCGGTGGCGGACCGCCGCATCGCTCCGTCGAAGAGCCATGCCCGAAATCCGGCCTTCGATGTCACACCGGCCCGGTACGTGACCGCGTTTGTTACGCCCCTCGGAGTCGTGGCCCCTCGGGGCCTCGCTTCGGTTCTCGCCCGGCGAACGGCCGCCTGAACGGGCTTACGGCCGCCCGAGTCGCCCGCTCAGAGCGCGGAAAGCGGCTGGGCCAGCAAGTGTTCGGTGCCCCTCAGCATCGAGCCCAGGTCGGCCGTCACGTTGAGGCCTAGGTGGTTCAGGAAGAGTACAAGCAGGAGAATCCCGAGGATCGAAAGCGCCCAGCTGGTGATCACGGTCATGGTCGTGTTCCCGTCGGTAGAGACATTCCAGGGCCGGGGGCGATACATAAGGCGAATCTTCGACTCGCAACGAGGGTCCCGGAACGCCCGCAGGTTCCGCCGGCCGGACGCGCGTGCGCACCCCCGCGTAGGCGCGCGCGAGCCGGCGCAGCAGCGACCTGCCGACACCCAATGCCCGCCTAACGGTGCGGGGGAAGCGCCCTCGCGAGTAACATTCATAGCAGGGAACGGTTAGCGCCTCGGGGTTGCCCTGGTAGTCTAGTGGTCTAGGATGTAGGTCTGTCGAGCCTGCGACTCGGGTTCGAAGGGACCGGGGGTCCGTCGCCCCCGGACCGGAACTCCCGACCAGGGCGCTCCCCGCCCCGGGCCGACCACTGGGCCCGGGGCCCTTCGAGGGCGGGCTCCCCGTTCTCTTATCCTCGACTGCGGTTTGGCTCGATCGTGGCCGACGCGCAACCTCCGAAGCGCTCCCGGGGATCTCCGTACCTGTCGCATGCAGTCGGAGACGCGCTGCGGGACCTCACCGAGAAGCGGTTGCTTGAGCTCGTGAAGTCCGAGCCCGTGCCCAACCACCTCGCCATCATCATGGACGGGAACCGCCGGTTCGCCGCGGCCCAGGGACTGAGCGTCGCCCTCGGACACCAGAAGGGCCGAGACACGGCGGAGCTCCTGCTCGACTGGTGCCTCGAAGTGGGGGTCAACATCCTCACGATCTACGCCCTCTCGACCGAGAATCTCTCCCGGACGCCCGAGGAGTTGGAGGCGCTGATGAACCTCTACGATCGAGCGCTCCGGGACATCGCGGTCGACGAACGAGTCCATCGGCACCAGATCCGCGTCCGGGTGATCGGAAACCGTGCCCTGCTGCCCGCCCGCGTGCAGGAGGCGATCGAGATCGCCGAGAAGGCGACCGCGAACTACACGCGGTACCGGTTCAACGTGGCACTCGCGTATGGGGGCCGGGACGAAATCGTGGAGGCGATCCGCTCGCTGGCCCGGGAGGTACGGGAAGGTCGTCTTACCCCGGAGCAGATCGACTCCGAGGCGGTCTCGCGCCACCTCTACACGGCGGATCTCCCCGACCCGGACCTCATCTTCCGGACGAGCGGCGAGGAACGGATCTCGAACTTCCTCCTCTGGCAGGCGGCCTACAGTGAGCTCTACTTCTCGGACGTCCTCTGGCCCGGGCTCACCCGGCTCGAGTTCCTCCGCGCGATTCGGTCGTACCAGCTGCGGCGACGTCGCTTCGGGGAGTGACGGCGGACTCCTCGGGTCGAGGGTACCCGACGTCCCGGAGCGCCTTCGGGAACAGGAACACCACTCCCGTAATCAGCCAGACGACGGCGACCCAGAGGTACGTCGGCTGCACCCCATAGAGGCCGAGAAGGAACGCGCCCCCGATCTGCGCGGCGGGGATGATCGCGATGCTCCCGAGGGCGTCGATCCCGAAGTAGCGACCCTGCATATCGCTCGGGACGAGGAGCTGGGCGGCCGTGAGCCAGGCGGTGACCGCGTACCCGCCGAACAATCCGATCAGGAAGAGGCAGACGGCAGCGACCGGCACGACCGGGAACAGGGCAAGCACGATCGCCGTCGCTCCCGACGCCGCCCCCGCCCCGACCGTCCACGAGCGACCCGCGTAGCGAACCCCTCCGGTGCGGCTCACCAACAGCGAGCCGATCCCGTTGCCCGCCACCTCGACGGCGAGCAGGACCGCAAAGACGAGCGCCGATCCGTGCAGCTCCAAGGTTACGAACACGACGAAGAAGGTCCCGATGAGAGCGCCGCAGAAGTTGAAGAATGTCGCCGACAGCGTGAGCTCGAGGAACCCGGTCGCCCTCCTCAGCCACTGGAACCCCTCGCGGACATCGCGGAGGTAGCTCGAGAATCCGGCGGAGGTGGCCCGCGGGCTCGACCGGACGACCATTCCGAGCAGCAGGGCCGCCGAGAGCGCGAACGTCGCGGCGTTCGCTGCGACCCCGGCGACCGCTCCGAGCGTGACGATCAGCACTCCCCCAACCGAGGTCCCGACGAACTGGGCGGCGCTGCGGCTCGATCGGACGAGGCCATTCGCGTCGGCCACGAGCGAACTCTCCACCAGGACCGGCACGATCGCCTGCTCGGCCGGGTTGAAGACTACGGTGAATGCCCCCACCACGAAGTTGGCACCGAGAATGGTGAGCAGGTCGAACCCGTGGACCTCGAGCACGACCACGACTGCCGTCATGGCAACGGCACGGGCGACGTCCGACCCGATCATCAGCCGCCGACGGTCGTACCGGTCGACGAGAGTCCCGCCGAAGACGCTGAACACGATGGCGGCCACCACCCAGGCGATCCCGAGGAGCGCGACGTCGAAGGCGGAACGGGTGGACGTGTAGACGATCCAGATGAGGCAGATCGCGGAGATCGACGAGCCGAGGGTCGAGCCCAACCCGGCGGCGAACACCCGAGTGTACGCGGGCGTCCCTAGAAGGCGGGCGTACACGCTGACGTTCGCCGGCGGTGCCTCGGCCATGGACCGGGGGAGGAGTATCGCGGCAGGCTTATCTCCGCCGCGCCTTCGCCTACCGCGACGCCCGGTCGCCCTCGGACGCGGTGGATTCTTTTAAATAGAACCGCTTTTCTACCCAAACCGACACCCGAGAGGACTCTCGGAGGGAAGAACGATGCTAACTGGACAGACGCCGATCCTGGTGCTGAGGGAAGGGACGAAGCGCGAGAAGGGCCGCAGCGCGCTCGGGAACAACATCGCCGCCGCGAAGGCGATCGCGGATGCCGTGCGCTCCACGCTCGGCCCGCGCGGTCTCGACAAGATGCTGGTCGACTCGATGGGCGACGTGGTCGTGACGAACGACGGGGTCACCATCCTCAAGGAGATGGACATCGACCACCCGGCCGCGAAGATGCTGGTGGAGGTCGCGAAGACCCAGGACCAGGAGGCCGGGGACGGGACGACCACGGCGGTCGTCCTCGCCGGCGAGCTCCTGAAGCGCGCCGAGACCCTGATCGAGCAGAACATTCACCCGACGATTATCTCTCAGGGATTCCGCCTCGCCTCGCAGAAGGCGCTCGAGGTTCTGCAAGAGGTCAGCCAGCCGGTCTCGATCACCGACCACGAGCTGCTCACCCGGATCGCGGTGACGTCCATGGCGTCGAAGTCGGTCTCGTTCGATCGCGACCACATGGGCGAGATCGCGGTGAAGGCCGTGACGGCCGTCGCTCAGCCGAAGGGCGGTGGCGGCTACGATGTCGACCTCGACAACATCCAGCTCATCAAGAAGCAGGGCGGGTCGATGTCGGACACCCAGTTGATCGAAGGGGTCATCGTCGACAAGGAGAAGGTCCACTCGGGGATGCCGACCCGGGTCGAGGAGCCGAAGATCGCTCTCCTCGATGCAGCGCTCGAGATCAAGAAGACCGAGATTGACGCGAAGATCGAGATCAACGACCCGACCCAGCTCAACGCGTTCCTCCAGGAGGAGGAGAACATGCTCCGCCGGATGGTCGACCAGGTGAAGAAGTCCGGCGCGACCGTCGTGCTCTGCCAGAAGGGGATTGACGACCTCGCGCAGCACTTCCTCGCGAAGGAAGGCATCTACGCGGTCCGTCGGGTCAAGAAGTCCGACATGGAGAAGCTCGCGAAGGCGACCGGGGCGAACATCGTCTCGAAGGTCAGCGAGCTCACCCCCGAGGACATCGGGCACGCGGGGCTCGTCGAGGAGCGCAAGATCGGGGAGGATTCCCTGACCTTCGTCACCGGCGCCAAGAAGGCGAAAGCGGTCTCCATCCTGATCCGCGGCGGGACCGAACATGTGATCGACGAGATCGAGCGGTCGCTCGACGACGCGCTCAACGTGGCCGCGGTCGCGGTCGAAGACGGACGGTACGTCTTCGGCGGTGGCGCGACCGCCGAGGAGCTCGCGATGCGGCTCCGGGACCACGCGGCGAAGATCGGCGGGCGCGAGCAGATCGCGTTCGAGAGCTTCGCGGACGCCCTCGAAACCGTCCCGAGGACCCTCGCGGAGAACGCTGGGCTCGACCCGATCGACATGCTGATCGAGCTCCGCAAGGCCCACAAGAACGGCCAGCAGCGGGCCGGGGTCAACCTGACGACGGGCAAGACCGTCGACATGGGCGAACTCCACGTCATCGAGCCGATCCGAGTCGGACGCCAGGCGATCGAGAGCGCGACCGACGTCGCGGTGATGATCCTGCGGATCGACGACGTGATCGCGTCCAAGTCGAACCCACCCCCCTCCGGTGGCCCGGGCGGCCCCGGTGGTGGCGGCATGGGCGGCATGGGCGGGATGGGCGGCGGCGACTTCGGCGAAGACTGAACCGAGCCCCGCTTTCCGCGGCAACCTTTTCCACCGGTCCCCGGGGAATCCCGGGGACTTCGCGGTTCTTGGACTACTTTCGAACGCTCGCCGGAGCCCGCGGTCGGCTTACCGCCGGCCACGCGTCCGGAGGAGGTCCCCGACCTGCACGACGGCCCGGGCCCGGTGCGAGAGCTCGTTCTTCTCTTCGGTCGGAATCTCGGCGAACGTCCGGCGGCCTCCCTTCGGGATGAAGATCGGGTCGTAACCGAAGCCGTTCCGGCCCCTCGGGCGTGGCGCGATCGAGCCGACGACCTCTCCGACGAACATCCATCGGCGGCGGCCTCGTTGGAGGCCCGCGACGGTCCGGAAGCTCGCGGATCGGTCGCGGTGCTCCAGGAGCCGGAGCAGCGGGCCGAACTTCCACAGCTTGAGGAAGTGGGCCGAGTAGACTCCGGGGAAACCGTTCAGCGAGGGGACGAACAGTCCGGAATCCTCGACCAGGACGTACCCGGGAAGGTCCCGGACCGCGGCCAGCTTCGCCGCGACGACCTCCTCGAGGGTTTCGGCTTGAGGCTCGGGCAACGACCGACGACGCCAGTGCACCCGGACCCCGTAGGGGGCGAGGAGCCCGCGCACTTCCCGGACTTTGCCGGGGTTGGTGCTCACGAACGTGAGATCGGTCACGCTACCCGGGGTACTGGTCGTACCCGATGATCTCGTCCGGACTCTTTCGGCCGTCCCCGGCAGAGCGGGCCGAACCGTTTCCTTCGACCGGATAGCCGATCGGAATCACGGCGATCGGGTGGATCCCCACCGGTACATGGAGAACGGATCGGACCTTCTCGTCGTTGAATTCGACGATCCAGTTCGTCCCTAGCCCCTCCGCCGTGGCGGCGATCTGAAGATGGGCTATCGCCACGGCCACATCGAGGGGATAAGCCGAGATGTAACCCCCCACCGTGATCGGTATGTCCTCCTCCACCGAGAACGCGACGATCACCGCCGGCGCCTCCGCGATCAGCTTCCCACGGTTCGACGCCTGGGCGAGGAGCCGCTTCCGTTCGTCGTCCTGGACGACCACGAACCGCCATGGCTGCAGGTTCTGCTGGCTCGGGGCCAACCGGGCCGCGGCCAGGACGGCCTTCAGCTTCTCCGGCGGAATCGGGCGCGAGTGGTACTGGTTGCAGGGTCGGAAGGAGCGAATTGCGTCGAGGACGTCCATGGGATTTGTCCGAAAAGGATTCAGGCCCTAGGCGTCAAAGGAGGTCAGCGCCTCCGAGGGAGAGCAAGCCATTCAATTCTACGAGGGGGACGCCTCTTAAAAGGGTTTTCGAGGCTAGCGCGGGAGGGATTTCGGTGGACCGGCGGACTCCCCGCTTCCGGCGGGGGGACCAGGGCTCGACTCGGGGGCCGGGGGGTCGGGCCGGAATCGACGCTCCTGCTGGGACAATTCGACGGTCCTGAGGAATCCCATCTTCTCGTTGATAGCCCAGATGGGGTGGTTCAGGGAATCGTTGAAGGTCCTCAGGTAGCGAATATGGTTCCCCCGGGCGTACTCGGCTGTCCGTCGCTTCAACTCCTTCGCAAGCCCCTTCCCTCGAAACGCCGATCGGACCCCGGTGTAGCCGACAATGAGCGCGTCCGGGGAGGCAAGGTCGCGGTTGAGGTTGCTCGACCCGACATAGGTTTCTCCGTGCGCCGCGAGGAAGAACGCCTCGGGGATCGTCGACGGACCATCGAGATCCGCCGCGAACTCGGCGAATGTGGAAGGGGTGTACGGTCCCATCCGCGGGACATCGCGGCTCGTTTCGGACCAGAGCTCGTAGATGCGGCGGCGCACGCTCGGGTCCCGAGGCCCTTCCTCGGCGAGCGTGGTGAAGCGGATCCCCTCCCGCTGGAGGGCGCTCGTTCGGTCCTCGAACGACGTGAGGTCGACCCGGTGGAGGTCGAGCACGCTCATCCACGTGGTTCGAAGCTCGACGAACCCTTGACGGCCCGCGAAATCGAGATTCCGGTCGTCCCCCTTTCGAACGCTCGCCCAGAAGCAGATGGCGTGGTGTGCGGTCGCCTCGGCGTCCAAGAGCGACGCCAGAGCCCGACCGATTCCCCGGTGTCGGTGGGAGGAACGAACGAACACCCATACCCAGAACTTGTGGGAGTCGTAGCTGTAGGGGGTGTGATTGAGGCCGGCGCTTGCCACGACCTGGCCACTCTCTCGCTCCTCGACGACCCATTTCTCGTTCACCCGGTGGTCCACGGCAAGTATACGATCCCACTGCCGTTCGTCCTCCGCGGTCGGAGGCGATTCCGGAAAGGCCTCCCGATCGAGCTCGACGAGGGCGTCGTAGTCGGCCTCCTCGAATGGGCGGAGGCGGTACCTCTTGAGCTCCATCGATGGCCCGAACTCCAAGTCGGGGTCCCCCTTAGGGCCTTAGGGTCCCTCGATAGCGTGCCTTTCCCTCGGCGCCATAGCCCGATTTGACGTCAACCAGATAGCGAGGGACAGGGCTCGCGAGGGTCGTGGCGTCCCGATTCCGCCCCACGGTCGTCGTGAGCCTCGTCTACGCGTCCACGGCGGTCGTATGGGCTTCGTACTCCCTGCTCTCCGTCGTTCTTCCGTTCCGATTCCAATCGCTTGGCCTCTCCGTGGTGCAGTACGGGCTCGCAATCGCCGTGTTCGCGCTCGGCATGCTGGTCACCGAGACGGTCTGGGGCCTGGTCGCGTTCCGAATCGGGAACCTGCGCACCATCCTCGCCCTCGGGCTGGTCGTCCTCGCGCTCTACCTCGGGATTGGGATGGCGACCTCGTTCCTCGCGCTCGCGATCTCGCTAGGGCTCTTTGGTGCGCTGATCATCTATCCGGTCCCGCTGTTTCGCTGGATGGCGATGATCGCCGGAGGTCCGGGAACCGAGGGGACCGGCACCGGTCGCTACGGTCTGTTCTTCGGTGGAGGGATGGTGATCGGAGCGACCCTCGGGCCGTTCCTCTACGCCACGATCGGCTTCGCGGCCCTGGTCGTCGTCGTGATCGCCACCTACGCCACGGGGCTCGCCCTGATGGCGTTCCTTCCCTGGCAACAGGCTCGACTGCCGCGCGCCGAGCACGGCTCCGTCTCGCTGATCCGGCGCGTGCTGACGATCCCGTTCCTCCTTGCCTCGCTCCTCGCGGTGATCGCGTACCTAGCGCTCACGCTCGTCATCAACTTCCTGCAGCTCTACTCGATCGCCAGCTTCCACGGAACCCAGGCCGACGCCGGCTACGTCATCGGACTCGCCCGGGCCACTCTGCTCGTGGCCGGATTCTTGCTCGGGGGGACCGTGGATCGGTTCCGGCCCCTTCGGAGCGTTCCGTTCGGCTTCCTGTTGATCGCGCTGGGAGCATTCGGAACCCTCTTCTCGACCAACTACCCCGAGATGATCGGTGCGACCGTAATGCTCGCCACGGGGATGGGCTGGCTCTCGGCCAGCTTGCTCCCGATGGCCCTCACCGGCATGCCGGTGACGCTCCAAGGAACCGCGGTGGGCGTGTTCGGCTCCTTCGAGGACCTCGGCCTGTTGATCGGCCCGATCGTCATCAGTGGCGCGTACGCCGCGTACGGGGTGAACTCGATGTTTCTCCTGGTCGGCCTCGTCGCTCTCGGGGGAGCCTTCCTTGCGGGGATCATCTGGCTGGGGCATTGGGGGCCCTGGCGAGATCCCAACCCCGCCGGTCGATGACCCGAGCGTCGGGGCGGATCCTACGACGCCGGTCGCACGAACGACGTCGGAGAAACCCCTCCATTGGCGGCAGCCCCGGCTTGTGCAGGATCCCCAAGTCGTCGGTAGCTCAGGAACAGCCATTCCGAAGCGAGCCACGCCGACCGCCGGTTGGCGAGCCACGCGTCGTATCCGCGCAACTTGCGGGCGCCCGCGGCGCTCAGGAGTCGGAGCGGGCGGCTCGCGTCGAACGGCGGCGCGAGCACGGAAACTGCCTGCACCGACTCCCCCACAAAGCGGGGGGCGAGCATCCGGTCCCAGTCGAGCGGCGAGCGGGGGTAGAGGGTAAGAGGGTAGCGTATGACGTCGGCCGGAATCGTCGGCCGGAGGCGAGCGCCCGCGGCCAAGGGCCGGGCCATGGCAAGTTCCCAGAGCACGGGGCTCCAGCCGGGGCGGTTTAGCGCCGCGAAAGCAAATCGACCGGTCGGCCGCACCAATCGAGCCAGCGCGTCGACGGTACTGGTCAAATCCCGCTCGAGATCGAGGGCGCCGAAAGCACTGAAGGCACCCCCGAACGACCCGGGTCGATCACTTCTCGTCGCGGCCGCCAGCTCCGCGGCGGCTCCGAGACGGAGCTCAAGGCGGTCGGCCCATCCCCCGGCCGTCGCCCGTGCCTGAAGCTGCTCGAGCATCCGCTCCGAGATGTCGACCGCGACCACGCGATGACCGGCGGCGAGAAGGCGAAGGGTGTGGTACCCCGTGCCCGGGCCAATCTCGAGGATCGGGTCGAGCCCCTCGAGGGCGCGAATCGCGAGGTCGGCGACGCGTTCCTTGAGGTACTGCTCGACCGGCTGTTGCGCGAGTCGCCCATCGTAGACGTCGGCGACGGAGTCGAACTCGCCGCGAATCCGATCGTGGGGGTCCCGCTCCGGCGGCGATTCCCCGGGGGTGAGCTCCAGCGCGACGCGGGTGGTCGCGAAGTACTTGGTCCAGACGGCGGCCCCGTACTTCTCCGCCAGTCGAGCCTGAAGGGCTTCCAAGAGGGGGCGCCCGCTGCGTAGCCGCGCGGCGGCCCTCTGGAGCGTCCCGTCCGGCCACCGGACGTCGACCTCCCCCTCACGGACAGCGGCCGACAGCCAGTCCCCCGGAGGGTCCGAGGGGAGCACGTAGACCCTCGAGTCGAGTCCGACGAATAGGAGGGGCACCGGTGCTCGACCCCGCACGATCAGCTCGATCGCCGACCGACCTGACCCCGGCAGCCGATGCTCGAGGGCCGTCGCGGTTCCCGACGGCCCCCCGGGCCGGTGATCGAGTCGGTCGAGCTTCGCGTTCATGGCCCGTTCGGGTACAGCTCCGAGATCAGCGAGACGACCCGAGGCGTGCTGTAGCCGGCGCGGGCCACGACGCGATCCCGGGTACGGATCTTCTTCAGGCCGACGAACCGATGGGAGACGATGAAGAGATAGGAGTAGGTCGTCATCGTCAGCCCGACGATCGCCCCCTGCGGCTCGACCAACACCTTGACGAGCGCTCGGCGCTCGGAGATGAATCGGTGGGTCATCCCGTGCCGTTTCCTCCTCCGTCGGGGGCTCCCGGACCGAGGCTCAGGTAGTTCAGCGTGACTTGAATCGAACGGTTCAGCACCACTCCGGCGATCCCGAACTCGATCGTGGGTTCGGGGATCGACGCGTTGAGCTCGACCGTCGTCCAAGTCGACGTTTGGAACGCTTGGTAGGGAAGGGTCAGGTTGCAGAAGGTGATGCCCCACGCCTCTGCGAGAACGGAGAGCACCGACGTATTCGCCGTCGGGGGCGACGCACCGGGTAGGAGCGTCACCCGGACCGAGAGCCGGGCCGAGACCTCTCCGGGGGCGAGGCTGATTCCCGGACCGAACCAAGCGGTGCCGATCGTTCCGGGAGAGCTCACGACCACGCTTGAGAACGTGGCATTCGAGTCGGTGGCCACGGAACCGGCTCCCGGGTAGACCAGGTCGCTGCCGTAGTAGGTTCCCGCCGGGGTTGGTGGCGTGCCGAACTCTACCGGCGCACCCAGGTAACCCTTTTCGTAAAGCAGCACCACGCCGGGATCGCTGGACCAGACCACACCCCGGACTCCGTAGATGGAGGAGTTGGTGAGGAGTTGGGGAAGCCAGGGCACCACATCATATCGAGTGTCTTGCGCGAGCAGGACGTACGTCGGCGGGTGCGCCGGGCTGAACGGGAGCGGGAGTCCCGGATCCGGTCCGGGGGCGAACGTGTAGGCCTGAGCGTCGTTCGCGACGAGGGGGAAGAGATTGTCCGTCGCGAGGACGCTCGCTCCGGGCGGGATCAGACTCGCGAGCTGTCCGACCTGAGCATCGTTGGGGTTCGGGAAGTACGAGATCCGGTAGGCCGTGCCGTACTGCACTTGTCCGTCCATCATGGGGTTGAGCGGCGAGAGCGCGAGATTGGCACCGAGGAACACCGTCAGTCCCGCGACGAGCAACGCGCGACGACCGCGGCGGATCTCGCTCCACTTGGGGAACCGCGGAGAGTCCGCGCCCCGGGCCGCCCGCCGACGTCGCACGAGAGGGGAGATCCTGGCCGCGATGCGCAGGGCGGTCGGAGTTCCGTACGCGAACGCGACCATGAGGGAACAGGCGGCGACGAATCCATACTGGAACCCGAGGGTGACATAGTTCAGGTCCGCGCTGAACAGCGTGAACGCGAACCACGGGACGGAAAGCACCATCGCTCGGGGCGCGAGTAGCGGCACGAATCCCAGAAGGGCGACGACCACCAGCCAGTACCCGAGCTTCTGCTCGAGGCCGACCGAGAGGTTCGCCCAGCTCAACTGGAGCCCCGAGGGGGTGGCTCCGATCACATACCCCGTGGCCGGAGCCGGGAGGGGGTAGGTCCCGAGCAGCGCCGGCAGCACGTCGACCCGAAGATAGAGGAGCAGACCGTAGGCGGCGGCGCTCGCTACCAGAAGTCCCAAGGACGCACGAACCCGCGGGAGCGACAGCCACGCTACGAACCGGCGACTCTGCACGCCGAACCCCCGGATGGAGCGGGGTTCGCCTCGGGCGGTTTGTCGAGGGAGACGGGATTCCAGGAGGCCGAATACGGCCACGAAGAACGTGAGAACGGGGGCGAGCTCCATCGTCGCGAACGCCATGGCGGCCACGAGGAATCCCCAACGGAAGCGACCTCGCTCCCAGAACAGCACCAGCGTGAACAGCTCCACCGGCAAGAACGCCTCGGGGTGAAAGTCGTAGAGCGTCGACGAGAGCACCGGCGTCCACGCCAGATAGACGAGCCCGGTCACGAGTCCGATCCGAGGGGACGACGAGAGGTCTCTCGCGAGCAGGTAGAGCGGCACGGCCGCAAGTCCAACTGCGACGGACTGCACGGCGAAGAGCGTCGATTGGCTGGGGAGCGCGGCGTAGACCGGCACCAGCAGATAGAACAGCAGGACGGAGTGCACCTGGAGGAGCGAGCCGTACCCTCCGGTCTCCACGTCCGCGGTCTCGTAGAACGGCCGTCCGTGAGCCGAGGTCCAGATCGCCTGCTGGTACACGCCCATGTCCCAGGTGGTGGTCTCGAGCTCGTACGAACGCAGCCACGACAGCACGAACGACACGACGACGAACGCGGCGATCGCGATGAAGAGCCAGCGCATCGGAGTCATCCTCCAACGGACCTTCGACTCCGGTAGCCCCAGCGCCCGCGAGGGCTTGGCCGGTGGGAAGCCGATCGTCATGGATCCGCCTCCCATCGGTGGATCCCCGGTGGGACGAATCGCAGGTCGAGGACACCGTCTCGGCGGCCCCCCTTAAACGAACACTTCCCACAGGCCAGTGGTGCGCCCTGCGACCACTCGGGTCTCGGAGTGCCGCAGCGGGGGCAGGCGAGGATACTCCCGATGTCGGGAAGCGGATCGGCGTTCGTGCCCGACCTCTTCGAGAGGACGGAGAACCGGGTGGGGAACGCCGGGGCCCTTCCGAGAGCCGTGCCGATACGGACAAACGACTCGGACGGAAGGCGCCGTAACGGCGCGAACTCCTCGAAGCCGGTCCCGATCTCGCGGGTCAGTTCAAAGCCTGCGTCGCGGGCCTCTTCGCGGAACCCCTTTCGTCTCACCGAACGGATCGGAAACGGCCGTGCCGGGAGAACGACCGGCCCCCGGGCGAACGTCACGGAGGGACCCGGCCCGTCCTCCTTCCGTCCGAGTGCGCGTTGCACGTCATTCACCAAGGTCGCCACCGAAGGTCGAGGCTGGTAGGAGACCACCAGGGGAGAGCCGACCCGCAGCACCCGGCCGACTTCCCGCATGGCACCGACAGGGTCGAGGAGGTGGTGGTGGACCCGCACCAGCGTAGCCCCGGTGAAGGCGCCGTCCACGAACGGCAGGTGATAGAGGTTCGACGCGACCCGGAGAACTCGCCCCGAATCCCGGGGCGCGGGGATCCGGCCGAGCGCCTCGGCATCGAGGTCAGTGGCCACCACCTCGCGTCCGATCCCGGTGAGGGTACCGAGAAGGCGACCAAATCCGGTGCCGACCTCCAGGATCCGACGCCCATCGAACGAGTTCAGCGACTGCCGGAGGACCGAGCGCTCCACTTCGGACACCTGGTCCCGGCCCGTCCAAAGGCCGGCGAAGTCGAACCGCCGGTAGTCGACGATCTCTTGGGAAGGGCCCGTCGCGATCATCGGGAACTCGGGATGCGGGACGGGGCGGTCGTTCCAGGATAGAGCGTCCTCGAAGGTTCGGGCGGAGCCTGATACCGGTCCCGAAGCTCCTCGAATCGACGCGAAAGGAACGCGATTCGGCTCGATTCGGTGGCGGTGCGGAACTGTGCGGAGGGGTGCCCCGCGCGACGCGACTCGTGGTTGCGACGCATCCCCGCCAGCTGCAGGTAGGCGGCGAGGGGAAGGAAGGCGAGGGCGCTGAGGAACCGGATTCCGATCGGAACCGGTCGGAGGCGGGTGTTCCCGGCATCCACCGTGCGAGCGGCGTAGAGCGTCGGGAGCTCGGCCCCCATCCACGACGCCTTTTGAAGGAGACCACGGTAGTACGGGTCCCCCTCGATCATCTGGGCCGTGAGCGCCTCACGAGCGAACAGGAGCCCTCGGCCACGGTCGAATTCCGAATGCACGCGGCGTTCGTCAATCACGTAGTTGAAGCACGGCGGGGGCCAGACCGACCGGCCCTGTCGCAGCGCGTGGAGCCGAAGGCTCGCGTAAGTGCTCGCGAGGACCCACGCGAGGGCCCCCGCTCGCGCCACCACGAAGAAGTCGAGATCGTCGCCCTCGTCGGGCTCGCCGTAGGCCGCGGATCCGGTGACCCCGATGCAGCGGATGTACGGAAGGAGCCAGGCGATCGGGCCGTGAATGAGCCCTTCCGCCGACTTCCGGTACTGTGTTCCTCGCGTCGCACGCGTACGGTCCTCCGTGGGGGACAATCCGGGGGGATACGCGATGCCTCGCGCCACGCGCGCCAGGTCGGGCCGTCGAGCGAGGAACTCGCCCAGCGACTCGGGAGGCCCAGCGGCGCCCTCGGGAAGCAGACTCGAAAGCGTCGAGAGGGAGACACCCGTTCCGAACTGTCCCGCGACGGAGAGGAGGACGCGGACTCGCTGATCGAGAACACCCTCGGTGATCGTCGGGCTAGGTGGCGGAGTGGTGGAGGGAGGGGCCGCCGGATTATTCGGCCCGATCCGAGACCACCGTACGTGGTCGGCCCGGGGAGGGAGGCGATCCCATACGCCGAGCGCGTGGGAAGCTAACTCCCAGAGCGCGACGCGAGCGAAGTGGCGCAACGATCCCGCTTCCGACCCCGCTCGTCGGAGGGCCGCGATCGCCCGGGACGGGTGACCGAAGAGGTATCGGAGCGCTGTCGTGGGGAATCGTCCGAGACGGGCGTTTACCTGAGCGTTTCCGACGTGGATCCGCCGTCGTTGGCGGAGGTGCTCGGACGGTGAGCTCGGCACATCGATCCAGACCCGCGCGTCCGGGGCGTACCAACATCCGCCCTCGTGGGTTTGCAGCCAGACCGCGCAGTACGATCCGTCGTTGATGATTCCGTCCTCGACCCAGGGGAACGCGGGCAGGCTCACGAGGAGGAGCTCGTCCGAAAGGTGAGCTCCCCGACCGTCCTCGAGCATCTCACGATGCAGTTCGTGGTGCAGTTGCCACATCCAGCGCACCGTCCCGTTCCAGCCGCTGTCCACCGGGGACGGGACGACCGGACGAGCCATCACGGCGAACGGCCGACGCTTACCCTTCGACTTGGAGAGGAGGGCAGCTACGGAGCCGGGGGCCGCTACCGCGTCCGAGTTGAGCAGCACCAACGCCTCGCCGTCCGCCCGTCGGAGTACCTCCCGCAGCGCCGCCGCCTTCCCTCGACGTTCGGGCTCTATCAAGAGACCCAAGCGGGGATCCTCCGCCGCGAGAGTGCGAGCGATCTCCACCGTCCGGTCCGTGCATCCGCTCGCGACGATCCAGATGCGTCCCCACCGGGCCCCGAGCGGAAGCTCCTGGGCGAGCAGGGACCGCACCGAACGCTCGATGCCGCCTTCGTCGTTATGGGCGACGACCCCTCCAGCGATCACGCTCGGCGCGATGGGGGATAGTTCGGCGGGAGAACGTTCCCGCCCCAGCTCAAGAATCGGCACGACGCCCCCTGTCGTAGAATCCACCGGAACCGAACTCGGACCCGAACTACTTCGGCGGGCGGCGACCTCTCAGGACGAGGAACGCGGCCGCGGCGATCACGACCACGCCGACTCCCGCGCCGATCGCGACGATCTCAGTGATCGAGAGTGCGCTCCCACTTCCGCCCGACGAGGGGGCGGCGCTCGAGTCGGTCATGATGCCGGTCATTTGCGGGAAGTGGATCAGACAGACGAACTCGTAGGTACCCTGGCTGGTGGGGGCCGTGAACGTGATCTGCTGTTGCGACCCCGCCGTCGAGCCGAGCGAGAGGTTGACGAGCGGTGGGTGGGCGTTGAAGAACGCCGCCACCTGAGAGGGCGAATCCGAGGCCGGGATCGTGAAGTTCACGACAGAGGAGAGCGTGAACGTGTGCGCGAAATTGGCGCCCTGCGTCACAACCAGGGTGACCGACTCACCCGGGGCGACGGTGAACGAACTCGGGTCGAAGCTGAGGTCGGTCGTGGCGGTGATGTCCACGGTGACTGAGCCGGTCGTGCCCGTGGCGGCAGGATGGATCGGAGTGGTTGCCGCGACGGTGCCCGCAACGGCGACCGGAGCGAGGACGAGAAGCCCCGCAAGAAAGACAAGAGGAAGTCGAGCGAGTCCCTCTCGAAGGGCCGGGCGGCTCATGGCCGGACCTCCGCTGTCGGGAGCGCCACGCGGGACCAACGAAGGTGGGTCTCGGGCACCGGTAGCCCCGGGTCGAGGTCGCACATCGACTCGTGCCGGAGGAGATCGGCCGCGACCGCTTCCGGAGGGAAGCCGCGCGGCATCGTCCACTGGTGGCCGCACGGCAGCAGGACACGGGTTCCCGGCAGGTCTCGACGCATTTCCAGACGCGCGTTCATTGGGTCTCCTCCTCCGTCACGTAGACGAGCTTCGATGGCCGGCGCCGGACGCGACGGACGATCCCGGCGACCGCGAGCGACACGGCGACTCCGGCCACGCCGGCGGCGGCGAGCTCGGAGAGGGGGATCCCCGCCACCGTCGCCGGCAACACCACACCAACCTGAGCCGTGTACGTGAGCGACGAGAATGTTCCGGCGGAGCTCCCGAAGGTCACGTTTACCACCGCCTTGGAGGGAGAAGCGATCGTGAGGGCAGGACTCGCCGACACGGAGCTGGCGGGTCCCGTGCCGGTGGCCGCCGTAGCGCTCGCGTTCGCGCCGATCTGCTCGAGCACCGCACCCGACTGATTCGACGTGCTGGAGAGCAGCCAGTGGGGAGCGGCGGTCGCGTTGAGGTGCTCCGCGAGCGGGAACGTGGGGGCGGCGGTGAAGGAGAGCACGAGATGGTCGCCCGGGTGCTGCCAGGTCCAGTTCAGGAGCGAGAAGACGACGTTCACTTCGTCGGTCGGGCCCTTCGGAGAGCCCTCGTATGCCGGCAGAACGAACTGGACTTGCAGGTCGGTGGACCCCACCGTCGATGGGGGGTTCGTCGTGCTCGACAGCGGCGCGTGAAGTGAGTAGGCGAGGTCGAACGCGTCTTCGTTCGACCAGTTGGCGACCGTCCAGGAAAGGCCGTCCAGGCTGGTGGTGGCGGCGACCGAACCCGTGGGGCCCGCTTCCACTACGGAGAGGAGGGAGACGGTGACTCCGGAGCCCGTGAGGCTCAGCGCCGAGACCGCGACGGAGGGAGAGACCGCCGCGAACTGGCAGAGGACCACGCCGTTCGTCCAGGAGACGGGGCCGCCGATGCCGGTCGACCACGCGGCCGCCCCCGGCGCGATCAAGACCATGAGCCCGAGGGCAGCGCCGAGTGCTGCCGCGGTCGCCACCGGGCCGAGCCGGCGGGCCCGAACCGTGGACTCGTCGGAGGCCCAGGTCGTTGTCATCGACTCTCCCATGACGGCGGGGGGTCACTCGGTTTTTGGTTCAAGGTCGGAATCCATTGGTCCAATCCCGCGTCGGTCATGCGCGGAGCAGCTCCGACCACGTGGTGAGGAGCCGTTCGACCCACTCGTCTGCCCACCCCTCGCGATAGCTCACCAGCAACCGGAGGACCCGTTCTTGTTCGGCCACTTCGAACGTCCGGAATCGGTCGCTCCGCCCAGTGCGTAGGAGGCCGAGCTCCATCAGCCGGCCGAGATGGACCGAGACCCGACCGGCGCTCAGCCCCGTGCGGTCCGTCAGGTCCGGGACCGTACGGTTCGGCGTCTCGAGCAGGGCGACGAGCAGTCGGCGGGCAGATGGGGACCGGACGACCCTCAGGAGGCTCCGGTCACCGAGCGGGACCGCCGCGGCGAAGTAGTGGTCCTGGTGGCCCGCCCGTTCTCGGTGGAGCAGGTTCGCCTGTGTCAGGCGGTCGAGGTGGTAGACCGTCTCTCCCCACCCCGTGCCCGCCTCGCGCTGCACCTCTCGGGCCCCGATCCCCGGCGCGCGGCGCACGATCTCGTAGAGTCGGCGCCGGGTGGGCAGCGCGAGTAGGTCCTCCTCCATCGATCACGAACGTCGCGGCCACAGGGTCGTCGCGAGGAAGAGGAGCGTGGCGAGGAGCGTGATTCCCATTACCGGAAGTTGAGCGGAGGTCCAGGCGGGGGGATTCCACGGGAGCTGTCCCCAGGTCCAGACGATCCCGAGCAGCGCCAACACAAGGTTCGCGGCAGAGAGCACGAGGAACCGACCGTCCCGGGACCGAGTCCAAGCGGCCGCGGGAACGGCCGCGTTCACGCACGAGATGCCGACAATTACGACTGCTACGAAGAGCTCCTCCAGCCCCACGGGGGCCCGCAGGCGCGTCCGACGGTTTAAGGAATTGGTTCAAAGCCAGAGCCGAGCGCCGGCCGGCGGACCCGGGGTCGGCGGGGCGAGACCGGGGGAACGGCACCGGGGAGGTCTAGGGGAGGATCAGTCCGTAGGCGACATCGTCCATGTCGTTGTGTTGGGGGTTAACGAAGATGTGGCGAGTCTGCGTGCATTCGAGGACCCCTTCCAGTCCGAGCTCCCGCCCGATGCCGCTGTTCTTGAAGCCGCCCCGAGGCGCAGCCGCCGAAAGCAGGTGGTACTCGTTGACCCAGACCGTGCCGGCGTCGATCTGAGAAGCGACCCGTTTCGCCTTCTCGAGATCGGTAGTCCACACGCCGGCGGCGAGCCCGTACTCCGTTCGATTCGCGATCTCGACGGCGTCCGACTCCGTGTCGAACTCGAGGACGGAGAGGACCGGCCCGAAGATCTCCTCCCGAGCGACCACCATGTCGTCCCGGACGTCCGTCAGCAAGGTCGGGGGGTAGTACAGCCCGCCCGGGGGAGTCCGGGACTGAAGGTCCTTGCGATACCTCACCTTCGCTCCGGCGGAGATGCCGGCGTCGACCATGGTCTCGATCTTGCGTTTCTGACTCTCGGTCGTGATCGCGCTGATGTCCGTCTCCATGTCCATCGGATTGCCGGGGCGCATCCGGTCCAGGAGCTCGCAGAGATGCGCCAGGAACGACTCCCGGATCGAGGACTGCAGGATCAGCCGGCTTCCCGACTCGCAGAGCTGCCCCGAGTTGAGGTAGATACCGAAGAGGACCCCCTTCGCGGCGAGTTCGAGGTCGGCGTCGGCGAAGACCACATTGGGGGACTTGCCGCCGAGCTCCATCGTGAACTTCTTGAGGCCGCCGGCGCGGCCCATGAGCTCGAGACCGGTCTTCGTCGAGCCCGTGAAGCTCACCATGTTGACGCGTCGGTCCTTGAGGAGCGTGTCTCCCACGACCGAGCCGGTCCCCGTCACGACATTGATCACCCCCGGAGGGAACCCCGCTTCCACGGCGTCGTGGCCCAGTTCGAGGGCCGTCAGCGGGGTGTGGTGGGACGGCTTCAGGACGACCGCGTTCCCGGCGAGCAGTGCGGGAGCGAGTTTCCAGACCGCCATCAGAAACGGTACGTTCCACGGGGCGATCGCGCCTACCACGCCCATCGGGACCGTCTGAACGATGCCCCGCGTGCCCGGGAACTCGGGGTGCTCGATCTCCCGTTCCGGGACGAACTCGCGGGTGGTGGCGAAATAACGGAGATTGTCGATGCCGAGCGGAATGTCCATGAGAGTGCTCTGCCGAAGGGTCTTGCCGGTGTTGAGCGACTCGAGCGTCGCGTACGTTTCGGCACGCGCCTGAACCCGTTCCATCAGTTGGCCGAGCAATCGCTGCCGCTCCGCGAGCGTCGAGTTCTTCCATCGCCGAGCCGCTCCGTGAGCCGCCTCGATCGCTTCACCGGTCTTCGCGGTCGATGCGAAGGTGACGGAGGCGACCTTCCGCCCGTCCGCCGGACTCTCCAGAAGGTGCGACTCTCCCTCGAAATCCTCGTGGCCCCCGATCCAGTTGCCGTATCGGCGCTCCATCTAGCTCTCCCCCCCGTAGGCCTTCGTCAGCAGGTCCCTCAGCTCCGACGAGCCGGAGTCCCGCGGGTTCGTCACGAGTCCGGTCGACTCCGCGGCCATGGAGCCGATCTCTTCGAGCGCGGCAAAGTACTCCTCCCGCCGGACGCCGAGGGCGGCGACCGAGGCGTCCTGACCCATTTCGCGAAACAGGTTCCGCAACGAACCGGCAAGAGTCTCTGCCCGGACGGCGGAAGGGAACAGGAGGTTCAGCCGGTCGAACCGGTCCTGGCAGACCGAGCTGTTGAACTCAACGACCAGGGGCAGGAAGATCCCCACCGCCTTCCCGTGCGGCGTCTTGTAGCGAGCGCCCAGCGCGTGCCCGAGCGCGTGGGCCAGTCCGATCTGGGAGTTTGAAAACGACAGCCCGGCCATCGACGCGCCGATGTGCACCGCGTTCCGGGCCGCCGTATTGTGCGGCTCCTTGAGCACGTTGAGAAGATTGCCGAGGATCAACTCGAGCGCCTTCTCGGACATCGCATCCGAAAACGGGTTCTTCCAGGTGCTCACGTACCCTTCGATCGCGTGCGTGATGGCGTCGACCGCCGTGTTGCGCGTCTGCTCGATGGGAAGATCGAGCACCATCTCGGGGTCGAGGATCGCGTAATCCGGGATGATCTCAGGAGAGGCGAGCTCGTGCTTGCGTTTCTCCTGTCGCTCGGAAAGCACGGCGGCCCACGTGCATTCGGAACCGGTTCCGCTGGTGGTCGGGATGGCGATCAGACGGCTCTTGCGTCGAAGTCCGAGCGCCTGCAGCGGCGTGGTGTCGTAGACGGTGAGGTCCGGCCGCTCGTAGAGGACAAAGAGGATCTTCGCGGTGTCCAAGGAGGAGCCGCCCCCCAGCCCTAGGATCCAATCCGGTGCAAAGCTGCGAATCTGGTCGAGGTGGCGCGTCATCTCGGAAAGCTCGGGCTCTTCGCCCACGTCCCCCAAGACGAGGCTCTCCGCACCCCCCGGCAGCGCCCGGACGACTTTCTCGGGGAGGCCGGTGGTTCGGAGGTGTCGGTCCGTTACGATCAACGCCTTTCGGATGGGAAGGGAAGCAAGGTGCGACAGGGCGTCCTCCCCGAACACGATGGTCGGGGACCGGAAGTACCACATTCCCGTGGTCAGAACTCGGTCTGGACCATCGTGGTGGTGGCCACCATCTCCTTCGCGGCCCGGGTGAACCGCATGATGGTCATCATCGAACCTTCGAGCTTGAACTTCCCGGTAAGGATCCCCTGGATCGGGTCGATCTCCTTGTTGATGAGCCGTTTCCAGTTGGTGAAGGGACCCATGTACTTGTACTGGGCCGGGGGAAGGTCTTCCAGTTTGAGCGAGAACTTCGATCCCCGGCACTTGCCGTGGAAGAGGTCGAGGAAGAGATAGGCGTCCTTGTCGAAGGCAGCGTCCTTCAGGATCACGAACGTCATCGCCCCCTCCCATTTCCGGGCCGCGTCCTCGTAGTTCGGATTGGTGTTGAGTTTGGCGACGTATGCAGCGAGCCACTCCTCGCTCGGGAACTTCGCCATCCGTGAGGGCAAGCCGCAAGTCCCGATATAACCGTAGGACCGGACCCCTCGCGAGCGCGCCCTCCCAAGCCGCAAGTCTGCCCTGAGGATGGTCCGGTAAGCCGACCCTCTTCGGCCGTGGGCTCAGGTATAACCGGAAGAACGGAACAGGTATCAGCCGGACGCGCCAGTAAGGAGAGCGTTGTTCGTCTACCTGTTCGAGGAAGCCCAAGGGCTCGACAAGTTCGCTCTCGGTGGGAAGGGGCGAGGACTGGTGGAGATGACCTCCATCGGCTTGCCCGTTCCGCCCGGGCTCATCGTCACGACCGAGGCGTGCCGGGAGTACCTTCGGACGGGGGAGATTCCGAGCGGGCTCTTTGGCGAGCTGAAAGGGAAGCTCGCCGAACTCGAGCGGGCGAGTGGAAAGAAGCTGAACTCGCCGGAACGCCCGCTTCTGCTTTCCGTACGGTCCGGGGGTCCGTTCTCCATGCCCGGCATGATGGACACGATTCTCGACCTCGGCCTGACCGACCGCATCGCTCAGGGAATGGGGCGCCGTGGGGCCGAGGCGCGCTTCGCGATGGACGCGTACCGGCGGCTCGTCCAGATGTACGGGGCGATCGTGCTGGGGATTCCGAAGGCCGAATTCGAGGACTTGCTCGACCAGACGAAGCGGCGGCTCAAGGTCCACCAGGACGCGGAGATCCCGGCGGATGACCTTCGGGAGCTCGTTCGAGCGTTCAAGGAGCTGGTCCTGGCCAAGACGGGGACGCCGTTTCCGCAGGACCCCTGGGCGCAGCTCGAAGGCGCCGTCGGCGCGGTCTTCCGGTCCTGGGAGAATCCGAGGGCCAAGGAGTACCGGCGCTTCTACAGAATCTCGGACGATCTCGGAACGGCCGTAACGGTTCAAGCCATGGTGTTCGGAAACCGGGGGAAGAACTCGGGCTCCGGGGTGGGCTTCACCCGGAATCCCTCGACGGGAGAGAAGAGGCTCTACGGCGAGTTCCTGGGGAATGCGCAGGGAGAGGACGTGGTCTCCGGGACGAGAACGCCCGCAACGATCGACTCGATGGAACCGTCGCTCAAGTCACGGCTCGAGAGCGTGGCGAAGAAGCTTGAGGGTCACTTCCGGGACATGCAGGATTTCGAGTTTACCGTCGAGGACGGACGACTCTTCATGCTGCAGACTCGGACCGGCAAGCGAAGCGCGCCGGCCGCGGTTCGGATCGCGTACGAAATGGCGAACGAAGGGTTGATCTCGAAGCAGGAGGCCGTCCGTCGGCTCGACCCGGCGGACGCGGAGAAGCTCCTTCACCGGACCATCGACCCCTCGGTCGCGGTCCAGCCTATCGCCCGGGGGTTGAACGCCTCGCCCGGCGCAGTCTCGGGAACCGTCGTCATGATCACCGCGGAGGCGGTCGCGAGGGGGGCCAAAGGGGAGAAGGTCATCCTCGTACGACCCGAGACGACGCCCGACGACATCGCGGGGATCATCGCCGCGCAGGGCGTTCTGACCGCGAAGGGGGGGATGACCTCCCATGCCGCGGTCGTTGCGAGGGGGATGGGCAAGCCGGCGATCGTCGGATGCACCTCGATCAAGGTCGACCCCGCCAACGGCCGTATCGAGGTCGAGGGAGGGACGGTCGTCAAGGAGGGGGATTTCCTCACGATCGACGGGACGACCGGCAACGTGATGCTCGGCGCGCTCCCCACGGTGGAGCCGCCCCTCACGTCCGAATTCGGCAAGCTGCTAGGGTGGGCCGACGAGATCCGGACGATGGGGGTGTACGCGAACGCCGAAACGCCAGAGGCCGCGGCCCGGGCCCTCGAGTTCGGCGCGCAGGGGATCGGTCTCTGTCGAACCGAGCGGATGTTCAACGCGCCGGACCGTCTGAAGATCATGCACCAGATGATCCTTTCCGAAACCGTCGAGGAACGTACGCAGGCGCTTCGGCGGCTGGTCCCATTCCAGGTGATCGACTTTGTCCGAATCTTCCGGGTCATGAAGGGCCGCCCCGTCATTGTCCGGCTCCTCGACCTGCCGCTGCATGAGTTCCTCCCCAACCGAGCCGAGGTAACGGCCGAGATTGATGACCTCTGGAAGCGGGGCGCCTGGGCCCCCGAGATCGAGCGGTGGAAGCGGATGCTCGAGAAGCTCGATCACCTGACGGAGCACAATCCGATGCTCGGGCACCGTGGCTGTCGCCTGGCGATCACCTACCCGGTAATCTACGACCTCCAGGTGGAGGCAATCGTCCGGGCCGCGGTGCAGGTCCAGCGGGAGGAGGGCGAGACGGCCCTCGTGGGCCTGATGCTTCCGATGGTGAGCGACAAGGAGGAACTCGTCATCCTCCGGAAGGTCATCGACGGTGCGGCCAAGAGGACGCTCGACGAACTCGGGGCGACGCTGGAGTATCGGGTGGGAACCATGGTTGAGACCCCGCGCGCCGCCCTGACGGCGGGAGAGATCGCCGCTCACGCCGATTTTCTATCTTTCGGTACGAACGACCTGACCCAGGCCACGTTCGCGTTCAGTCGCGACGACGTCGAGGCGAAGTTCATGACGAAGTATCTCGAGGAGCACATCCTCCCCGAGAGCCCGTTCGAGGTCCTGGACGTGGCGGGGGTTGGGAAGCTCGTCCGGATGGCGGTCACCGAGGGGAGGAAGGCGAATCCGAACCTCGAGATCGGGATCTGCGGTGAGCACGGCGGCGACCCGAGGAGCGTCCGATTCTTCCGGCAGGCTGGATTGAACTACGTGAGCTGCTCCGGGTTCCGGATCCCGGTGGCGCGGCTGGCGGCCGCCCAAGCCGAGCTTGAGGAGGAAGCCGGTCCCTCGTCTGTTTGAGCCCGATGCGCAGCCCTCGGCCGCCCTTCTAGACAGGTCCGAGGCCGTGGCCCACTAAACAGTACCCGAGCAGCAG
>DASPQG010000087.1:0-10694 GCA_035625085.1 Thermoplasmata archaeon
GAACGCGACCCGGAAGAGGTCCTCCATGAGGTCCCCGGCGAGCTTCAACCGCTTGTTCGCGTAGTGGTCCTTGTCGTCCTCGCCCCGCACCTTGAGGTGGAGCTCGAGGACCGTCCTCGCCATGCGCGCGAGGTAGAGCGCTTTCTTCAGACGGTCCGCCTTCGTGTCGCCGAGGTGGGGGAGGAGGGAGCGGTCGAGGATCCCATCGACCTTGCGCTGGCGGTACTCCTTCGCCTGACCGGTCGCGAACTTCTTCTCGAGGAAGATCAGCGCGTCCTCGGTCGAGAGCACCCCCTCGGGCGGGTACAGCTTCTTCGAGACGCACTCCTCGAGATTGACGTTCAGCAGGTGCTTCATCGTCTGGACGAACGGCTCGTCCAGCGGGAGGAGCTCGCCGAGGACCGCCTGGAAGATCTCCTCGTCGTTCTTCATCCCGAGCGCCTTCATCAGGATCACGAGCGGGATCTGGCCGCTCGCCGTCGGGACCGAGACCTGGAGCACGCCGTCCTTCTTCTTCTCGACGACCGTGAGCGAACGGTAGCCGCCGCGCTGGCTGAACACCTTCGCGCTCTCGATCGGCGTGCCGTAGCGCTCGTTGTACTCGGCGAAGATCCGGTTCGGGGCGAGGTCCTCGAGGGAGATGATGACGCGTTCCGTTCCACCGATGATGCAGTACCCGCCCGGGTCGAGCGGGTCCTCGCCGTACTCGACCAACTTCGCGCGGTACTCGTCGTCCGAGAGCCAGATCTGGTCGTCCTCGGAGATCTTGTACCGATTGAGGTTGCACGGACGGCTCTTCACCATGATCGGGAGATCGCCGATGTGCACGTCCTCGGGCGCGCGCTCGACGCCGTTCTCGACGACGGTGACCTTGAGGTAGATCGGGGCCTGGTACGTGAGGTTGCGCAGCCGCGCCTCCATCGGAGTGAGCGTCGGCTTCGAGCCGACCGGCTCCTTGACGAACGGCGCCCCGATGAAGATCGTCGGCTCGGCGGAGGGGTTCACGTTGCCGCGGGCGTCGCGCCGGCGGCCCACGCGCACGTAAATCGAGCTCTTCGTTTTCTGGACGTCGAGGCGGATCACGCCGCGTTCGGTGGAGTCCTCGCTCACCCGCGCGTCGTCGACGATCCGCTGCATCCGCGAGTTCGGATTGTCCTTCGTGGGCAGGAAGTCGTTGAAGCTCGCCAGGTGATGGTTCACGATCGAGCGTTCCCGGAAGAACGCATCCACGATTTCTCGCATGGACCTTGACTAGTCCCCTCCCGCGGACGGGACAATGAGACGGTAGGCGACCGCCTTCCCGGCGGTCGCGCTTGGGCGGTGCACACGGACGAGGCGACCCAGGAGGTTCTCGCCGCGCTCGCGGAGCCCCTCGTACTTGGGATCGGTCTTGAGGCCGGGGTCGCTCACCAGGATCTTCGGAAGGCGCTCGGGAGAGGCGCCGAGCGCCTCGAGGACCTTGCGGGACTCCTCCTCGCTCAGAATCTCGTGGGGGGGAGCGAGGTGGTGCGCGACGAACGGTCGGGGGGACGGGGCGGCCTTGGCAGCAGCGGGACGGGCGCGCGCGCGGCGCGCAGGGGTTGGGCTCATGCGAACCTCCGAGGAACGTGACGGGCCCGGGGGGACGTCCGGAGCGACCTCGCGGTGGACGCGAGGACGCTCGTTCGAACCCCCGACCACCTGGTTAAAAGCCAGATGCTCTTTGTAGGGCCGCCCGGCGGGCCGGACGACCAACCTAACTGAGCTACGGGCCCGTTACCGCTCCGAGCGTCGGAGACCCGGGCGCCGTATTTGACAGTATGCCTGACGGGATTCACTGAAGGCTCTCCAAGCTCGAAATGATCGACCAGATCGCGGTGCGTCCGTGGGTCGGAAGGTTCGGGTCGTTCGCCAGATCGTCGAGGACGTAGACCGCGCTCGCGATTCGCATGTCGAGCGCGGCGCGGGGCTTCGAGAGGGCGTCCTTCGCCGCCTGGGCACCGCGGCGGACGTTCCTCGGCACCAGCGCGTCATCGGCGAGCTGCGTGAGCGCCTCGAACACCCGATCGAGACCGGGCACCACGGACTCGCCCGGTACCGGCGCGGCCTCGGCCGAGCCGAGCGCCGTGGGCGACGGGGCGGCGGTCGGAGCGGTCATGGGTTGTGGGCCTCGCCCCCCTCCTTGTAGGCGGTCACGACGAGGAGCGTCTTCGTCTCCCGAATCCCTCGGACCGAGGGGAGACGGTGCAGGACGAAATCTTTGAGCTCCTCGTACTGGGGAAACCGTGCCTTGAGGAAGATGTCAGTGTCACCGGTGACCAGGAAGTCGTCCTCGACCTCCGGAAACTTCGCGACCTCGCTCGCGACGTTGTCCGCCTCGGAGGTCTCGACCTTGAGGGCGATGAGCGCGACGACGTGCTCGCTCCCCCAGACCTTCGTGTAGGCGCTCTCCACGGCTCGACTCACAGGTGGTTTGGCCGCCTCGTGCTTCTCCATGAGAACCCCCTCCGGATGCGACGACTCCTTCGTGAAAAGCGAATGCCCGGTCCCCGAGTGCGTTACGCCACCGGGGCGGACTCGAACTCCTCTTGGAGGTCGTTGATGACCTGATCGATCACAGTGCCAGCCGCGCCTCCGCGATACTCGCGGATGCCCCCCGCTTCGCTCGAAACACGGGCGATGACGTCGACCGGCCCGCGTAGGAACTCAACGCTGCAGATGAACTCCTCCATGACGGCCGGCCCCCCACCGAGCCGGCCGCCCGAAAAAGCCCCCCTATATAGGCTTTTGCAAACGGCCGGAACCCCGGGCGCCGCTCCCCGCGGCCCAGGAGGGCGACCGGGCGCGACAGCCGGGCGTATCGTTATCTTTCCGGTTCGATTCGAGCGGGCGAGGGGGTCGGAACCACGGACGCACCCACCGTCCGCATCGAGGTGCGCGTTGAACTGAAGCCGGGCGTGATGGACGCGGAGGCCGAGAGCATCGAGAAGTCGCTCGGGCTGCTCGGCATCCCGTCGGTGCGCCACGTGACCACCGCCCGGATCTACGACCTTGAGTTCACGAACGTACCGGAGGCGGAGGCCCGTCGGCTCGCCGATCGTGCGGTCGAGCGCCTCCTCGCGAACCCGGTGATCCACCGAGTGTCGGTACGGCCCCTGCCGTCCTAGGTCGCTCGAGAGCATGAACGACTGGGCGCCCGAAGTCACCTCCGTCCCGATTCGTCGCGCCTCCGCGTCCGCGCTCGCGAAGGTGTCCGAGGAACGCGGGCTCGGGCTCGGTCGTGCCGAACTCCTCCGGCTTCAGGCGTATTACCGCAAGGAAGGGCGCGAACCAACGGACGTCGAGCTCGCCGGGATCGCCCAGAGCTGGAGCGAGCATTGCAGCTACAAGAGCTCCCGACCGTACCTGAAGCGCGCCTTCTCGACCCTCCGTCCCCGGCCGCGCGTACTCGGGACGGGAGATGCGGGAGTGCTCCGGTTCGAAGACGGATACGCCTACGCGATCCGCATCGAATCGCACAACCATCCGTCGGCCGTGGAGCCGTACGGAGGCGCCGCGACCGGAATCGGGGGGATCCTCCGGGACGTCCTCGCGGTCGGAGGGAAGCCGATCGCCCTCAGCGACCCACTGTTCTTCGGTCCTCTCGACCGGGGGCCGGATGACCTACCGCCCGGAGTGAAAAGCCCGCGGTATCTCGCCGAAGGGGTCATCGCCGGAATACGGGACTACGGCAACCGGGTCGGTGTGCCGACGGTCTCGGGATGCGTCTACTTCGACCCGGCCTACGTGGTGAACCCGCTGGTCAACGTCGGATGCGTCGGCTTCCTGCCCCGCCGTCGGCTCACGCCCAACCGGGCTCGAGCGGCCGGTGACCGGTTGGTGCTTGTGGGGGGACTCACCGGGCGCGATGGGATCGGGGGGGTCGCGTTCGCTTCCAAGGAGCTGACCGACCGCAGCGAGTCCGAGTCGCGGGGGGCGGTGCAGCTCGGCAACCCGATCATGAAAGAGCCCCTCATCCACGCCTGTCTCGAGTCGTACGACCGGGGCCTGGTCCGCGGGCAGAAGGACCTCGGCGGGGGAGGGCTCGCCACCGCCTCGGGGGAGCTCGTCCACGGGGGAGGGTTCGGCTCGCGCATCGAGCTCACCCGGGTGCCCCTGCGAGAGGAGGGGCTCCGTCCCTGGGAGGTCTGGATCTCCGAGTCCCAGGAACGGATGATCCTCGACGTCGCGCCGGCGGACGTTCCCGAACTCCTGGCGATCTTCCGCCGGCACGACGTGCCGGCGACCGACATCGGCGAGGTCGTCCGCGGCCCCTACGAGACGCTCCTTTGGAAGGGGGCGCCGGCCGCCCATCTCGATGTCGGCTTCCGCGTCGATCCGCCCGTGATCCACCGGCCGACCCGGCCCCGGCGCCACCGAATGGTCCGCTCTCCGGACCTTGCGGACCAGGACCCCGCGGAGTTGTTCACCGAGCTCGTGCTTGCTCCGGATTCCGTCTCCCGCGAGCCGGTCCTGCGGGTCTACGATCACGAGGTCCAGGGACGTGTGGTGGTGAAGCCGCTCCAGGGCCTCGTGACGTCACCGGCGCACGGGGACGCGGCCGTGCTCCAACCGCGCCCATCGAGCCTTCGGGGGCTCGCCATCACCACTTCGACCCAGCCCTGGGCCTGTGCCGAGGATCCGGAGGCGGGGGGCGTCATGGTGGTCGAAGAGGCGGCCCGGAACCTGTACGCCGTCGGGGCCCGACCCGACGCCTTCACGAACTGCCTCAACTTCGGAAACCCCGAGGACCCGCACGTCCTCGCGGATTTCGCCTCGGTGACCCGCGGCCTGGGTCGCGGCGCTAAGGCGCTCGGGTTCGCGGTCCCTTCGGGAAACGTGAGCTTCTACAATGAGGGCCTCGGAGCCGAGATCCCCCCGACGCCCGTGCTCCTCGCGACGGGCATCGTGGACGACATCTCCCGGGCGCTCACGAGCGACCTCAAGCAGGCGGGGGACCTGCTCTACCTTGTCGGTCGCTCCGTCCCGGAACTCGGTGGCTCGCTCTGGGCTCGCCGAAGGGGAAGGACCGGATTCGCCGTCCCGCGACCCGACCCTGCGGGTCTGCGGAGGATCGGGGAGCGGCTCCTCGCCGCGGGCCGTCGGGGCCTGCCTCGGGCGGTCCACGATGTTTCGGACGGTGGGCTCGCGGTCTCCCTTGCCGAAATGGCCTTCGGGGGCGGTCTGGGGTTCGAGGTCGATCTCGAGGCGACGGGCCTCATGACCCCCTCTCTCGCTCTGGCCGCGGAAGGCGCCAGCCGGTTCGTTGTCGAGGTACCGCCCGCCTCTCGCGCCCGGTTCGAACGGGCGTTCGCGGGGTTCCGGATCGCACGGATCGGGTCGGTCACGGTGGCGGACGCTGTCCTGAAGTGGGGGGACCGGCCGCTCGCCACCGTCCCGCTGCTCCCACTTTACGAACGATGGCGGGGGGGACTTGGGATCCCGTAGCACCCGCGCATGACCGTCACGGCCCTCGTTTCCGGTGGGAAGGATTCGATATACTCGGCGTACCTCGCCGACACCCAAGGCTGGCCGGTCGACGAGCTCGTGACGGTCGTTCCCGAGGATCCCGACGCGATGTTGTTCCACACCCCGAACCTGGACCTCGTCGCGCTCCAGGCCCACGCCTGGCGGAAGGGGCACCGTCGCGTGCCGGTCCAGGGTGTCGGGGAGGCCGCGGAGCTCCGGGCGCTCCACGAGGCGATCGCCGGCGAACGCGGACCGGTCGTCGCCGGGGCGATCCAGTCGTCCTACCAGTGGGCGCGCTTGCTCCGGGCCGCCGACGAGGCGCATCGCCGTGTCTACGCTCCGCTCTGGCGGGTCGACCCCGGTCGGGTGGTCCGCGAGGAGATCGCCGCGGGTCTCGACATCCGCCTCGTCCATCTCGCGGCCGAGCCGCTGACACCGGACCTCCTCGGCCGTCGGCTCGATCGGCCGCTCGTCGAGGAGCTGGAGCGGCGGAGCCGGGCGGTCCGCCCCGTCAACGTCGCGGGCGAAGGCGGGGAGTTCGAGACACTGGTCGTGGACGCCCCGTTCTTCGCGGAACGCATCGAACTCGAGGCCGTCGAGCGAGCGGCGACCGGTTCGACCGCTCAGCTCAAGGTCGACAAGGCTCGGCTCGTCCGGAAGGAGCCTCACTCGGGAGGACTCGCGGGTACATGAGAAGCGGAAGGGGCCTCGAAAGCCCGATCCCCGCCTCCGTTCGCGCGACGGTGGAGCAGGCCCGTGCCGCGCTCGGAGACCGCAACGCGGCGATGCGGTACGATTGGCTGCAGAAGCTTACCGGCGC
Organism: Thermoplasmata archaeon; assembly: GCA_035625085.1. Taxonomy (GTDB): domain Archaea; phylum Thermoplasmatota; class Thermoplasmata; order Lutacidiplasmatales; family UBA184; genus Lutacidiplasma. The sequence goes on from DASPQG010000087.1 coordinate 6,308, forward strand.
CTCGTGGGAGACGATCTCGGACGTGCTGGCCGAGTTCGGCGAACTCGTTCCCTACGAGGAAGCAATTCGGAAAGCGCATTGGGCGGCTGGACGGCTTCACTACGCGCAATACCGCGGACCGCTCGAACTGTACGCCATCGTGCGTCTCATCCAGCCGGACCACATCATCGAAACTGGAGTGAGCAGCGGCGTCTCCTCCGCCCATTTCCTGCTCGGAGTCCGCAAGAACCGTCGGGGGACTCTCCATTCGATCGACCTCCCTCTGCCCCAGCGAGGCGCGCGACTCTCCCCTCGGGAATCCCATGTCGCGATCCCCCCGGGTCGCTCCAGCGGCTGGTCGATCCCTTCCGAACTGCGAGACGCCTGGGACCTCCGCATCGGGCCGAGCCAAGAGCTCCTCCCGACGCTCGTCGAGGAGCTGTCCTCGGTAGGCCTCTTCCTTCATGATAGTCTGCACACTCCTCGGCACCTCACGTTCGAACTCCGAACGGTCCGGCCCAAGCTCGTTCCGGGCGCGGTCGTGCTGGCGGACAACACGCAATGGACGGGCGCCGCGTTCCCTCAGTTCGCTCGAGCGGTCGGCGTGCCGGTGCGACGCCGCGGACGGACCGACATGGTAGGCCTTCGAATGCCGGTCCCGCCCGCGGAAGTCGTACCGTCACGGGCCCCCCGGACCTTATAGCGCATCCCGCTCTTTGGGGCGGCGATGTCGGCGAGCCGACCGACGCGTTCGCCCTCCTTAGAACTCGAGGAGGAGGGCCGAACGGACCCGGTCCGCGATAGCACGCACCGTTGGGAGGCTGAGGTCCTCGCCCCGATGCTCGCGAAGAGCCCCGAACGGAAGGATCGGTTCACCACGCTCGGCGGAATCCCGGTCGACCGTCTCTACACTCCCCGCTCGTCGAGGGGATCGTTCGATCGGATCGGCTACCCGGGCCAACCGCCGTTCACCCGCGGGATCCACCCGACGATGTACCGCGGTCGCGTCTGGTCGATGCGGATGTTCTCCGGGTTCGGCACCCCCGAAGACACGAACCGCCGGTTCCGCTACTTGCTGAAGCACGGGGAGACCGGCCTCTCGATCGCGTTCGACGACCCGACGCTCTACGGGATCGACGCCGATGACCCGGAGGCGCTCGGCGAGGTCGGGAAGTGCGGCGTGAACGTGAGCTCGCTTGACGACATGCGCCGTCTCCTCGCCGGGATCCCGCTCGGCGACGTCACGACGAGCATGACGATCAACGCCCCAGCGAACATCATCTGGGGGATGTACCTCCTCGCCGGGACGGCCGGTCGAGTCCCGTTCTCCCGACTGGGCGGGACGATCCAGAACGACATCCTGAAAGAGTACATCGCCCAGAAGGAGTTCCTCTACCCCCCGCGCCACGCGCTCCGGCTCGTCACCGACACGATCGAGTTCGCCACACGCTCGACGCCCCGATGGAACCCGGTGTCGATCTCGGGCTACCACATCCGCGAGGCCGGATCGACCGCGGTCCAGGAGCTCGCCTTCACCCTGGCGGACGGACGCACATACGTGGCCGAGGCGAAGAAGCGGGGCCTCGACGTCGATGAATTCGCGCCGCGCCTTTCCTTCTTCTTCAATTCGCACAATGACTTCTTCGAGGAGATCGCGAAGTTCCGCGCCGCGCGCCGGCTCTGGGCCGACGTGATGCGCCGCGAGTTCGGGGCCAAGTCCGAACGCTCGATGTGGATGCGGTTCCACACGCAGACCGCCGGATGCTCCTGCACGGCCCAGCAGCCGGAACTCAACATCGTCCGCACGACGGTGCAGGCGCTCGCGGGCGTGCTGGGCGGCACTCAGTCGCTCCACACGAACTCGTACGACGAGGCGATCCAGCTTCCGAGCGAGGACGCGGTCCGCATCGCGCTCCGCACCCAGCAGATCCTCGCGACCGAGTCGGGGGTCGCCGAATCGGCCGATCCGTTCGCCGGGAGCTACTACGTCGAGTGGCTCACCGACACGATGGAGGAGGAGGCACGACGGTACTTCGACCGGATCGACGAGCTCGGCGGGGTTGTCGCGGGGATCGAGCGAGGGTTCTTCCAACGGGAGATCCAGGAGGCGTCGTTCCGCTACCAGCGAGCGGTCGAGAGCGGCACCGAGAAGGTCGTCGGGGTGAATGCCTACTCAGTCGACATGCCGATCAAGGTCCCTCGCCTCAAGATCTCGGAGGAAGCGCGACGGGCCCAGGCCCGTCGGCTCCGCGCCGTCCGACGCCACCGGGACTCCTCTCGTCACGCGGCGGCGCTCGAGCGGCTCAAGAAGGTGGCCGCCACCGAGGAAAAGAACACGATGCCCGCGGTCCTCGAGGCGCTCCAAGCGGACGCGACCCTCGGGGAGATCGTCCACGCCTTCCAGGAAGTATTCGGTTCCTACCGCGAACGCTCGATGTACTGAGGAGCGGAGCCGCGGCGCCCCCGGAAGTTCACCTTAAGCCGACCCGGAGCTCGGTCGTGGCCTCCCCGTGACCCAAGACGAGTATCGAGCCGCGCTCGACGAGCTGTTCCGGAGGCGGCGGTTCGGGATCCGCCCCGGGCTCGAGACGATCCAGGCGCTCCTCGCCGGCCTCGATCACCCGCAACGCCGATTCCCCGCCCTCCACGTGACGGGCAGCAAGGGGAAGGGATCGACCGCCGTGATGGCCCAGTCGATCCTGACGGCGCATGGGCTTCGGACCGGACTCTTCACCTCGCCGCACCTCGTCACCTACCGGGAGCGTGCCCAGGTGGACGGGAAGCCGATCCCACGGGCAGCGGTCGTTGAGGGCCTGCGTCGGGTCGAGGCCGCCGCCCGGGAGGCCGAAGCTGCGGGCACGATCGACCGGGCGCCCACCTTCTTCGAGGTCACCACGGCGCTCGCATTCGACTGGTTCGCCCGCGAGAAGGTCGATGCGGCCGTCGTAGAGGTGGGGATCGGCGGGCGGCTCGACTCGACGAATGTGCTCGATTCCCGCGTCGGCGTGATCACGACGATCGAGCTCGAGCACACCGAACTCCTCGGCCCCGACCTCGCCTCGATCGCGCGGGAAAAGTCCGGGATCTTTCACCCTGGCATGACCGGCGTCGTCGGTGAGCTGCCGGCCGAGGCGAGAGCGGTCGTCGAGGCCACGGCCTCCCGGGTCGGTGTCCCCCTCTGGCACTTCGACAAGGAGGTACGCGTTGAACACCGGACCCTCTCGGAGGACGGACAGACCTTCTCCGTCCGGCTCCCCGGGCGCTCGTATCCGGACCTCTTCGTCCCCCTGCTCGGGCGGTTCCAGCCGACGAATGCCGGGCTCGCCGTGGCCGCCGCCGAGCGACTCACGGCCGCGATGGGTCGCACCCTGATGCCGGAGAAAGTCGCCGAGGGACTTGCCCACGTCCGTTGGCCGGGGCGTCTCGAGCGCGTCGCGAAGCGGCCGGAACTGTTCTACGACGTCGCCCACACTCCCGAAAGCGCACGGGCGATCGCGCAGAGCTTGGCCGAGATTGCCCCGCTCGCCGACCCGGCCGAGAGCGCAATCGTGTTCGGTTGCCTTCGGGAGAAGGACGCCGGGCGCATGCTCGACGCGCTCTCCCCGTTGGCCCGGACGCTCGTCGTCGTGCCGCTGCGCTCCGATCGGGGGGCGCCCCCTTCCGAGCTGCGCGTCGCGGCCGGCGGACGGTTCCCTCGGATCGTCGAGGCCCGGTCGGCCCGGGAAGGCCTCGCGGTCGCGCGGGCAGGGACGGGCCGGGACGGGTTCACCCTCGTCGTCGGGAGCGACTACCTCATCGGCGAGCTGCTCCGGTCCGAGGAGGACCGGGACGAACCGGACCTGTCGGACCCGGGAGCCTCGACGACCGCGGCCGTCGACCCCCGGGCCGGATCGGCCCGGAGGAGCCCGACGTGACGCGCCGGGACGCGGTCCCGTCGTTCGACTGGGAGCGGCTCCTCGACCGGTTGAGTGCGCTCTACGGAACGGGCGATTGGCGTCGGCCGTACCTGCGAGACCACGCCGAGAACCCGTTCCAGGTACTCATCGGCACGATCCTCTCGCAGCGGACCCGGGACGCGAACACCGACGCGGCGAGCGCCCAGCTCTTCGCGAGGTTCCCGGACGCACCCGCGCTCGCCCGAGCACGGAGGTCCGAGGTCGAATCGTTGATCCGGGCCACGGGATTCTACCGGGTAAAGGCCCGCGTCCTCGGAGCCGTGGCGAGGGAGATCCTCGACCGATTCGGCGGAAACGTCCCTCGAGACTTTGAGGAGCTGGTCTCCTTGCCGGGCGTCGGTCCGAAGACGGCGAACTGCGTGCTCGTCTTTGGCTACGGAATCCCGGCGATCCCCGTCGACACGCATGTCCACCGAATCGCGAACCGGCTCGGGGTCGTCCGCACCCGCACC
>DASPQG010000088.1:0-7765 GCA_035625085.1 Thermoplasmata archaeon
CCCGCACGAAGATGTGAATCACATCTATCTCGAAGTCTACAGCGAGGATCACGCGAGATGGATCGCGGTGGACCCCACCTGGGACAAGGGACTGGCCTCCAAGTTGCCCGTGTCGGAGTGGGACGGAAAGAACGACACGACAATTGCGGTGAAGCCAACGGAACGCCTCAATCCCATCGAGAGCGAAGGAGAGATTGACAAGCTCATTGACATGCCAGAGCTTCGGAAATGGCTGGAGTTGCCGATTGGCTCACCATCGAAGGTCAATGGCCAGTTCTACCGGGCATTGAACGAGTGGGTGGAGAGCGTCCGAGCTTAGGCCATCGGCCGCGACCGCTCGAGGACTTCCCTGAACGATTCGCCGGCGTACCGGTCGTTGACCGACCTGCGCATTGGGAAAGTCCTCATACTAGGAGATGCTCGGAAGCAGGAGCCGATGCCCTGGAAATACACCGACGAGTACTATCGAGAATACACGCGGGCGACATGGAACGAGAGCGCTGAGGCGTACGTTGAGCTTCTTGCGTCACTCGAGCCCTTCCGCACGGACCTGCTGGCCCACCTCGCCGCCCACCGAGGCGAAAAGGTCCTCGACCTGGGGACCGGCCCCGGTGAGCCGGCGATGACCCTCGCGAGACAGGTCGAGCCCGACGGTCACGTCACCGGCGTCGATTTGTCGGAGAACATGATCTCGATCGCGAACAACGTCGCGAACTCTCGGGGACTGAAGAACGTAGACTTTCGAGTGATGGATTGCGCCGCCCTGCGACTGCCCGACTCACAGTTCGATGCGGTCGCGTGCTGTTTCGGATTCCAGATCTTCACCGACCCCGAGAAGGCCGCGCAAGAGGCTTTTCGCGTCCTCAAGCCGAAAGGCCGGATTTGCGTCGGAGTGTGGAGCACGGGAGACCGGGTTCCCTTCCTCCACGCGCTCGTCGGCCCGATGCTCGAGTTCGCTGAGCCGGACGAGACCGGCTACATCCCCACCCCCTACGAAACCGGAGGACCCGGAGAGATGGTCCGCTTTCTCGAGACCGCGGGCTTTCGGGACGGGAACGAGGTTCGCGTGGAGCATCGAATGACGTTTGACAGCAGCGAGGATTACCTTCGGACGATGCTGAAAGCCACGCCGATTGGCCACTCTCTCGAAGAGGAGGATCCCGCCACTCAGAAGGAGGTTCTTCGGAAGACGCGGGCCAACTTGGAGAAGTGGACCACGCCGAACGGCATCTCCCTACCGGCAGAGTGCGTCATAGTAACAGCTCGAAAATAGAGGGGCGATCTCTCGCCCCCGCAGACAGGCCTTCGGTCGAGCAGACCCGACGACCTGTGGATCCAGCACCTTTTCCACTGCTTGAAGCGGTCTCGAACCCATCCCTTGCCATTCCCATCGCTCTCCTTCGCCGGAGCCTCGCGGACCGCAGTTTGGTGCCTACCTACCGAAACTCCGGTGGGGTTGGCCCGCCCCCTCCTTCTATAACTCCCTTCGTCGCCTCCTCCCGAGCGACCGGCTATGGCCGCAAGTCTCCGGGGGGAGTCGCCGGAAGGTCGCACGCTCGGCCTGCTCGCGAACCGCTTGGAGCGGCTGAGGGGGAGCCTCCTCGAGCTCGAGGAGGCGGTGGACCTCACCCCGTTCGGACCCCAGCGGGACAGCGCCCGGAACCTCCTCCACTACCTCGCGTTCCGCCGGTTCGATCTGCGTCGGGAGCAGACCCGGCTCTCCCACTGGGGACTCTCGTCGCTGGGCCGGTCGGAGAGCCACGTCCTCTACAACTTGGACGCGGTCCTGAGCGGACTCGATCGGCTCCGAGGTCGCCCCCCGGCCCGACGGCCCGCGCCCGCCGTCCCTGACCCGGAACGGGGCCGGCGGATCCTCACTCGAAACGCCCGGAAACTGCTCGGCCCCACCCGTCCCGGTCGCGCCGTCCGGATCATGGTCACGATGCCGGCCGAGGCGGCGACCGACTACGGCCTCGTCCGGGACCTGGTCGACGGAGGGATGGACTGCGCTCGGATCAACTGTGCCCATGAGACGCCCCGCGAGTGGGCCCGGATGGTGACGCACATCCGTCGGGCGGAGCGGGCCGTTGGGCGGCACTGCCGGATCCAGATGGACCTCGCCGGGCCCAAGATCCGGACCGGTGCGATCCGTCCCGGACCTGCGGTCCTCAAGGTGCGTCCGAAACGCGACGCGATTGGCCGGGTGACTATGCCCGGTTCGATCTGGCTGGTCCCCTCTTCCGAGCCCATTCCCGAACCGCTCGCGGGAGCGGCGGTGGTGACGGTCCCGAGAACCTGGCTCCTCCGGCGCCGATTGAGCGAACCGGTGGAGTTCCGCGACGCGCGCCACGCTCGGCGGATCCTGCGTCTAGTCGAGCATATTCATGGCCGGTACCGCGCCGAGACCGAGAAGACCTGCTACCTTACGTCGGGGACCCGGCTCGTCGCCACATTCGAGAACGGTCAGGAGGACGAGACCTCGATCGGCCCGGTCGCCCGGATCGATCAGCGGATCCGACTCAAGATCGGCGACCAGATCGTCGTCACGGCCCGGGCCGAGCCCGGCGAGGATGCCCGGATCGACCCGGACGGGCGCGTGCGGCAGCTCGCGCACATCGCCTGCACGGCCCCCCAGACGTTCCGGTTCGTCCGCAAGGACGAGCCGATCTGGTTTGACGACGGTCGGATCGGCGGAGTCATTCGCTCGGCCAGTCCCGAGCGGCTGCTGGTCGAGGTGACCCACGCCCCGCTCGTCGGGGCTTGGCTGGGCGCCGACAAGGGGATCAACTTCCCGGACTCCCGGGTCGACCTGCCGACCCTCGGTCCTAGGGATCTCCAGGATCTCCGGTTCATCGCTCACCACGCCGATCTCGTGGGGTATTCGTTCGTCCACAGCGCCGACGACATCGCGCTCCTGCGTCGCGAGCTTACCCGACTCGGCCGGCCCCGGATGGGCGTCATCCTGAAGATCGAGACTCGGACGGCCTTCGAGGAGCTCCCGGGGATCCTGCTCGCCGCCCTCCGATACCCCCCGAACGGGGTGATGATCGCGCGGGGCGATCTTGCGGTCGAGGTCGGTTACGAGCGTCTCGCCGAGGTACAGGAGGAGATCCTCTGGCTCTGCGAGGCCGCCCACCTGCCCGCGATCTGGGCGACGCAGGTCCTCGAGGGGCTCACGAAGACCGGGCTCCCGACACGGGCCGAGGTGACCGACGCGGCGATGGGGGTACGGGCGGAGTGCGTGATGCTGAACAAGGGTCCCCACATCGCGGTCGCGGTGCGGGCGCTCGACAGCATCCTTAGGCGGATGCAGTCTCACCAGGCGAAGAAGACGGCGATGCTCCGCCACCTCAACGTCGTGGAGGGGTTCTTCACCCAGCGTCGGGTCGGCCGGGCGAAGTAGTCCGCCGGACCGTCGCTCCGCGCCCGGAAGCCCCTCGGGCGGGGACGACCTGCGCAACTTTCGTTTTATAAGACCTCGCAGACCTGACAGTGAGCGGTCGGATGGCGACGGGAGATTCGGTCTGCCCGAAGTGTGGGGCGACGGTGCTCGAGGCGGCGATCATCTGCCCCGAGTGCCACGCGCTCCTCGAAGAGCATGGTCCGTCGGCGCCCGAGAGCCCTCCGGAGCAAACGCCGGACCCTCCTCCCGCAGCAACTCCGCCTCTCGAAGAGGTCCCTCCTCGACGCCCGGCGGCACCCCGGTCTCGACCGGCCCGCGCGGCCCCGTCCGAGAAGGCGAACCCGTTCGCGGCCGAGCTCGGGCGACGCCTGAGCCGTTTGAAGCAGTGGTCCGAGGGGGTCCAAGCGCTCGGGGTCGAGCTCCCGAAGCTTCCCGAGTGGGCCGAAGAGCTCGCCCGTTCCGCCCCCAACCCGGAGCCGTGGGCGGAGGTCGTCCGGGGAATCGAACGCATTGCCCAGAAGCGGATCGTCGAGGCGTTCGAGGAGTGGGAGAAGCGGACGAAGGTCCGGCTCACCCGGCTCGAAGCGTATTCGGTCGACAGCCGACTCGAGCGCGACCAGATCGAGGATGCCCTTCACTCGGCGCACGCCGGCGACATCGCCCAGGCGCTCTCCTCGTTCCAGCAGGTCGACCGCGTGGTCACGCTGAAGGAGCGGCACCTCGACCAGGCCCGGGAGGAGCTCGAGCGTGTCGTCTCGCTCTTGCACGACATGCAGGCCCTCGGCATCGACCCGCCGCAGGACGTCACCGAGGTCGCGGACGACCTCGAGAGCGAGCTGCGGGCCGGGAAGCTGGCGCCGCTGAAGCAGCAGATCCGGGCAATCCGGCTCCAGGCGGTGACGCGCCTCAAGGCCGGCCTTCCGCAGTACGTGTCGGAGTACGGCGACTACCTCCTCAGTGAGCGTGCCCACGGGGTGGCGACGGAACTCGAGGCGATCGAACTCGCGAGGGGGGCCCGGGAGTTCTTCCGCGGGCGCCCGGAGGACGGGGTCCGTCGCCTTCGGGCGCTCCAGCAGCGCCACGGGATGCTGCCGAACCGCTCGGTGCGCTCCGTCGCCCGTTCGACGAGCCGCTCGCCCTGATTCCCGAGTGCTACAGGACGCGCTCGAACAGCGTGACGTCCTTACCCCATTCGTGCCGGTGCAGGGCCCCGACGAGCGTGAACCCCAACCGAGGGAAGAGCGCCGTCGCCGGGGCGAGGGCGTCCAGGGTATCGACCCAGACCGACACGGCGTTCGCCTTCTTCGCCCAGTCGGTCGCCGCGCCGACGAGCGCGGTGGCGACGCCCTGCCGCCGCATCTCGGGGTCGACGGCGAGGTGGACGAGCCGGCAGTTGCCGTGATGGAACTCGCATCCGATTACCCCGACCAGTCGACCGTCACGGCGAGCGGCGAAGTACGTCACGCCGCCCATCCAGCTCGTGAATTCGAGCGACGTCGGCTGCAGCGCTTTCACGAGCTCGATCGGAACCCCGGCGGGCGCCGGGTCCCAGACCTTCTTGTAGAGACTGCAGATCGCGGGGACGTCCTGGTGGGTGACCCGCTCTACCAGAAGGCCGCCCGACGGTTTCTCGACCGAGGGTCCCGGTCGCTCGTTTCCCCGGTCCATCGCCTGCGCTGGTGCCACTCTACGCGCTCCGTCGGGAGCTCGTACGGGAGTGAGACCCGCGCTCGCTCTTGAACGTTACCCACCGTCCGCACGAAGATCGCGGCCCGGTCACGGGAGGTGGCGCGACGGCGTGCGCGGGAACGGGGTCGTGTCGCGGATGTGCTCGCGGCGTAGCATCCAGCGCAGGACCCGCTCCACCCCGAGGCCGAAGCCGGCGTGAGGGACGTTGCCGTGCCTCCGGAGGTCAAGGTACCACTCGTACTCCTCGACCTTCGCCCCGATCTGGCCGATCCGCTCCTTGAGGCGCGCGATGTCGATCTCACGGACGGACGCGCCGACGATCTCTCCGTACCCCTCCGGACCAAGGAGGTCGGCGGCCTCGACCGTGCGCGGGTCGGCCCGGGTCTGGTACATGTAGAACGCCTTCCGCTCGCGGGGATAGTAGGTCACGAACAACGGCGTCCTGCTTTCGAGGGTGAGCGCCCGCTCCTCGGCCGTTCCGAGATCGCTCCCGAACTCGACCGGGAAGCCGAGCTTCTGGAGGCGCTCGATCGCCTCGGCATAGCGAATCCGGTCGAACGGTGCGCGGATCGCGAGCAGCTCCTCGGGGGGCCGGCCGAGCAGCGTGAGCTCCTTCGGTCGCCGTTCGGCGATGGCGTGGAGCACGTCGACCATCATCCGCTCGACGAAGTCGAGGAGCCCGTCGAAGTCGCACCAGGCGAGCTCGACCTCGAGGTTCAGGAACTCGGTGAGATGCCGCGGCGTCCGCGACTTCTCGGCGCGGAACGACGGCGTGAGCGCCCAGACGCGTTCGTGCGGGAAGAGAAGCGCTTCGAGGTACAGCTGAGCCGTCTGGGAGAGATACCCCGGTCGCCCGAAGTAGTCGAATGCGAACGCCTCGGCGCCGCCCTCGGCAGCGTTCCCCGTCAGGATCGGCGGGGTCATCTCGAGCACGTCCTCCCGATCGAAGAACTCCCGGAACGCGCGCAGGAGCTCCGCCTTGATGCGGAAGATCGCGACGCTCTCCTGCGAGCGGATCGCGAGATGGCGCTTGTCGAGCAGGAACTCCTCCGTCTGGTCGGTGAAAATCGGGAACGGCTCGCCCGCGTCAATCACGTCGACCCGGCTCGCCCGGACCTCGCGGCCATCGGGGGCCCGGCGGTCCTCGGCGACCGGCCCTTCCACTGCGACCGAGCCCTCGATCTGGACGTGCTCGGCGGCTTCGAACGCGGCGTCGCCGAGGGCGTCTCGCCGGGCGGTCACCTGGACGATGCCGGTCCGGTCCCGCAGCAGGAAGAACAGGATTCCACCGGACGAGCGCGTCCGCAGGACCCAGCCCCGGAGCCGGACGGTCGCCCCGAGGGCGCCGGGCTCGAAGACGCGGGAGACCGGGGAGAACGCGCCCGCGCTCACGAATACTCCCTCCATTTGTGCCCGCACTTCGTGCACTCGAAGATCCGGGTCTCGGGTTCGTCCGACCCGCGCGTCTGCCGGAGCACCCAGTACGCCTCTCCGTTCCCGCACTTCGGGCAGGTCTCGGCCGCCTTCGGCAGCGTCACGTGCTTCGTCTCGACGACCGCGACCGATCCGCGGTCCTTGGCGGCCGTGTGGCGCACCTCGACCCCGCGGCCCAGCGGCACCGTCGTTCCGCACGCGGAGCACCGCCAGACCCCGGCCGCCTTGTCGGGGCGCATCAACCGCTTGCAGGACGGGCAGAACATGATGAGGTCCGAGAGAGCGGAGGGTCCGTATTTGACGCTTGGCGCGGGCCGGTCAGCCGATGACCTGGTCCGGGCCCCCCGCGCTCGACGGCGGTGCGTCCGGCGGCGCGACCGAGAGCGGGATCGGCGACGCCTTCGCGTTCGGGGCCAGGAGCTTGCGCATATGCTCCGTCCGTCGGGAGAGGTCCTCCTTCGTCCCGATGTCGTGGCGGACGAAGTAGTCGCCCTTGACGAACGCGAGCGCGGCCTCGACCCGGCTGCCGGCTTCGTGGATCGCGCTCGCCTCGCCGACGAGGGCGATTCCCCGAGAGGAGCTGAGGCGCACGGTGCCCGGCCCGGCCGCGTCGACGCTGCCGTACACGATGTGGACCCCGGTCGCCTCGATCGCCGGCGCGTCGACCGTGACAAGACCTCCCGGCCGAGGGCGGTCGCCGTAGCCGGGCGGAACGACGTACTTCACCACCGTCGCGCGGAGGCGGAACCGGATCACGTTCGGGTCGACCCGCCCCGTGGCGACCCCGTAGAGGAGCGCCTCGAAGTCCCCGGGCTCGTAGAGGGTCAGCACGTTGATCCCCTCAGGGTCCCCGAACCGGGCGTTGAACTCGAGAAGGCGCGGACCATCGGCGGTCATCATGAAACCGCCGTAGAGGATCCCCCGAAAGCCGAGCCCCTCGGCCCGGAGCGCCCCGGCGGTCTTCTCGATCATCTGGATCGAGGCGTCCCGGTCGGCCGCCGGAAGGAACGGCAATAGGTGGTCCCGCTGGGAGTACGACCCCATCCCTCCCGTGTTTCCACCTTTGTCCCCCTCGAACGCCCGCTTGAAATCCTGGACCGCCGGCATCGGGTAGACTCCCGAGTCGGTGACGAAGGCCATCTGGCTGAACTCCTCCCCCTCGAGCTTCTCTTCGAGGAGGACCCGCTGGCCCTGGGCGAGGATCGACTTCGCGTAAGCGGCTCCCTCCTTCGGCTCGAC
>DASPQG010000089.1:0-3757 GCA_035625085.1 Thermoplasmata archaeon
GCCGACTGCGGTCTCGTGGTCGACCAGAGCGCCCTCGTGAGCGACCGCGGCCAGCGCGGCTCCAAGGAGGACACCGGCCGTGAGGCACGCGGCTGGGGCCCCGTCATCTCGCCCCTGATGCCCGACAAGGGCCTCTTCAGCGAGATCGGAGTCCCGACCCGCGATTTCCAGGGGAACTCCCTCTCGCGCAACACGTCCCTCAAGTTCTACCACCTGAGGAAGCTCAACCACCGTCTCCGCGCCGCGCGCACGCACCAGAGGAATCTCGTCGTGGCGCTCGGAGAGCTGAACCGGCTTGCCGGGGTCCTCGGCCTCTCGCGGGAGGTCAAGGAGTCGGCGACGTACATCTACCGCCGAGCGCTCGAGCACAAGGCCACCCGCGGAAAGAAGATCGTCGCCCTTGTGGCGGCGAGCGTCTACGCCGCCTGCCGGCAGTGCCACGTCCCGAGGACGATGAAGGAGATCATCGCCCACTCGAAGGCGACCAAGATCGAGGTCGGCCGGGCGTACACGCTGCTCGCGCGCGAGCTCAAGCTCGGCCTCAAGCCGGTCGAGCCGCGGGACTACCTCGTCCGATTCACCCAGGACCTGAACCTCTCGAAGGAGGTCCGCCAGAAGGTCCTCTCGCTCCTCGAGCAGGTCGAGCAGGTCTACTCGACGAGCGGCGTGCTCCCGAACGGGATCCTCGCCACCATCATCTACATCGCCTCGAACCTGATGGGCGAGCCGAGGAGCCAGGACCGGATCGCGGCCGTCGCGAACGTGACGCCGGTGACGATCCGCAACCACTACAAGGAGCTCCTCGAGCTCCTGGGGCTCCCGAAGAACCTCACCAACCCGCAGGCCCGGGGAAGCCTGCCCACCGAGACCGAGGGGACGACCGAGAAGGTCGACCTCGGGGCTCCGGCGGCCGGCCACTAGGCGACGGCATCCCACCGGCCGGGGCTCGTCCCCCGGAAACCAGATGAACCTGCGGGTCGCTCGCGGACCGTGCCCGCGGTCCCGGCGCTGAGCTACTCCTCGTACCGCACGTACCAGGAGTGCCCGCTCCGCTGGCGGTTCCTCTACATCGACAAGCTCCCCGAGGCGCCGCGCGGCTACTTCACGTTCGGCCGAGTCATCCACTCGGTCCTCGAGGAGCTGGTCGCCCCGCTCGTGATCCCCTCGGCCCGCCGCGCGGGAGAAAGCGAGCGCCAGCGGACGCTCGACGAATGGCACCCGGCGCCCGGTTCCCGCGGCGCCGATCGATGGATGACGGCCGAGGAGCTCCTCGCAGCGTACGACCGGGCCTGGTCGAGCGAGGGGTATATCTCGGCCGAAGAGGAGTCCCGCTACCGATCGCTCGGCCGGGAGCTGCTCCTACGGTACTACGAGTTCCTCGTGCGCGAGCGGCCGATCCCGGTCTCGGTCGAGGAGCATCTCGAGGCGCGTTGGGACGGGATCCCCGTCCACGGGTACGTCGATCGGATAGACCGGACCCCGTCGGGCGGTCTCGAGATTGTGGACTACAAGACGTCCCGGGAGCTCTCGAACGATGACGCCCGGGAATCCGACCAGCTGAGCCTGTACCAGGTGCTGGTGGAGAGCAACTACGCCGAACCCGTCCACGGACTCACGCTCTACCACCTCCGTTCGCTCACGCCGCTCCGGTCGGCGCCTCGGGAACGGACGGAGCTCGCCGGGCTCCACGACCGCCTGGGAACCGTCTACGACGGGATCCGCGCGGAGGCGTACGAGCCGACGCCCGGGCGGCACTGCACCCGCTGCGACTTCCGGGACCGGTGTCCCGAGTTCCGGACCGTCCCCCCCGCCGAAGGCGAACGGCTCCGCCTCCTCGTGGACCGGTTCGAGACACTCCGGGCGGAGGAGGGCCGCCTCGAGACCGAGCTCCGCCGGACGGCCGAGGAGCTGCATCGGGCGGCCGAGCAGCTCGGCGTGCACCGGGTGCCGGGCAGCCGCTCGGTAGCGGTCCGGCGCCGCGAGGAAGCCTGGCAGTACTCGCTCGACCACGTCCGTCCTCTGCTCGAGCAGTCCGGGCTCTCCTCGCGGGTCACCACCGGCAGCCCGGAGGAGGTCCGACGGCTCGTGCGGGACCCCGAGGTCGACCCGGAGCTCCGGCGCAAGGTCGCGGAGACGGGCGCGCGGCGCGTGAAGTGGTACTGGGAGCTCGAAATGGGCGACTCCGAGAGCTAACTCCCCCCCGCTCGCGCAAAGGCTATGAGAGGACCCCGGTACCTCGCCGTATGGGGATTCCCCTCGCTTCGGAGTCGCGTCTAGCGCCCCTCAAGGGGCGTTCGCCCACGATCGCGACGCTCTGTTCGCACTCGTCGCTCCAGATCTTCCACGGAGCTCGAACCCTCGGCTTCCCGACCCTCGGGATCTCGGTCGGACCGCCCCCGAAGTTTTACGACGCGTTTCCGCTCGCGCGTCCGGACCGGTTCCTCTCCGTCCCGCGGGCGAAGGACCTCCCGTCCGCCGCGGAGAAGCTCCGGGAGGCCGGGGCGATCCTGATTCCGCACGGCTCGTTCGTGGAGTACGTCGGCGCCGAGGCGTTCGGCTCGCTCGACGTTCCCGTCTTCGGAAACCGGGCGGTGCTCGGCTGGGAGTCGGACCGAGAGAAGGAGCGGGAATGGCTCGAATCGGCGGGGGTCCCGATGCCGCGGCGGTACGAGGGCCCTTCCGAGGTCGACGGCCCGGTGATCGTGAAGTATTACGGCGCGAAGGGCGGCAAGGGATTCTTCCTCGCGAAGAACCGCCGCCAGCTCGAGGAGTTCACCGCGACCGGCCCGCACGTGATCCAGGAGTACGTGCTCGGCACGCGCTACTACATGCATTTCTTCTACTCTCCGCTCTCCGACCGCGGCTATCGCGTCGGCCACGGGTCGATCGAACTGCTCGGCATGGACCGCCGCGACGAGGCGAACATCGACGAGCTCTACAAGCTCGGGGCGCAGGAGGAACTGTTCCGCGCCGGCATCCGCCCGACGTTCGTCGTGACGGGCAACGTCCCCGTGATCCTGCGCGAGTCGCTCCTCCCGGCGGCGTTCGACGTCGCGGCCCGAATCGTGGAACGGTCGATCGAGCTGTTCGGCGGCATGGTGGGACCGTTCTGTGTCGAGGGGATCATGACCGAGGAGCTCCAGTTCAAGGTGTTCGAGATATCGACCCGCATCGTGGCGGGCACCAACCTGTTCATCTCGGGCAGCCCGTACTCCGACCTCCTCGAGCCGGGACTCTCGACGGGAAAGCGGATCGCCCAGGAGATCGCCCGGGGGCAGGCCCAGCACCGTCTCGCGGAGATCCTGAGCTAGTTAGCTCGGACGGCGGGGCGATGGTGCGTTCGGACCGGGAGGCGGACGCCGTTCGATGACGTCGTCGATCTCCTCCCAGCACCTCGGGAAGACCTATCCGAAGGCGCGCCCCGGCAAGTACGCGCTCGACGACCTTTCGATCGAGATCCCGACGGGCCGGGTGTACGGCCTCATCGGCCGGAACGGCGCGGGGAAAACGACGTTCATCCGGATCGCGGCGACCCAGCTCGCGCCGACGGTCGGGACCGTCTACGTCCTGGGGCACGACGTGCGCAACGAGGAGCGCGCGATCCGGACCCAGATCGCCTGCGTTCCCCAGGAGTCCCGTCCGCTCTACTTCCTCAACACCGAGGAGGTGATCTACCTCTACCTCAAGCTGCGGGGCCTCGACCCGGGCGAAGCCCACCGGCGCACCCTGGAGGTGATGGAGGAACTCTCGCTTACCG
>DASPQG010000090.1:0-3335 GCA_035625085.1 Thermoplasmata archaeon
CACGTCCGGCACCTGGTCCCTCGGCCGGAGATCGAAGACGTTGACCGGACAGACGTCCTTGCAGTGGGAGCAGCCGGTGCACTTGGCGATGTCGATGTCAACCTGGACCATCGGTCGCCTCTCGGCCCGCCGGGCGAGGCGGCCTATTAGGGTTTCTCCGCGGCTGTTCCGTCCCCCCCGAAGGCGCTCGGACCACCCCCTCCCGGCCCGCCGGGGGGGCGGTTCTTCTCGAGCGCAATCTTTACCGGTCAGGAAGACGTTCACCTCAGGACGGCCACGGATGAGCGACATCCTCCTCGGGACGAGCGGCTGGGACTACCCGGAGTGGGTCGGCCGGGTCTATCCGCCCCGCGGCGCGAGCGACAAGCTCCGCTACTACGCCGGGCTGTTCCCGATCGTCGAGGTGAACTCGACGTTCTACCGCCTTCCCCCGCCGTCGGTCACGGCGTCGTGGGTGAAGCGTACGCCGGCGGGGTTTAGGTTCGCGGCGAAGTTCCCACAGACGATCACCCACGACCTGCGGCTGGTGCGGACGGAGGAGGAGCTGGCCCACTTCCTCGCGGTGCTGAAGCCGATCCGGGACGCGGGGAAGTTCGCGGCGGCGCTGCTCCAGCTCCCCCCGTCCCTCCCGTTCGAGCCGACCACCGTCCGCCGGTTCTATGAGACGCTCCCCCGCGACCTCCCGGTCGCGGTCGAGTTCCGGGAGCGTTCCTGGCTCGCTCCGGAGTCGGTTGCCCTGCTCCGGGAGTTCGGCCTCGCCTACGTTACGGTCGATGGCCCCCATCTTCCGATCTCGCTCGAGGTGACCGCCCCGTTCGCCTACATCCGCTGGCACGGGCACGGGAGCCCACTCTGGTACGACTACACCTACTCCGCCCCCGAGATCTCCGCGTGGGTTCCGAGGGTCCGTTCCCTCACCGAAAACGTGGCGACGGTCTACGGGTTCTTCAACAACCATTTCCGGGGAGACGCCGCCGTGAACTGCCGGACGCTGAGCGAGGAGCTCGGGCTCTCCCCACCGGCGCGGCGAAGTCGGCTCGACGCCTAAGAGGCCCCGAGTTCGCGCGGACCCGCCGCGGCCGGCCCCGAAAGAGGAGCCAGTGGCGAGGAGGCGCCCGAGACCGCGGTCATCGACGTACGGCAGGGGATCCCGGTCGTGAGCTTCCAGCCGAGCAAGTGCCCCGTAAGCGCGTTCACGGTCGCGTTGAAGAGGTCGCCCGAGCCGCCCGCCGACGGGTTGAGCGTGCAGGTCGTGTAGAGGAGCGACCACTCCGCCGGCAGGGTCCCGTTTTCGGTCCGCAGGGGCCCGAACAGTCCGAGTTCGGCCGAAGCGTTCGGGTGCGCCGCGAGGAACCCCGCGGCCTCGGGGAAGGCGGCCGCCGCCGCGGCCGAACTGTCGATGGCGCCGGCCGGCACCGGGTTCAGAAACGCCGCCCCGATCCCGCATTCGAGCCCGGTCAGGGTCGCGAAGACCGTTCCCTGACCGTCGACCACCGTCACAAGGGCGACCGCGTCGGTGTCGTTGCGGTACGCGAACGCCCACGCCGGGGCCTGCCCGGAAGAGCGGTTGCCCACAAAGGCCGGCACGGTGAGGTTGTGCTCGCTCGCGACGGGGGTGTAGGTGCAGTACGCGCTCAGGTTCCCGAGGAGCGCCTGGTTGAGGGCGAACGTCTCGTTGGTCGCGGAGACGAGGCCCGCGGCGAAGAGGAGGGTCCACCCTCCGCCGGCGTACCCGCCGGCCGATCCGTTGGCGATCGAGACCGCGCCGCGGTACGTGAGCACCGGCGCGCCCTTTCCCGAGCCGGAGGGAGTGAGCGCCGGGAGCGCGGCGAACGCGACCAGGAGCACCACGACGATCACCGCGACCGCGACGGCCAGGTAGAGCCCCGTTCGCCTCTTGGCGGCCGGTGGAGCCGTCGGGGACGACGGGGTCGGTGGCGGAACGGAGGGGCTCGCAGGGGTCGACATGGGGTCGCCTTCTCAGTACGTCGAGCGCGTGGGATAACGGTTCCTCTTTCGAAGGGCCGACTTGGCCAAAACGGTACGATGAAACTCCCCGTTCTCGGGGCGTTTCAAGGCCTCCCGAACGACCGCTTTAGAGCGGCCCGGCCGATTCTTTCTCGGTCCGGTCCACCGATGGGGGTCGATACCGTCCTTCCCGAGTCCGAGCTTGCGCTGGAGGAGTTCCTCGCGGAGGAGACCCTCCGGCTCGAACCTCGCGTTCCGGCGCCCCTCGCTCTGGCGGCCTGTCCGAAGCTCGCCCCGCACCCTCGGCGGACCCGGGTCGCCCCGCTCCTTCCGAGCGAGCCGGCGCTCTTCCCCTGGCTCGCGCGACGCTTCGTGCCGGGCGAAGCGACCGTCTGGACGGGTCCGCCCCTCGCGGTGGAACCGGTCCTCGAGCTCCTCTACGCGGGCAGCGCCCGGGCCCGGGGTCGGATCTCGCTCCTCGAGGGGGCGAACCGGTTCCACCCGTACCGCATCGGCGAGCTCGGCCGGGCGTTCGGGGTTGATGCGGCCGAGACGCTGCGCCGGATCCGCCTCGCCCGTGCCTTCACCGCCTACCAGATGGTCGCGCTCGTGGACGGATGGGCGCGCGAGATCCGTCGGCACGACCCGACCCTGCTCGTCGGCCACGACCTCCCCGCCCTCTTCGCGGACGCGGAGATTCCCGACGACGAGCGCTCGGCGCTCCTCGGCCATGTGGCCCGGACGCTGGCTGCGCTCGCGCGGGAGGTGCGCGTCCCGCTGCTCCTCACGCTCTCCCCCGACGGCTTCGCGCGGTTTCGCGCGCTCGCCGACGAGGGACCGCCCTGGTCCGACCTCGTCACGTTCGCGCGGGGTCCCGGGACCCTCCGGCTGCGGGCGATGCGCGACGACAGCCGCGTCGCGCTCGTGCCGCGTCCGCCCGGCCAGACCGGCATGGAACAGTTCGGCGGGGAGTTCGCCGAGGAGGTGATCGCGTGGGACGTACCGCCCCGACCTACCGCCAGGCGCTCGAGGAGCGGATGAAACGCTGGGACGAGTTCGCCCGGCTCCTCACGACCCCGGAGGAGCGAGCGGCGTTCGAGATGGTCCGCACCGGCGCCCGTCGCTACGTCGCGCAGGCGACGTACGTCGGGAGCCCGGACCTCCTCGAGTCGATCCTCCTCTCCGTTCTCACCGATCTCGCGGTCCGGGTCCGAGCGGAGCCGTCGCCGTCGGTCGCCCGTCGCTAGCGGCATGGCGACGGCAACCGCGACGCCCGAGGTCACCCCGGCGCGGCCGGACGCCTGGCTCCTCGACATCACCGAGAGCGACGACGGACGATCGGTCGTCCTCTGGACGAAGGAGCGACG
>DASPQG010000091.1:0-32110 GCA_035625085.1 Thermoplasmata archaeon
GGCACCGGTTCCCGGGGCCGGCGTTCCGCGTCGAAGCCTACCGACCACCGCACTGGATGGGCTCCGCGGGTTCCGGTCCTCCGCCCACGCCCTCTCCCCGGCACGAATCTCGGTCGGCAGGTCGTTCTCCGCGGGGGGGAAGGGGCATTCGAAATCATCCGTGTACGCGCAGTACGGGTTGAACGCCCGATTGAAGTCCAGCTCGTACTCGTCCAACTCGTTCAGCTCGAGTGTGAGGTAGCGACCCGCCCCGTAGCTCTCCTCGCCGCTCGTCATATCCCGGAACGGCACGAAGACCGAGGTTCCGACCCCCTCCCCCGCATGGTAGACGCGGAGATGGAGCGACTTCCCCCCTAGGGTGAACTTGAGGTCGCCGATGTAGCGCATGACGGCCTGGTTGTCCCGATTCGTCCGAAGGAACGCTTCCTCCGGCACCGACCGTCGTTCGAGCGTGGCGGGAACGACAAACTTCGGATCCGGTGGAAAGTACTGCAGGGGATGGAACGGGACCCGACCTACGAGGAACGGGGATTCTCGGTCCCCGGCCATGAAGCCGTCCTTCATCGAGCGCTCCGTCTCGAGCTCCTCGGTCCATTCGGCCCGGTCGGCCATCGACGTTCGGACCCTCCGGGCGGCTTAACGGTTGGCCCCGGCTCCGGGGGAAGGAGGGTCGAAAAGGCGTACCATCCGTACCTCGTCGAAGTACCGGTCGCCCCGTTTGACGGCCCGCGGGAGGTGCCCGCAGACCTTGAACCCGAACCGTTCGTAGAGGCGCTGAGCGCGCACGTTGGCCGCGAAGACCGAGAGGTAGACCACCTCGAACCTCGTTTGTGCCTCGTCCAGAGCCGCCGCGAGCAGCGCGGTTCCCACCCCCTGCCCCCGCATCGAACGCCGGACCAGGATCCCGAGCTCGCCTACGTGCGCCTCCTCCGAGGTCGCGGTCGGCCCGTGTCGCCCGACGGCGCAGTTCCCCACCGCGTGGCCATCGACCTCCGCGACGAGATAGATCAGCTCGCCGGCCTGGACCCGAGCCTGCTGGTGGGCGAACCAGGCCCTCTCATCCTCGAGGGACGGCCGATCTGAGAAGAGCGTGATTCCGACCAGCTCACCAGCATCCCGCTCGTCGTACAACTGGAAGTACGTCTCGCGAAGATCCTCCTCGTCCTCCGGTCGGAACGGCCGGACCCTGATGCGGGACATGGGCCGGTGCCGGAGCGCTCCCGGGAGAAGACTTCGCCTACGCGTATCCGAACTGCCGCTTCGCGAAGTCGCTCATGCGGTCCGGGTTCCACGGCGGGTCCCAGATCATCTCCACCGTCGCCGACTGGACCTGGGGAACCTTCTCGATCGCGAGCTTGACCTCCTCCGCGAGGATTCCGGCCACCGGACAGCCGGGCGCCGTGAGCGTCATCTTGAGCTTGACCGCGTCCCCGGTCCACTCAAACCCGTAGATCAACCCGAGGTCCACGATGTTCATCGGAATCTCGGGGTCGTAGATCTGCTTCAGGTTCTCCGTGATCAGCTTCTCTCGTTCCGCGTACGGTCCCGAGGAGGCGGGCGCGAACGGGGACTGCGCGTCGGTCGAGGGAGTCGGCGCCGGGTCGCTCATTGCGATGACCACCGGCCGGTTACCTATAAGGCTGCGCGAACCCCGGGTGACCTTAGGGTAACCCCCGGCAATTCGTTTAAGCGAATCACCGGTGGCTCAGCGATGCGCGACGTCCATGCGATGCCTCCCAGCCGCGGCCGCCTCCGGCTCCGGTCGGTCGGCATCTCCGGCATCCGAAAACCCCTCACGGTGCAACGACGCGAGGGAACGCACACGCTGGCGGTCGAGTTCCACGTGGCGGTCGACCTTCCGTCGGAGCGGAAGGGGTCGGACCTCTCCCGGAACGCCGAGATCCTCGCCGAGGTAGTCGATGAGACCGTGACGCGCCCCGTCGAGGGACTCGAGTCGGCCTGCTCGGCGATCGCGCGCGAGCTGCTCGCGCGCCATCCGTACGCGACGGAGGCGTTCGTCCAAGCGTCGGCGGAGTACTTCCTCCGGAAGGGAATCTCAGAGTCGAAACGGAGCTTCGAGGACTACACGCTCGTCGCCGATGCCGCGGCGACGCGCCACCCGGACGGATCGGTCACACTCTCCCGGGCCGTCGGCGCGGAGGCCGTCGGGATGACCGCCTGTCCGTGCGCGATGGAGACCTGCCGGGACCAGCTGGCCGCCCAGTTTCCCGAGCTCGCGAAGCCGGATCTCAAAGACCTCCCGATGATCACCCACAACCAAAGGAACCGGACCCGTCTCGTGTTTGAGCTCTCCGATGATTCCGAGGTCGAGGCCGACGAGATCATCGCCGCGATCGAGGCGGCGCAATCGAGCCCGACGTACGCGATTCTGAAGCGCGGGGACGAGGCGCAGGTCGTCATCACCGCCCATCGCCATCCGAAGTTCGTCGAGGACGTGCTCCGGGACCTGCTGGCGAGCCTCCCGAGCCGGTTTCCTCACGTCTCCGACGCGACGCTGGTGCGCGCGAGCACGGTAAGCGAAGAGTCGATCCACAAGTTCAACGTCGAGGCGTCCCACGAGGTCGCGCTCGGGGAGCTGCGGCGGTCGGCCGTCGCGTAGGCGGCCGAGGGGGCGACGGTGCGCTACGCCCTCGACGCCCTGCGACGCCGTCCGGCTCGCTCCGCGATGACCTCACTCGGGATCGGGCTCGCCGTCGGTCTCGTTGTCCTGCTGTTGGCCCTCTCGTCCGGGATTCAGACCAGCGCCGCGACGCTGGCCGCGGAGAGCGGGGTTGATCTCATCGCCGTGAGCGCGAACGTGACCTCACCGCTCGCCGGGGAGTTCCCGCCGGTCCAGGGGGCGCATTCGCTCGTCACTCAGATCCCCGCCGCCGACCCCAACGTCGCGACCGCAAGCCCTTGGCTCGTCAGCGACCTCGTCTTCGGCAACGCGTCGCTCTGGGCGGCGGCCAACTCGAGCTCGGTCCCCAGCAGCTGGGCGCCGACCGAATCGGGAACCGTCGGGTGGATCCCGTCCCAGAACTCGGGCATCCAGGTCCCCGACCTCTTCAACGGGACCGGGTTCACTTTCCCCGGGGATCCCCACTACGCGGGAGGGCAGTACAACGGCCCGCAAACGCACGAGATTGTCCTCGACGAGGCCCTCGCGATCGTCCTGCATGTCTGGGTCGGGGACACCGTCTGGCTGGGCGCCTCCGAGCCTCCGTCGGCTGCCGCGCTCGAGGGATGGTACGCGAACGCGACGTCCTTCCGGGTCGCCGGGGTCTCAGGTCCATTCTGGCTCGTCCCCTCCGCGTTGCTCGCGTTCACCTACCTCTCGGAGCTGCAGGAGGTCGTCGGAGGCGCCTCGGCGTCGACCGACTACGCCTCACTGGTTCTGATGCATCTCACGGACCCGACGACCGTGAGCACCGACCAGAGCCGGCTCGCGGGCGCCTTCCCGCGGATGACAATCTTCACGCTCGCGAGCATCCTCGGGGCGATCCAGCACGTCGTGAACCTCTATCGGACGTTTGGTGAGCTGATCGGGATCATTGGGATCGTGGTGGCGGCGCTGTTCGCCACCACAGTCCTCCAGATGTCGGTCGACGACCGGTCGCGGGAGCTCGCGCTCCTTCGGGCGATCGGCCACTCCCGACCGGCGGTGGGTTCCCTGGTGGTCGAGGAAGCGCTCTACCTTTCCCTGTTCGGGCTGGTCGCCGGATTACCGATCGCCTATGCCGCCGGCTACGGGATGAACCTCTACCTTCGGAACCTGATCGGCGGCCTCCCGACATCGTTCTCGTTCGTCTCGTTCGACGCGGGCGTTCTGGCCGACGGCCTGTTCCTGATTCTCGCGGTCGGGCTGGCGGCCGCCGTCGCTCCGGCGCTGCGCGCGATGCAGCTTCCGGTCGCCGAGGAGCTCCGGGCGCCATGATGCGCTGGGGTCGGGGCGGAGCCCTCCGGCACTCCCGGCTTCAGATGATCCTCGCGGTAGCGGCGATCGGCACCGCCGTTGCGCTCCCCGTGGTCCTCGTCAGCGTAGGGGGCGGGGTCTCCGCGCACGAGCTCGCGAACCTGCAGAATGCCGGGTACCAGATCGTGGTCAGCGCCGCGGGGGCCCACGGAATCGCAAACGCCCACCGGTATGCGGATCGGATTCTCGGCATCTCGGGCGTCACGGCCGCGTCGCCCGTCCTGAGCGTCACGATCGACGCGTTCTCGTCGTCCCGGGCGGTGGCCCCGGTCCTCGCGGAAGGAGTCATTCCCGGGCAGTTCGGTCCGACGCTCGGACCCCCCGAGGCCGGACTCTTCCCGCTGCCGTTGCCCCTCGGGGATCCGACCGACTCTATCCACTACGACAACGGAACGTACTCGGGAGCGGCGACGTACGATGTGATGGTCTCCTCTCCATATGCGCAACAATTCCACGTGACGGCCGGCAATCACATCGTCCTCAGCCCGGCCGCGAATGAATCGATGGGCATCTCCTACAATGTGACGGGGGTCTTCGGAGTCCCTCCGTCGATCCTCGGACCGACCGGGGCATTTGCGGTGCTCCTGCCCCTCTCGGACCTTCAGACGTTGACCGGATTCGCCGGAGGGAAGGCAGTGGTCCCCGACGCCGCGGACACGATCCAGATCGCGGTCTCGGGGCCGGTGGCGACCAATCCCTCCGCCCTCAGCCAGCTCCGGGCCCAGATCCAGCAGTTGTTTCAGTACTACGGTGTCAGCTCGCTGACCCAAGAGGCGCAGCAGCTCGAGGCAGCGAGCGGCGTCCTCACTGGTTTCTACCTCGCCCTCTCCTCGGTCGGCGTCACGATCGGGCTCCTCTTCCTCGCGCTTGTGCTCCTCCGCCGGGTCGAGGCCGACCGACGGTCGATCGGAATCCGGAGAGCGCTCGGGGTCTCGAACCGCACCATCGCGGGCGAGATCCTCGGGGACGGGGCGGTCCTCGCCCTGACGGGAGCGGTCGCGGGCCTGGTGGCGGGATACCTGATCGTGGAGGGGATGGCCCGCTGGGCGACCGAGGCCGTCCAGCAAGCGGCGCAGCTGGCGGTTTTCGATCCGGTGCTGCTCGGGGAGTTGGTGGCCGCGATCGTCGGACTCTCGCTCGTGGCGGGCCTCGTGGCCACACGGTCCGCGCTTCGGACCGAGATCACGGAGGCGCTCCGATGAACGAAAGCGCGATGGCCCCGTCGATCGAGCTCGCGGGCGTCGAGCGGACGTACGGGATCGGCTCGCCGGATGAAGTGCGCGCCCTGCGCGGAATCGACCTCTCGATTCCCCCCGGCGAATACCTCTCGGTGGCCGGCCCGAGCGGCTGCGGGAAGACCACGCTCCTCAACCTTCTCGGCCTGCTTGATAGTCCTACTTCGGGCGAGGTGCGGTGGAACCGCACACCGGTAGGCCAGCGGACCGATCGGGCTCGCGCCCGGCTGCGCCTCGAGGGGGTCGGGTTCATCTTCCAGCGGTTCTACCTGCTGCCGACGTTGACCGCCCGGGAGAACGTCGAGCTTCCGATGCGCGCCCTCCGAGTCCCCCGCACCGAACGGACCCGCCGGGCCGACCGGCTCCTCCTCGAGGTCGGGCTAGAGGGCCGGGGGAAGGCGTTCCCGCACCAGCTCTCCGGGGGCGAGGAGCAACGCGTGGCGGTGGCGCGGGCCCTTGCGAACCGTCCGGGGCTCCTGCTCGCCGACGAACCGACGGGAGAGCTCGACTCCGGCAACACCCAGGCGATCCTGGCGCTTCTCGAGCGGGTGCGGGCGGACCGGAACGCCTCGCTTGTCGTCGTGACGCACAACCCGGAGGTCGCCCGCCGCGCCCGCCGGCACATCACGATGCGGGACGGGCGGATCGTCTCCGACGTCCGGGAGGACTAGGGCGGGTATGGCACGGATCGCGATCCTCCTGAGGGATCGGTGCCACCCGAAGGAGTGCCAGTGGGAGTGTCAGGCGTACTGCCCGCCGGTCCGGATGGGTCAGGAGTGCATCGTGGAGGGCGAGGACGGTCGGCCGGTGATCTCGGAGACCCTCTGTATCGGCTGCGGCATCTGCGTCCACAAATGCCCGTTCGACGCCATCAAGATCCTGAACACGCCCGAAGCCAAGGAAGAGGAGATCGTCCACCGGTACGGGTACAACGGGTTCCGGCTCTACCGGCTGCCGATTCCTCCGGCGCAGGGAATCACGGGGCTCTTGGGCCCCAACGGAACCGGAAAGTCCACCGCACTCCGTCTCCTCGCGGGGAACGAGGTCCCGAACCTCGGAGAGTACGAGCGACCGGGCGAATGGGCGAAGGTCCTCGAGCATTACCGCGGCACTGCGCTGCATGCCCACTTCGAGCGAGTGGCGAAGGGGGAGCTGCGCAGCGTCGTCAAGCCTCAGTACGTCGACCGGCTGGCCGACGAGCCCGTCACCGCGCTCGAGTTCGTCCAAGCCGTCGGCGGACCTGCCGCCTCCATCCTCGAGGAGGTGGGCCTTGGGGGTCGCGGCGATCGGCGACTCTCCGAGCTCTCGGGGGGCGAGCTTCAGCTCGCCGCGATCGCCCGAACGCTCGCCACGGACGCCGACCTGTTCCTGATCGATGAGCCATCGAGCTACCTCGACATCGTCCATCGCCTCGGCGTCGCCCGACTGCTCCGACGGCTGGGCGAGACGAAGAGCGTGCTCGTGGTCGAGCACGACCTTGCCTTGCTCGACTACCTCGCCGATCAGGCTCACCTCATCTACGGTGAGGAGGCCGCTTTCGGAGTGATCAGCCACCCGATCCCGATGCGGTCGGCGATCAACACGTACCTCACGGGGTACCTCAAGGACGAGAATGTCCGGTTCCGGACCGAGCCCGTGCGATTCGTCGCGCACCCGCCGAAGCCGGCGGTTCGTCAGAACACCCTCGTCGAGTTCCCCGCTCTCGAGAAGCAGTTCCCGGCGTTCCACCTCGCCGTCGGGGCGGGTACGCTCGCGAAGGGGGAAACGGTCGGCATCGTCGGCCCAAACGCTACCGGGAAGACGACATTCGTTCGAATGCTCGCCGGAGTCGAACCTCCCACGAGCGGCACTCCCCCCGCCGGCGTGACGGTCAGCTACAAGCCCCAGTATCTGAAGGCGACCCAGCCGGCGAGCTTGAGGGAGCGCTCAAACGCCCTCGCCGGGGACCCTTCGTTCGATGGAAAGCTCTTCGAGCGGGAGCTCGTGCCGGGCCTCCACCTGGACGAAGTGATGGACGTCGCGCTCACCGACCTCTCGGGCGGGGAGCTCCAGCGGGCGGCGGTCGCTCTCGCACTGGCCCGGCCGGCGACGCTGTACCTGCTGGACGAGCCGTCGGCCTACCTAGATGCCGACGAGCGAATGGCGATGGCGCGGCTCATTCGCCGGCAAGTGGAGCGACAAGCGGTGACCGCCCTCGTGGTCGACCACGACGTCTACTTCCTGGACCTTGCGAGCGACGCGCTGATGACGTTCCGTTCGGTCACTCCCGATGGGTCTCAGGGCCGCGGGGACGGTCCGTTCCCGATGCGGGAGGGGATGAACCGCCTCTTGCGGACGGTCGACATCACGTTCCGCCGGGACGCCGAGACGCTCCGGCCGCGCATCAACCGCGAAGGGTCGGTCCTCGACCGGGAGCAGCGGGCGAAGGGAGAGTACTACTATGAAGCCGCCGCGTGAACCAAGGAGCCCCCAACGATCGACCGCTCGCACCGAGAGCGACGGGGTCTACCACGACCGCGGCCGATTCTCCTACACGGTTATCGGAGTGTATCTCTTCCTGATCCTGCTGTCGTATCTCCTCATCCCGCACACGAGCTCGACCCTCTGGGCGCTCCTGCTGGTGGTACTGCTCTTCACCTTCTTCCTCGCCCGGTATCTCTCGACGACGTACTCGATGAACGACGCCTACCTCAAGGCGTGGCGTCTCGCCGGGAGCCGGCGGATCCGTCTTGACTCGGTGAACCGGATCGAGTTTGGTAGCATGCGCGAGCTCAGCGCGACCGGGTTCATCGGCTCGTGGGGCTGGCGGGGGCGGATGTGGAGCCCGTTCATCGGCGCGTTCGACGCGGTCTACACCGATCCCGCGAAGGGACTGCTCGTGTCGGGCGACGGCGTGCCGCTCTACATCAGCCCGAACGACCTCGACGGGTTTGCCCGCGAGCTCTCGCGCCGAGTCCGTTCCTACACGGGTCGTCTATCGGTGGACGTTGGCGACCCGATGGGCATCCCCAGCGAGTCGTGAGCGAACGCGGCTCAGCCGCGGGCCGGCGGTCCGGTCAATACTGGGGAACCGAGGGGTCCACGCGCTGGGCCCAGGCATTGAGCCCGCCGTGGAGCGTCCGGACGTTCGAGAAGCCGAGGTCGAGCAGGAACTTGGTCGCCTCTGCGGACCGGACGCCGCTCCGGCAATAGACCACCAGCTTCGACGCCCGGGTGAGTTCGTCGACCCGATCGGGGAGCTCCCCCTTCGGGATCAGATGGGCTCCGGGCAGGTGGGCAATCGCCCACTCCCCGGGTTCCCGCACATCGACAAGGAACGGGGGTTCTTCGCTCTCGAGCTCGGAGCGGAGCGCCTCGGGCTCCACTTTCGGGACCCCATCGTTCGCCGCGGCAGCCTCCGGCGTGGGGACACCGCAGAACGCGGGGTAGTCGATGAGCCCCTTCTGCGTGGCGTGGGGCGAGCAGATCACGCAGTGGGGGTTCTTGCGGACCTTGAGTTCCCGGAACTTGAGGGAGAGCGCATCGTAGAGCAGCAGGCGACCGACGAGCGGCTCGCCCTTCCCGAGGATCAGCTTCACCGTCTCGGTCGCCTGGAGGACGCCGATGAGGCCGGGAAGGACTCCCAGCACACCGGCTTCCGCGCAGGAGGGCACTAGGTCGGGGGGCGGGGGCTCCGGGTACAGGCACCGATAGCACGGGCCGCGGTGAGAATCGAAGACGCTCACCTGCCCTTCGAAGCGGTAGATCGAACCGTAGACGCTCGGCTTTCCCAAGAGCACCGAGGCGTCGTTGACGAGGTAGCGCGTCGGGAAGTTGTCGGTGCCGTCGACGATCACGTCGTACGGGGCTAGGATGTCGAGGGCGTTCTCCGAGGTGAGCCGAACCTCGTGGGGAACGATCCGGGTCCCCGGGTTGAGACCCTCGAGCCGCTCCCTCGCCGCCTCGAGCTTCGGGTGGCCGACGTCCGAGGTCGAGTAGAGGACCTGACGCTGGAGGTTCGAGAGGTCGACCGAGTCGAAATCGACGAGCCCGATCTCCCCGACTCCGGCCGCCGCGAGGTAGAGCGCGGCCGGGGCGCCGAGGCCACCGGCCCCGACGAGCAGGACCTTCGCGCGCCGCAGCTTCCGCTGGCCGGCGACGCCGACCTCCGGTAGTAGGAGGTGCCGGCTGTAGCGGCGCAGCTCCTCCGTGGAGAACGACTCCCGGGAATCCGTGCCCGACGTCGGGCGGCTTCCTCCATGAGCGCGAAGACGAGCCGGGCCCGGCGCGCCGCCAGCCACGGCCGGGACGATGGAGACGATGTCGCCCTCCTTGAGCGGGGTTGCCTCCCGCTCGAGAAACCGGATGTCCTCGTCATTCAGGTAGACCGTGACGAAGCTGCGCAGGCGGCCCTCGGCGGTGAACAGATGGCGCCTCAGCCCCGGGTTCGCCTCCGTCAGCGTGCGGATCACTCCCCCGACGGTGCTTCCCTCGAGGGCGAGCTCCGCGGCCCCTCCGGCGAACGTGCGTAGGGGAGTGGGAATCTTGACCGTCGCCTTCGCCATCGTCTGTCGTTCCTCCCGAGCGTTTTTAGGCTCTCCCTAACCCTCGGGTCACCGACGCACCCGTCGGTCCCTCGTCGGCTACCGTGAGACGAACCTCCTGAAAGGTCGACGACTCGGGCTCCAGTTCGAAAGCCCCGACCGCCGGGGTGTCGGAGGCGGTCACGGCCATCACGAGATAGGAGTACCACGGCCAGGCATGATCCTGATCGAACTGCGAGGGGCGGGCCGGATGATCCGGGTGGGAATGGTAGAACCCGACGACGGCCCGCCCCGTTCCTTCGAGGCGGCGCTCCAGGGTCCGCAGCTCCTCGGGTCGGATCAGGAAGCGGCGACGCCGTTCGCCGTCGAACTCGTTCCCCGCCCGCTCGAGGGCGAGGATCGTCCGCTCCTCGTCCGTGTCCCGGTCGGGCGCCGCGCCGATCAAGAAGCCGCAGCACTCCTCCGGGTACGCCGCTCGGCCGTGGGAGCTCATCTCCGAGAGGAGGGCGGCGGGCAGTCGGACCGCTTTCACGGTCGGTCCCCCTCGAAAGCGAGGTGGCCCCCGTCGGGAAGGATCGTGACGACCACCGAGCCCGGCGCCGCCCGCCCCACGTGGAGGGCGGCCCAGACCGCCGCGCCGGCGGAGGACCCGACCATCAGCCCCTCCTCCCGCGCGAGGCGCCGCTGCATCTCGAGGGCGTCTTCCGTCTCGACCCGAACGGTCTCGTCGACGAGCCGCTCATCGTACGTCGACGGCCGCAGCGCGGTGGGGATGTGTTTCAGCCCCTCGATTCCATGGATCGGTCCCGGAGGCTCGACCCCGATTACTCGGAGCGCCGGGTTCTTCTCCTTGAGGAACCGACTGGCGCCGCTGATCGTTCCCCCCGTTCCCACTCCCGCCACGAAATGGGTGAGTCGTCCCGCCACCTGGTCCCAGATCTCCGGTCCCGTGGTCGTGTAATGGGCGCGCGGGTTCGAGGGGTTGTTGTACTGGTCCGGATAGAAGTAGCGCTCAGGCTCGGCCGCCGCCCGACGCTTTGCCTCCCGTTGGGCGCCGTCGGTTCCGTCGGTCGGATCGGTGAACACCACCTTCGCACCGAACGCTCGGATCCGTGCCACTCTCGACGGGTGCGCGTTCGACGGAAGGATCAGCTCGACGGGAAAGCCGAGACGCGCCCCCAGCATGGCGTACGCCACCGCGGTGTTTCCGCTCGAGGCGTCCATGAGCGTCCGGGCGCCCCCTAGCTGGCCGGCGTCAATCGCGTCGACGACGATCCCGCGCGCTGTCCGGTCCTTGACGGATCCCGTTGGGTTGAGCTGTTCGGCCTTCGCCCACAGCTCGAAACCACCGCCCGCGCGCTCGACGATCGAAGCGAGCGGAAGCAGCGGAGTGTTCCCGATCGACGATACAAAGGCGTCGTCCTGCGGGGAGCCGCGAAGCCACCGCGAGGGAGAGGTCCCCGACCTCGGCGGCACTACTGGAGCTGAATCAAGTGGGTACACCGCATCCCTCCGCGGCCGATCGAATCGAGCAGGTCGACGCCCGACTGCCCGAGGAGCGCCTCGGTGAGATGCTTGTCGAACACCTCGCACAGAAGGAACGGGTGCGAGATCGCGCTGTGGCGGAAGACGCAGTTCGAACGCGTGATCCGAATCGAACCGTCCGCGGCACGGTCGGCCGTGCAACGGAACCCGAGACGGTTCAGGGATCGGACGACGTTCTCGGCCCGCTCCTGAGGGGTTCCCGTCCGGGGCACTTCCTTCAGGACTTCGTGCGCCATCCTCTCTGCGGCATCGGCGAAGAGGGCACTCACGTATCCTTCGCCCTCCCGCGCGAGCAGCTCGTCGACGACCGTGTCCAGGATGAGATCGTACTTTTTGGGGAACAGCTCCTGCGCGGAACTCGTGAGTCCGTAGCGCTTCCGGGGCCGGCCGACCCCTTCCCGCCGGAAGGTCGGCACGACAAGCCCCCGCTCCTCAAGACGTCCCAGATGGCCGCGAGCGGCGCTCTCCTGGATACCGAGCTTCCTCGCCAGGTCGCGCGCAGTGCGCGGGGCGACGGCAAGCTCTTCGAGGATCCTCCCTCGAGTCCCCTCGAGCAATTCGGAGTCGGCCAACGCTGCCATCGCGCTCCCTAATCCACCGCTAGGATTTACACACCGCGCCATGCTTAAATAACGGTATCGGGTGGTATCTCGTCGATGCCGAGCGAAATCCTGAGCGGACCCCACACTTTGGTCGTCGAAGACCTTCACGCCGAGGTCGCCGGGAAGGAGATCCTGAAGGGGGTGAGCCTGACCCTGAAGAGCGGCGAGCTCACCGCTCTCATGGGGCCGAACGGCTCGGGAAAGAGCACCCTCGCCTACGCGTTGATGGGCCACCCGAAGTACAAGGTGACCAAGGGCAGCGCACATCTCGATGGCCAGGACCTGCTCAAGTTGAGCGTCGACCAGCGATCGCGCGCCGGACTCTTCCTCGGCTTTCAGTATCCCCAAGAGGTCTCGGGCCTCTCGCTATCGAAGTTCCTTTGGACCGCGTACATGCAGACCCACACCGCCCAGACCGCTAACACGGCACAGTTCGATCAGGACCTGAAGACCCACCTTCAGTACCTCGACATGGACGAGTCCCTGCTGAAGCGCTCGCTGAACGAAGGGTTCTCGGGAGGCGAGAAGAAGCGGGTCGAGGTCCTCCAGATGGCGACCCTCGCTCCGCGGTTCGCGATCCTCGACGAGCCGGACTCCGGTCTCGACATCGACGCGGTGCGGGCGGTCGGTGAGACGGTCGCGAAGTTGCATCGACCGGACGCCGGCATCCTGGTCATCACGCACTACCAGCGAATCCTGAAGTATCTGAAGCCGGACCGGGTCCATGTGATGGTGGACGGCGTCATCGCGCTCTCGGGCGGTCGGGAGCTTGCCGACGAGCTCGAGGCGAAGGGGTACGACTGGGTCCGACTCGGCGTCGCGAACCCTTCCGCATAAGAATCCCCCGCGGTTCCCCCGACGACGAACGATGGACGTTGCGCGGGTCCGCGAAGATTTCCCGATCCTCGCGCGACCGACGCAGGGTCACCCGCTGATCTACCTCGATTCCGCGGCGACCTCCCAGAAGCCCCGCTGCGTGATCGAGGCCGAGGAGCGGTTCTACGAGGAGACGAACGCGAATCCCCATCGCGGCGTCTACGCCCTGAGTGTCGGCGCGACCGACGCTTACGAAGCGGCCCGAGCGCGCGTCGCCCGGTTCCTCCGCGCGCCGGACCCGGCCGGGATCGTGTTCGTTCGGGGCACCACCGAGGCGATCAACCTCGTCGCCACCAGCCTCGGACGCCAGGTCTTGCACCGCGGCGATCGCGTCGTCTCGACGGTGATGGAACATCACTCGAACATCGTCCCGTGGCACATGCTGAGGGAATACTCCGGGATCGACCTCCAGTTCGTCGGGGTCGACGACGAGGGCCGTCTCCAGCTCGACGATCTCGACCGTTTCCTCGATCGCCGGACCAAGGTCGTGACCCTGACGCATGTGTCGAACGTGCTCGGCACCGTGAACCCCGTCCGCGAAGTGGCGGACCGAGCTCACGAGGTCGGGGCGCTCGTCGTTCTGGACGCGGCGCAGTCGGCTCCGCACCTTCCGCTCGACGTCGGCGCGCTCGGCGTCGACTTCCTCGCCTTCTCCGGCCACAAGACGCTGGGCCCGATGGGGATCGGAGTGCTCTGGGGTCGGGCCGAGCTCCTCGATTCGCTGCCCCCGTCCATGGGCGGCGGCGAGATGATCCGGGACGTCCACCTCGACCGGATCAGTTATCGGGAGACCCCGGCGAAGTTCGAGGCGGGTACGCCGAACGTGGGCGGCGCCATTGCGCTCTCGACCGCGCTCGATTACCTCGAGAATCTCGGCTGGGAAGATCTCCACCAGCACGAGCGGGGTCTCCAGCGAAAGGCGCTCGCACTCGCTGCCGACCGGTTCGGGGCAAGAATGCGGGTGTTCGGCCCGAAGCGAGCGGAAGAGCGAGAGGCCGTATTCTCGTTCGCCCTTGAGGGGGCGCACCCGCACGATGTCGCGAGCCTCCTCGATGCCGAGGGCATCTGCGTGCGGGCGGGTCACCACTGTGCGCAGCCGCTCATGGAACGGTTCCATGTTCCCGCCCTGACCCGGGCGAGCCCGTACCTCTACAATTCCGAGGAGGAGATCGTCCGGCTGTTCGACGGGTTGGAGAGGGTCTCTGCTCTCCTCTCCGGTCCAAGTGGACGTTCGACCGCCTCGTGAACGGCGCGTACGCGACCGATCGAACCTAACGGATTGTCGCGCTTCGGTCGACAGCTCGGTTGACGATGGTCCTTTCCGCAACGAAAAGGCGGGTGTCGTCCCTCGGACGACCTCTCATTTAAATACACCGGGGTGATGGAATTGCCGGAGACGAATATGGCGCAGACCGCCTCCGAGATCACGCCTCTCGATTACACGCGGTACGACTTCAAGAACCCGGAGACGTACCGCCTTCGGATCCCGAAGGGCCTCAGCCGGGACGTGGTCCGCGAGATCTCCCGGTTCAAGAGTGAGCCGGACTGGATGCTGGAGTACCGGCTCCGTGCGTACGACCATTTCGTGCAGCGGCCGATGCCGGACTGGGGTCCCAGCCTCTCGGACATCGACTTCGACTCGTACACGTACTACGCGAACCCGCTCCTCGAGGGCGAGACGAAACGCAAGTGGGAGGACCTCCCCGCTGACATCAAGAACACGTTCGAGAAGCTCGGAATCCCGAAGGCGGAGCGCGAGTACTTTGGCGGGGTCGGGGCCCAGTACGACAGCGGGACGGTGTACCACAAGATTCGCGAGGACCTCGCTGCGAAGGGAGTCATCTTCTGCGACACCGACACGGCAGTCAAGGAGCATGCGGACCTCGTCCGGAAGTATTTCGGAAAGATCGTGCCGTACAACGACAACAAGTTCGCGGCCCTCAACAGCGCTGTCTGGTCCGGTGGGAGCTTCGTCTACGTCCCACCCGGGGTCGACGCCGGCATCCCGCTCCAGGCGTACTTCCGCATCAACGCCCGGAACGTCGGCCAGTTCGAGCGGACGCTGATCATCGCCGACAAGGGCGCGAAGGTCCACTACATCGAAGGCTGCACGGCACCGATCTACTCTACGGATTCCCTGCACGCCGCGGTCGTGGAGGTCATCGCCGAGCCGTACGCTAAGCTCCGGTACACGACCGTCCAGAACTGGTCGAAGAACGTCTACAACCTCGTCACGAAGCGCGCGGTCGGCTACGAGAACTCCCTCGTCGAGTGGGTCGACGGCAACATGGGCTCCAAGGTGACGATGAAGTACCCGTCGGTCTACCTGCGGGGCCGCGGCGCGCGCGCCGACATCCTGTCGGTCGCGTTTGCGAGCGAGGGCCAGATCATCGACTCGGGCGCCAAGGCCGTCCACTCTGCCCCGGACACTTCCAGCAAGATCGTCGCGAAGTCGATTGCCATCCGCGGCGGACAGACGAGCTACCGCGGGCTTCTTCACGTGGCTCCGGGCGCCACGGGCGTGAAAGCGGCTGTCCGCTGCGACGCGCTCCTTCCCGACGAGCGCGGCCGGTCGGACACCTACCCGTACAACGAGATTCACGAAGAGGATGCCACGATCACCCACGAGGCGGTGGTCGGCAAGATCGGCGAGGAGCAGATCTTCTACTTGATGAGCCGGGGCCTCAGCGAGTCCGATGCGATCCACCTCATCCTGATGGGATTCCTGGCGGAGTTCTCGAAGGAGCTCCCCGTCGACTACGCCCTCGAGCTCAACCGCTTGATCCAGCTCGAGATGGCCGGCGCGGTCGGATAGCCGGCGCGGCGGCACGGTCGGCTCGATTCGGGCGGGACCGCCGTAACTCTCGGGCGTTGGGTCCGACGGAAGCCGCCGGATACGGGTCGGTACATTTTGCTTGACGTGACGGTTCTTATACCAAGAGTTGGGTGAGGGCGCCTAAGGTGCCGGGATGGTCGACAGTAGCGGATTAGAAGGACATGCCAGCTGGTGGGCTCGCCACGTCCACCCTCTGAACTCCGTGTTGCGGATTCTGATGGGAATCGTCTGGTCCTACGACGGGTTCCTCAAGTTCTACTCGGGGTTCGGGGGCGGTCCGTTCCTCACCTCGCTGACGAACAACCAGTCGACGGACCCGAACTGGCTGGCCAACGGATGGGACCAATTCTGGATCAACGTCACCCAGTCGAATCAGCTCGCGTTCGTCTACATTGTAGGATTCTTCGAGCTGGCCCTCGGAATCGCGCTGATCCTCGGGTTCATGCGCAAGATCGCCTACATCGCGGGCATCGTGTTGGCGCTGCTGATCTGGTCGATCGCTGAAGACTTCGGCGGGGTCTTCAAGGTCATCACCGTCACCACGACCGACGTCGGGACCGGGATCATGTACGCGTTCGCGCTCTACGGCCTCGTCCTGATTAACGCGGCCTCCGGAGTGAGCCGTTACAGCTTGGACTACTACATCGAGAAGCGATTCCCGGGCTGGGCCCGCGTCGCCGAGTTCGGAACTCCGATCTTCGGACCGATCAAGCCCGCGGCGTCCACCGCGCCCAAGGCGCCGGCTGGCTAGCGCGGCACTACGGCGTAGACCAACCCCTTCCCCTGCTCTTCGTTTCGGAAGTCGGCGCCGACCGGGCGGACACCCCCCCGAATCCGTCTTAGCCGTCCTTCCGGGACCGCGGAACCCGCGGAACATCGGTGTGCGATTTCAGAAGATCGATGACGGCCAAGAGGGTCGCGTAGGCGAGATTGACGTCGGCACCCAGCGACTCCGGGGTCCTTGGACCGGGCCGGTCCAGCCGGGCGAGGGTGGACCGGATCAGCTCCGAGGCGGTCTCGAGGCTGGTCGGGTCCAGCACGGTCCCGGGGGGATGCTGCACCAGTTCCGAGGTCTCCGCGAGATCGTCGCGGAGCGAACGGAGGAGCTCTTCGAGGATCTTCGGCGGAAGGGAGGTTGGGTCGTGAACGAGAGGCATGCCCTACCCCCCTACGGCGACCCCGGTGCGGGACCTCAGCGGAGCTTCGAGTCGAAGCGCCAGTCCGGGGTCAGCTCCGTCCCCGTGACTTCGAGACGGGGAAGTGTGGGGTAGCGGCCCTCGGTCCACGTGATCTCCTTGCCGTCCCAACGGGACTGCAGGGCGGGGTAGAGGATTTCGCGGAGACCCGCAATCGGGGCCCGGTCGAACACGCTCGACAGGAATCCTTCTCCGATCAACCGGATCGCCTCCGACTGCGTTACCCCACGGGACTCAAGGTAGAACACCTTCTCCGGATCGACCGGGGCCACCGAGGTCG
Source organism: Thermoplasmata archaeon (assembly GCA_035625085.1). Taxonomy (GTDB): domain Archaea; phylum Thermoplasmatota; class Thermoplasmata; order Lutacidiplasmatales; family UBA184; genus Lutacidiplasma. The sequence continues at coordinate 17,070 of DASPQG010000091.1, forward strand.
AGTGGGTCGCCTTCACGTCGCGGCAGAGGATCTCGAGGATGGGGATCGTGTCGGAGCGAGCCCCGCGCGAAAGGAGCATCGCGTGTTCCGAGATCACCGCGACCGTTTTCTTCGCGTCGGGCTCGATCCGGACCAGTCCGCGGCTCATCCCCCGGGATTCGTCCGTGAAGACGCCGCGCGTGAACGACGTCCCGTGCGTGTCGGTGGAGGAGTGGGTCAGGTCGAACGAACTGTCGTACGACTGGTCCCGGGCACCGTAGAACGTCTGGAGGTCCTCCGCGACCGACCCGCGACCGGTGAGGTGGGTGTGGTTTCGAATCTTCGAGCGGTACCCGCCGAGTCCATTCCACAACCAACCGATCCGTGCGTCGTTCCCGGTCGTTGCCGTGCGTCGGTACACCGAAACCGTTCGAAGGTCGGGCGCGTGGAGCGTCAGGAAGAGAACTTTCGCCTGATCACCGAGGTCGAGGTCCGTACTCGAAGCGTAGAGACGCTGACCGTCCGTCGCGCTGGGTGTCGAGAAGACCTCCTCCGTGGCGAGCAGCTGCACTCGCGCGCCAATCCGGAAGGCGCGGCGGACGGAGAGAGCCTGTTTCGGTACCGATAGGACCGAGACCTCCTGGATCCGGATCGGCTGGAGGACCTGGTCCGGGATGTCGAGTCGATACCCGCGATTGAGGAGGGCGGTCGCGAGCGCGGAGAGGCGGTCCGACGGTTCTCCGACGCCACGGAAAAACCCGTCCAACCCCGTTCGATGTGCGTTCCAGATGTCCGTAAGCGTCGTCACGCGCACGCCGGCGCGCTCGAGCTCCGCCGGGACATCGACGCGAGTCCCGGATACGTCGTGTACGATCCGGACCGCGCCCGGGATGGGCGGGGGAAGGTCCACCGGCGGGCCTTTCGCGAGGGCATCGACGCCCGTGAGGTCCACGTTCGTGAAATAGCCGTACCCTCGGTAGAGCGGGTTGGGTTCGATCGGCAGCTCGAGGAACCGCTCGTACGCCTCGGCCCGCTGGTGCGCGAATTCCTCCGGGTCCCCTTGGGCTTGGGAGAGCTGACGGACTTCGTCGGAGCTGAGCCACTCCTCGAATCGGTGGACCGCCGAAGCCATTGGATTTACACACCCGGGTGTGTTTATAAGATGAGCGGGAAGGTCGGCTTCACGAAGGCCCTCTCGCTCCTCCGTTCGCGCGAGTCACAGGCCGCGCAGGAACTCGGCTGGATCACGGACGTCCGTCGCGCGGGCGGCGACCGAGCGTCTTTGTAGGAAGGCGCATTCTTCTGGAGCAGGATGTGCGACTGGGACGCCGAGGAATACGCCGAGTACCTCCTCTGGGCGGAGGCGGCGAAGGCCCGAGCTCGGATCCGCACTCCCTCCCCGAAGGAACCCCGACTTGAACGGCTCCCGTTAGCGATGCCGGTGCCGAACGAGGTAGCAGAGGCCTGACGGATCGCCGTCGGAGAGCCTTCCGGCAGCGTGGGTCGCCGAAACCACTTGGTGATTCCGGCTTCTCGGAAGGCGTTTAGTACGCCCGCGACGGTGAGTTCGATGTCGGAGTCCGAAGATGTATGACATGTATCAGGAGGTAATCCTCCAGCATTACCGGAGCCCGAGGAACTTCGGGCCGCTCGCGGACGCCGATCGAATCGGGGAGGAGTCGAATCCCCTCTGCGGAGATCACATTACGATCCGGCTGAAGGTGGACCCCGCGACTCAGAAGATCTCTACCGTTCGTTTCGAGGGGGATGGGTGCGCGATCAGCATGGCCAGCACCTCGATGATGACCGAGAAGGTGTCGGGGCTGACCCTAGAAGAGGCGAACCGGATCACCAAGGACGACATCCTCCAGCAGCTCGGAATACCGCTCTCGCCGGTGCGCGTGAAATGCGCTCTCACCGGGTTCGCGGCCCTGGGCCGAGCGCTGCATCCCGAGTCCATGCCTCCCGTAGCGTGAAGCGCTCATCGCGCGTCGTTGCGACTCAGGAACGGTCGGCGGGAATTCGCGGCTGGAAGTGGGAGCTCTTTCCGCCATGATCACCATCGACCAGGACACGTGCGTTCTCTGCGGCCTTTGCACGGCGGTCTGCCCTCCGGACGCGATGGAGTTGACGCCGACGCAACTCGTGGTTCATTCGAACTGCACGGATTGCGGTTGGTGCGTCCCGTACTGCCCGGTGGGTGCCATCTCGGGCGGACGGCCCGTCCGTCGCCATCCCCGAGACGCCTCCCGGGCGCACCCGGCGAAGTAACTGGACCGCTACTCCCGAGATGTCCGGGGGTGAATCGGACAGGGCCTCTTCAATCGACATAGCCGGCACTTTTCCGGCGGCACCGGTGGTATCGGCTTCTGCATCCGGCCGTACTTGCGGCGAGGCATCGATCCGGGGCCTTCGTCGGCCCCATCCGGGGTCGATTCATCAAGCTGCCGGGACCGGCCTTCTATCGAGAAGCCCACGGACGACCTTTTGAGGTCGCGCGTTCCCCGCAACTCGTGCCTTTGCTTCCCGGTCAGGTCAGCACTGACGGTACCGCACGATTCCGGGACCGCGCGGTCGGCGGTCGTCGCCTCCCCCTCGAGCACTTCCGGTCGGCCCCCGGGGACCTCACGCTCTCTTCGATCGGACTCGGCACTTACATCGGTGCCCCGGACGGGCCTACTGACCTCGCCGTGGAACACGCCGTGGTCGTCTGCCTGACGTCGGGCCGGGTGAACGTGCTCGACACGGCGATCAACTACCGCCACCAGCGCGCCGAGCGGAGCGTGGGGCGTGCCGTAGCCCGGCTGATCGCGGGGGGCGAGATCGGACGGGACGAGCTGCTCGTCGCGACCAAGAACGGGTATCTTGCGCCCGACGCGGAGTCCTCGACCCCAACCGAGCGTTGGGTCGAGAAGGAACTGATCGAGCCCGGAATCCTCCGCCCGGAGGACATCGTGGACGGGTGCCATGCGATGAGCCGAGCGTACCTCACGGACCAGTTCGAGCGGAGCCGACGGAACCTTGGCCTGGATACGGTCGACCTGCTCTACCTTCACAACGCCGCGGATGCCCAGCTTCCGGCGGTCGGTCGGGAGGAGTTCCTTTCGCGCCTCGAAGAGGCTTTCCGTTTGTACGAGCGGTTTCGCGACAAGGGGCATCTCGTGTCGTACGGCCTCGCGACCTGGGACTGTCTTCGGGCCCGTCCGGACCACCCCGGGTTCTTCGATCTCGAAACCGCGGTCCACCTCGCGCGCGAGGTGGGCGGAGAGGAGCATGGCTTTCGCTTCGTCCAGTTTCCCTTCAACATCGCGATGCCCGAGGCGGCGACGCTCCGAAACCAGCCGGTCGCGGGAAGCCGCACGACGCTCTTCGACGCCGCCCGCGCGCTCGGCGTCGGCTGCTTCACAAGCGTCCCCCTCGTCCAAGGCCAGCTCGCTCGTTCGGGACCGAAGCGCGAAGGGCTCACGCCCGCGCAAACCGCTCTGCAGTTCGCCCGTTCGGCCCCCGGCACGATCGCCCCGCTCGTGGGGCAGAAACGGTCCGAGCACCTCTCCGAGAACCTGGAGATCGCGGCCCGACCGCCGTGGAACCGAGAGCAGTTCCTCGCGCTCGTCGGTTAGGCCGTTCGTTCCACGGCCACCGGGCTGGGCGGGCCGTTCGCGCCCGCCGGGGACGGGGCTGTAGTGTCAAGCACCGATCGTCCCTCGACCTTCTGCACTCGCACCACACGATCGGCGATCGCCGCGAGCTGTGACTCGTGGGATACCAGGATCACTTGGGGGAGGGCGAGTTCCTCCAGGAGCTCTCCCATGCGGATCACCTGCTCGGGGGAGAACCCGTCCGTTGGCTCGTCCAGGAGGATTGTGTCGAGATGGAGGCTCCCCATCGAACGGACCACCCGCGCGAGCGCGAGGCGGAATGCGAGCGCGAGGCTGGTGCGCTCGCCTCCGCTCAGCGCCTCCGCCGGCGTCCACTCCCCCTCGATCATCACGAGCGGAGTGAAGGCGGGGTCGGTGCGAGCGACCAAGGCCGGGTCATCCACCAACGAGGCGAAGTACCGGGCGAACTCCCGCTCGAACATCCCTTGGGCGTGGGTCAACAGCTTCTGTTCCATGTCAAGCACGGCCGATCGGAAGGCGGTGCCGACCCACGTCGCCTTGTCGTCGATCTCCCTCGCCTCCGCCGTGAGCTCGGCGCGTTCCTGCCGTCCTCTCTCGGCCGACCGGACCCGGCGGTCCGCCTCGTCGAGCCGAGTGTCCAGCCGGGCTTTGGCGGCCCTCGTCTCCGCGAGCGAGTTCTGGGCGTCGGAGAGTTGTCGAGTCGCCGAGCGGGCCGCCTCGCTGAGCGCGTCCGAGCTCGCGCGGACGGACCGGAGCGCGGCGACGCGCTGGCCCCGGGTCTCGAGTCGGGCCCGCACGGCGACGACCTCCCGCTCGATTCGGCCGAGCTCGCCTTCGATCGAGGCCATGGATCGTTCGATTCCACCGCGCCGTTCGACCGCGCGCACCGCGCGCTCGACTTCCCGGGTCTTCTCTGCCGTTGCCGCCTCGAGTCCGGCGACCCGCTCTCGAACGGCCGCCTCCTCGGATTCCCGGGGGAGGAGTTGGGCGAGCCGGCCGCGGGCTTCCTCCCCAGCGGCGTGAGCGGATTCGAGTTTCCGCGCGGCCGTCTGGGCGGCGCGCGCGGCCCGTTCCCGGGCAGCTCCGGTCGCCTTCCGCCGCTTTTCGACCTCTTTCCATCGCTCCGAGGCGCGTTCGTACCGCTCGCGGGCGTTCCGTTCCTGTTCCGTGTGAGCCCGAAGCTCTTCGGCGGCCGATAGCCGGGCCTTCGCTTCCTGGACCGAGGCACGCGCCTCGGACCGGTGCGGCGCAAACTCTGCGGGCCGTACCGGTTGATGGCAACGCGGGCAGACGCCACCGCGCAACAGTTCCTCGAGCTCGGCGAGCGAGCTCTCGGCCTGGGTGAGTCGCTGGAGAGCGGTGGTCTCGTCCCCGCGAGCGATCGCGAGCCGTTCCTCGATGCGCGAAAGCGGGTCGGGGGCGGGAGCCGGGGGCTCCTTGCTCGGCCCTTCAGCGAGGGCCTCCTCGTGGACCCGACCCGCCTCTCCCTCCTCGGCTCGGGCGTGATCGAGGGCCATCTGGGCTTCCTGTTCTCGCTCCTCGGCCGAGGTTTTGAGCGCCCGTGCCCCCGCAAGCGAGCGGAGGTCGGCTGCCCGACGGTCGAGTTCCGCGCGCGCGCGGCTAAGTTCCTGCTCCGTCTTCGTGAGCGCGGCGCGGCTCGGGTCGAGCCCGTTCGCGTCTCGCTCGAGGGCGTGAAGCTCCTCCGTCAGGCGCGCCGCCTCCGACTGGCGCCGTGGCAGCTCCGCGAGCGCGGCCTCGAGGGAACTCCGATCGGTCTCCGCCTCTCGTTCGAGACTTTCGAGTTCGCGATCGTCGGCCTCGGCCCGGCGGGCACGTTCCTCGGCCTCCTTCCGTGTCGTCTCCAGGGCGGAGACGCGTTCGAGCTGGCCCGCGAGCGATCGCTCGAGCTCGACACGGTCGAGACGGAGTCGATCGCCGAGCGCGCTCGCCTCGGCGAACTCCTCATCGAAATGGCGCAGCCGGTCCGCCTCGGCGCGGCGCGCGGCGGCCGTCCGGCGGAGGTCGGTCGCGAGCTCTTGGGCATTCTCCGCCGCCGTGCGGTACCGTTCGACCCCAAGGGCCTTCCGTACCGTCTCGAGGCGGTCCTGGGGCCGGGCGCCGAGGATGTCCCGCATCCTCTCCTGCGGGACGTAGACCGCCCACCGCCAAAGGTCGGAATGCGCCTGGGGGCTCGGATTGTCGGGGAACCCGAGGAGGTCGATGACGCGTTGGCGCAGCTCGGTCGCGGAGTAGGCGGTCTCAGCACCCCCCTCTGTGAAACGAATCCGCTCGGCCTCGAACGTCTCCTGCCCCTTACGCCGGAGCCGGCGGAATCGGCGGGAGATCTCGTAGCGCTTCTCGTCCCCCTCGAACTCGACGGAGACTTCAGCGTGCCCGGCACCATGCCGGACCAGATACGCCGCGTTCACCTCGGCGACACCGAAGAGGGCCATCTCGATCGCGTAGAGGAGACTGGTCTTCCCGGACCCGACATCCCCGACGATGAGCGTGGTGCCTTCCGTGAACGAGACGTCCGCGGTCTCGTAACTTCGGATGTTCTTGAGGCGGAGGCGACTGAGCCGCACGGTCCGGCGCTACCCCCCCGAAGACTCCCGCCGGACTCCGAGCACGCGCCGCGCGTTTCCGATCCGCGCGGTCGAGTAGTCCTGACGAGACTCCCCCTCCGATTTCGGAAGCCCGAGTTCGCGCAGCAGTTCTCGCACACGCCGTTCCCCCTCCGTCCCTTCGAGCCAGGGCCGGCCCACCATCGTCTCCGCGACTAGCCGCCGCAGCTGCTCGGCCTCGATGTCGCTCTCGGAGGCGGCCGGCGTCCCTTCCGAAGGAGCGGGAGCGAGATCCCGGAGGTCCCAGTGGACCGACCCGGCCCGCGGCCCCCGGGACCGGGCGACCTCCGTGAGCGCGAGGCTCGCCAGGCTTCCGTCGGCGAGGGTCCCATGCACGCGGGGGAAGACGAGCGCGCCTGAGCCAGCCTCGCCGGAGAGACGGCGCTCGAGCTCCGCGCGCGCTTCGATCGCGGTCTTTCCCGACACGTCCACGTCGACGAGATGGACGGCCCCTCGGGGGACCGTGTCGATGAACTCGATGGAGGGCCGCCCCCGATCGACCGTCACGATGACAATCCCCTGATGGGTGCGGCCCTGCTCGCCGTTCTCGAGGTCGGTCCGGCTGGTGCCGAAGACCGCGCCCGGATTCACGAGCAGCCCGCCCCCGGGCCCCTCGCCGACGTACGTGTAGTGGATGTGTCCTCCCGCATAGTAGTCGCAGCCCGCGGGGAGGTCCGCGATCCGGATTCCGTGGATGTGCTCCCGAAGGCTTGCCGGAAGGTACTCCTCGACGGCCGCGTGGAACTGAAAGATCTTGAATCCGGGTTCGGCCCGGAACGCCTCCGCATCGACCGCGCGGAAGTACTCGCGGTCCAGCCCGTGCGATCGACCGGAGATCCCGGCGATCCGGGCCCCCGTCGGCTCGTCGACATGGAACGGGAGGCTCCACCGGGTGCCCTCGGCCCGCACGGCCTCCGGAGCGACCTTGAGGAAGACACCGGTCTCGGCGAGTACATCGAGCCAGCTCGTTCGATGGGCGACATAGTCGTGCGAGCCGTAGATCACGTAGATGCGGCGCCCCTCGTCGACGAACTGGCGCAGGGCGGCCGCGACCGGGGCGACCTCGCCCGGGTCGGGCACGGGAGTGTGGAAGAGGTCCCCCGAGATCAGGAGGAACTGCGCGTCCCGCTCCGCGGCCACACGGAGCGCGGCTAGCAGGCTTTCGCGGAGCGCCGTCCGAACGGCCGGGTCCCGCGGCCAAGCTCCGACGTGCGCGTCCGCGAGGTGCGCAAAGACGAACCGGTCGGGTCCCATCCGCTACCCCTTTCGGGTCGGAGGGACCGTACTGGAACGGGAGTTCGCCGTGGATCCGGCGGCCGGTGTCGCCTCTTGGAACCTCTTGCTCATCGCGGCGATCACTCCCGCCCCAGCCCCCATCGCGAGCAGGCCCACCAGCAGAAGATCGTCTCCGCTCGCGACGATTCCCTCAGCAGAAGGAGTTCCCGACGGCGGCGGGGCGGACGGGGGCGGCGGGGGCGGGACACGCGTCAGCGCCGCCCGTGCTGCTTCGCCGGAGAGAATCATCGAGTTCATGATCGTGAAGAGCTCCGTGGCCTCTTCCATCGTGATCTGCCGGTTGCGGAGCCGACCGACGAGGTAGGCGTATCGCTGGTTCCGGGTCGTATCCCGTCCCCCAGCAGGTGGAGGCGGTGGTGCGGAACCCCGGTCCGGCGTATACACGGATTCCCCCAATCCGCAGCGGCTCTTGAAGAGTGGGTCGTCCGCAGGGACCGAGCCGAGCCGTTATAGGAGGCCGGCAGTTGGTCGCGCGATGACCGCGCCCGACGCACCCGCGTCGAACGACAAGGACCGCCACCTCCACGTCCGCATGGCGGACGATCGGACTTCGATTTACGACCTCATCACCGAGTACTTGCAGGCGGCGGGCAAGGCCCCCGACTGGTTCTGGCGAACGGCCGGTCGACTCGAGGGTAACGAGGCCGACAATCTCGAGGAGCTGCTGTCGAGCGCCTTCGAGGCGGGCGCCTTCATCTCGCACGACCACCCCGAGGACATCGAGTTCGTGTGGGTCACCGAGGAGGAGTGCGAGCGGGAGCGCCGACGGGAAGAGCGCGGGGGCCAGGCCGAGGCCTCCAAGAAGGAGCGCTCGAGCCTCAGCCACTACGCCTGAACGTTTGGGACGCACTGCACGGCCTGTTAGCGCGACCGCCGGGAAGTCTCCCCGCCCCCAGCATTCCATCCGCTCCGCTGGTCGGCCAAACCGTCGTTCGAACGTGAGTCAGGCCGGGAGAATCCCCGACGTGGCTACCGTCCTACGGCTTCTTCTTGGTCTTGCAGCCGCACGTGTCGCACATGATGGCTTCAACGGGCGCTAAGGCGGCGCACCTTATCAACCCCGCGGCTCGGCGATTCCGGCTCGACCGTTAGATGCCAATCACCGAGTGGGCGACGATCAGCGCGATGAACAGGATCGAGATTGTGTTCACGACCTTGATGAGCGGGTTGATGGCCGGACCCGCCGTGTCCTTCGTAGCGTCACCGACCGTGTCGCCGACAACCGCCGCCTTGTGCGCCTCGGAGCGCTTGCCCCCGAAGTGGCCGCTCTCGATGTACTTCTTGCCGTTGTCCCAGGCGGCTCCGCCCGTCGTCATCGTGAGCGCGAGCGGGAATCCCGAGATGATCGTCCCGAGCAGGAGCCCGGCGAGCCCCACCGGCCCGAGGAGGAATCCGACCGCGAGCGGGGTCGCGACTGCAATGATCGCCGGGACCGCGAGCTGCTGAAGCGCGGTGAGCGTCACGATGTCGACGCACTTGCCGTAGTCGGGCTTGGCCGTGCCTTGCAGCAGTCCCGCGATCTCGCGGAACTGACGGCGGATCTCGAAGACCATCTTCTCCGCCGCGACACCGACCGCGTTCATCAGGAACGAAGTGAACAGGAACGGAAGCGCGGCCCCGATCACGAGGCCCGCGAGGACCACCGGTTGCGACAGCGTCAGGAGGCTCGTGAAGTCGCTCCACGTGTGCGTCCCGCCCCAGTCCTTGGCGGCGGCAAACGTGTACGCCGCAAACAGCGCCAGGGCGGCGAGGACCGCGGAACCGATCGCGTATCCCTTCGTGATCGCCTTCGTCGTGTTGCCGACCGCGTCGAGGGGATCGGTGATCGCCCGCGCGGTATCGGGGAGCTTCGCCATCTCGGCGATCCCGCCCGCGTTGTCGGTGATTGGACCAAATGCGTCGATGGAGATGATCATCCCGGTGACCGACAGCATGCTGGCGGCCGCGAGCCCGATCCCGTAGAGCCCGAAGTAGCTGTCCGGCGCGCTCGACCAGGAGAAGCCGTTGTACCACCCGACGGCGGCGTACGCGATCAGAGTCCCCCCAACAAGCGTGATCGCGGGAAGCCAGGTCGACTCGAGGCCGACCGAGAGCCCGCTGATGACCGTCGGGCCTGCTCCGGCCTGCGACGCCTCCGCGATCTTGTGGACGGAGCGATACTTCGCGCTCGTGTAGTAATCGGTGATGATCACGATCAGGACCATCACGATGAGGCCGACGGCGGTGGAGACGAAGATGCCGAGGTTGCCACCCATGAAGAGCGAGTCAAGCACGTAGAGGCCGACGAGTCCGACCCCCGTAGTGGCCGCCAGGCCCTGGTAGAGGGCCCCCATGATCGTTCCCTTCGCGGTCATGCGCACGAAGAACGTGCCGACGATCGTCGAGACGATCGCCCACGCGCAGACCAGCATCGGGAAGATCACCGCGTTCGGGAAGACCGTGGTCAGCGAGGAGGACCCGGTGAGGCCGATCAGGTAGGCGAGCAGCATCGCCGCGAGCGCCGTCACGACGTACGTTTCGAACAGGTCGGCCGCCATCCCAGCGCAGTCGCCTACGTTGTCGCCGACGTTGTCCGCGATGACGCCCGGGTTCCGTGGGTCGTCCTCCGGGATCCCCGCCTCGACCTTACCGACCAGGTCCGTCCCGACGTCGGCTCCCTTGGTGTAGATGCCGCCGCCGACCCGGGCGAAGAGGCTCATCAACGACGCGCCGAACAGAACACCGACCATGTCGAGGACATTGCCGTTGAACACCCAGTAGAAACCGACCAGCTCGAGCAGGGCGAGGCTGGCTACCGACATTCCGGTCACGCTCCCGCCCCGGAAGGCATAGCGCATCGTCGCGGGGAGGCTCCCCTTCATCGCGTGCGCCGCGGTCCGGACGTTGGCGCGGATGCTGACGACCATTCCCACGGCTCCCGCGAGCGCGCTTCCCCCGACGCCAAAGACGAAGCCGATCGCGAGGCGAGCTCCGTCGCCGGTAATGTTGAACGCGAAAGCGATGATCAGCGCGAGAACCGCGGCCGCGGCGAAAACGAACGTATATTCGCGCCGCAGGAAGGCGAGCGCCCCTTCTCGGATCGCGGCCGAGATTTCGCGCATCCGCTCGTTGCCTTCGTCCTCCCGGAGGACCAGCATCGTCTGGAGGCCCGCGTACGCGATTCCAACGAGGGCGGCCAACAGGATGAGCAGCTCAAACTGACCGGTTGACAAATCCATGAATCCCCCTCGAAAGTCGAGGGCGTTCAAGGGGATGCGTAATTAAACCTTGCCCGCCCGGGCCGTCTACCCCTCGTGCCCGACCGCCGAAGGGGTCTTTATGGCCCACCGACCGTAGCGTAATCGTGCAACCCTCGGGCGGCCGGGACGCCGAGATGCGACGCTCGCGGGTGCCATGCAAGGTCTGTGGGCAGCCCGTCGAGCTCGTGCGGATGCGAGATCATCTTCGGACGGAGCACCAGGTCGGTTCCGCCGAGCTCGAGACGATGTACCTCGACGCTCGCATCGAGGCCCGGCGCTCGCGGCGATCGCGCTCGATGTAGTCGCCGACCTACGGGTCGAACTCCCGCCGGTGGATCCGTTCGGAAACGTACGCGAGGAACTCCGGGCGGGAGAAGGTCCGGGTCTCCTTGGTTCCGCGGAGTCGGAGAGCGACGGTCCCGTCGGCGACCTCCTTGTCGCCGAGCACGACCACCCACGGGATTCGATCGACCTCGGCGTTCCGAACCCGCTTGGCGATCGAATCCTCCGTTCCGACCGCCTCTGCGCGCACCCGCGCGGCTCGCAGCTCCTCGACGAGTCCTTGGGCCGCGGGGGCATGGCGGTCGGTCACGGGCAGGACGCGCACCTGCGTCGGCGCGAGCCAGGGCGGCAGCCGGCCGTTGACGTGTTCGAGCAGCACCCCGAGGAACCGCTCCCAGGTGCCGAGGATCGTCCGATGGACGACGACCGGGCGGTGCAGCTGGCCGTCCGGTCCCTGATACTCGAGACCGAACCGTGCCGGAATCTGGTAGTCGAGCTGAATCGTGCCGGTCTGCCAAGGCCGTCCCAAGCTGTCCCGGATGTGGATGTCGATCTTCGGACCGTAGAACGCCCCTTCGCCGGGGGCGACCCGGTACTTTGCGTGGCTCGTCTTGAGGACGTGCTCGAGCGTGGCCTCCGCCCGGTCCCAGGTCTCCTTCTCTCCGAGGAACTTCGCAGGACGGGTCGATAGCTCTACGCTCCAATCGAGCCGGAACGTCCGGAACGCTCGTTCGATCCAGGCAAAGAGCGTCCGAATCTCGGGTTCGACCTGCTCTTCGGTGAGGAAGATGTGAGCGTCATCCTGCACGAACTCGCGTACCCGGGTGAGTCCGTGGAGCGTCCCACTCGCCTCCATTCGATGGAGCGGGGCGAACTCCGCGAGCCGCATCGGTAGCTCTCGGTAGCTCCGGGCCCGAGAGCGGAAGATCAGCATCGAGCCCGGACAGTTCATCGGCTTCCATCCGAACGTGCGCCCGTCCGCCTCGGTGATGAAGATGTCTTCCCGGTAGTGCTCCCAGTGGCCGCTCGTCTCGTAGACCGGCTGGGCGAAGAGGAGCGGGGTCCGGATCTCGGAGTAGCCGGCCTCTTCGAGATGCTCTCGGACGAACTTCTCGAGCTCCCGTACGATGATCATCCCGTTGGGGTGCCAGAACGGGAATCCGGGAGCCTGGTCGTTGAAGGAGAAGAGGTCGAGCTTCGTACCGAGAGTTCGGTGGTCACGCGCCTCCGCCTCGGCCCGCATCTTGAGGTACTGCTCCAGCTGGCTGCGGCTCGGAAACCCCACTCCTCGGATCCGTTGGATCGGAGCGGCCGCAGGTTCGTCTTGGGCGATCGCGGAAAAGCCGAGGATGTGAACGCCCTCGAGCCAGCCCGTGTCCGGTACATGCGGTCCCCGACACAAGTCGGTGAAGCTTCCGGTGTCGTAGACGGAAACCGGCTCGCCCGGTGGAGTCTCGGCGATGTATCGGAGCTTGTGCGGGTTGGCGGCGAACAGCTTCTCCGCGTCGGGTCGCGAGAGTTCGCGCCGCACGAACGGCTCACGCGATCGGATCGCGCGATCCATGGACGCCCGCACCGAATCGATGTCCGACGGGGTCAACGGGCGCACGTCGAAATCGTAGAAGAACCCCTCCTCCGTCGGCGGGCCGTGGGTCGGCCGGGCGTCGGGAATCGTCTCGACCAGGCCCTTCGCGACGAGATGGGCCGACGAGTGCTGCAGGATATCGCGCCCGGCACGGTCCTCGAATGTGAGGGGGGCGAGATCGCCACTGGTCGGCAGTGGGAAGGTGAGGTCGACGGGTATGCCGTTCCACGAAGCCGCGAGTGCGCCCTTCGCCTGGCCGGCGTCCCACCGGCGGAGTGCCTCCCCAGCGAGCGTCCCTGGAGAAAACGCCTCCTCCTTCCCGTCGGGAAATCGGATTCGGAGCGACGAGGGGTCCGGCATGGTTTCCTGGGCGGCGGGCGACTCGTTCGTCAGCTAAAAGGATTGGGCGGAGTCCCCACCTCGTCTGTTCGTCCTCGCGCGCTCAGCCCGCCCATTATTCATCCCAGATCAGCTGGTTCTTGTTCTCATCATCGCGCATCGAGGAGATTCCTTCACGTTGAGCCACTCCCAGAAAGGGGTCGGTCATTCCAGTGTCGCAGGAGGTCATCAATATGGAAGATGCCACCCGCCGCATGGGCGCTCGTCAGCGAGGAGGCGTCGCGAGCTTCGAACGATCCGTCGACCCAAGTCGGCCCGCCGGCCGCGACCCGAGCGACCAGGTTCCAGTCCGGGTCGGTCTCGCGAGGAGAGAGGATCAGATGGTCCGGCCCGAGCTCTCGGACCATCCGCGCGAGCTCCAGGGGATCATTTACGCCCCAAGCGGGATCCCCCAGAACCAGGTGGCCTCCGCGGTCGATCTCCATCTCGAACACGAGCTCGGTCGAGAGGCGCCAGGCTCGTTTCAACTGCCGGGGCCCACGCAGGTAGGCGCTCGACAGCACGGCGCGGCGGGCGCCGGTGATCAGCATGTCGATCGCTTGCTCGGCGGTGCGAACTCCCCCGTCCACCCAAAACGAAACCTCACGAGCGATCTCCTGGAGGTAGTCGAGCTGGGGGTCACCCCGCTCGATTCCGTCGAGATCCACGACGTAGACCATCGAATACACCTCGGCCAGGCGGTCGACGACGTCGAACGGATCGAACGGGGAGCCGTCCGGAGCGTGCGCCGGAAGTGGGCCGTCGGGTCCGGGGAGGCAGACCTGCCCCTTCCGGAGGAGGAGACAGGGCATGAGCCCGGGTCCTCGGGGAGGCCGTGGCGGAGAGGAGCCCGCCCGGGGGAGCGGAGTGCCGGACATCCCCCGGGGGACCGCTCGCGGGTTATTCGGTCTTCGCCCCGGTGGTCAAGTCCCGCGCTACCGGAGCCTTTTTGCCTCCACGAGGGGTCGTTCCTTCGCCAGGAGGTGGAGGGCAGCTGACGGTGGTCCGAGCCGGCAACGGCCGGCCGCTGAGGAAAGTCCCCGCTCCGGGAAACACGGGGTCGGGTGGGAGCCCGACAGGCGAGAGTCTGAGCTCCGGAGCAGAAACGACACAGCCCGGTGGCACGGTGAAGGCGTCGCGTCGGAGGATCCATCGGGAACTGGTGAAACGGCCGACTCCCCGGGAGCAAGCCCTGACGGACGGGATGAACCGTTTCCGCGACCGTCGAGGAGAGCGCGCAGTCGAATGCTGCCTGAAACGGAACGGGGCTTACTACCACGACCTGGCCGGCACGTCAGTAAAATGACGTGCCGCCGGCCCGGGAACCACGGTTTCCGGGCCGGGAACCTCGAAGACCCGCGAATTGCCTTTCCTATTCAGCGCCGGAGCCCCATTGAGCTGCTGGGTTCCACCGAGTGGCTGAAACTCGCCCGTCGGGTCAGGAGGTCAATGTGACTCCGAACTACGCCGACCCATTGGCAGTCTGGCTGGCCGACCACTCCGAACCGTTGGCATAAGAAAGTGTCCAAGGTGCGGGCCTTGCTCCGGGGGCACTCAGCGCGAGGATTCAGACTCAAGCGTGCGTCCGTCGGAAGACTCGTGGCTCGAAAGGGCAACCCGTTCGTGCGAACGAGAGGCTCGGGCGGCCGAGGGATCACTCAGACCTACGGAGTTGAGGACGGTCGGTGGTTCTGAGGGCGCTCTGCTAATGCAGCGCCACGTCCTCTCGTGGGTTGTGGCAGCGCCGACCTCCCCCTTTTTGCCGGCCTCACCGCACGCCCCTCGTCCGCGCATCGGTGCGGGCTATCTCATTGGGGGAATCGCCACGGTGTTGTTCGGTCTCTTCGGAGTTCCGATAGCGATGTCCGGCCCGGGGTACTCGTTCGGCAGTCCGCTCGTAGAACTGGTTTCTGCAGCCCTCGTAGGCCCGGGCGCGGTGTTAGTCATCGTCGGCACCTTCTTGCTGGTCAAGACCGGGGGCCCTCCCCGCCGCCCCGCGACCATGCTTTGTCCGTCATGCGGCGCGAGAAACTCCTTC
>DASPQG010000092.1:0-23028 GCA_035625085.1 Thermoplasmata archaeon
CCTCCGAGAGCCGCCGGCAAGCAAGCGCTTCGTGCGGTCTTCGGGGCGCACGCGAAGGACGTCCCCTCTTAACGGTAACTCGCCCGATGGGAGCGTGATCGTCCCCTCGAGACCGGCCTTCGGTACGCGCACCGTGCGGGAGGAGCCCGCAAGACGAACGGTGAACGTATTGAGCGATTCGTCGACGAGCGTCCCTCGGAGGGGCCCGCGGATCCCGGCCGACGCCGGGAGAACGACCGATGCGCCCAGAATCTCGCCCGCGAACGCCTCGCGCTCGGCACGAGAGAAGTCCGGTGGGGTGGGGAGGTGCTTCGGCATCGGCTCACCTACGCGCCCCCGGCGAGCCTCGGCCCGTTCGGGCCGCCCGGGCGCGTTCGTTCAGCACCGTGAGCGCGCGCGCCACGTTCGTTCGGAGCGCGCGCATCCGCCCCGGGCTCGGCGGCGCGCCGCCCATCGCGGCGACCCCGCGTTCCCGCAGGAGGGTGTTCTCGTCGTCGGCGATTCGGCGGCGGAGCTCCTCGTCCGAGAGGCCCCGAAGATCCTTCATCCGCTCGAGCGTCATGGGGTGTCCGGAGCCTCCGATTCCGGCCCGATGGCTACTGGGGCGACCGTCTCATCGACCGGCGGGATCTCGGCGGGCGCCGCCTTCGGTCGTTCGGTGATCCCCTTCACGAGGATCTCGTCCGGGAGCTTCGCGGTCGGGCGCATGATCCAGACGTTGACGCCGATCGCGCCGGGCTTGAGCCGCGCCTGGTAGAACCCCTTGTCGATCCAGAGGTGGACCGCTTCGCCGCAGTACTTGATCGTTCCGGCCTTGAACCGCTCGGTGCGGTGGCGCTCACCGGTGAGCTTTCCCGAGAGGATTACCTGACAGCCCCGGGCCCCGGCCTCCATGATCCGTCGTACCGTGGAGTGCCCGGCCCGGCGGAAGTGCCAGCCGCGCTCCAGGGTCGAGGCGAGCTTCTCGCTCATCAGCTGCGCGTTGAGGCTTGGCGAGCGCTCCTCCTGGACCTCGATCTGGGGGTTATCGAGCTGGAAGCGCGCGTGGATGTCCTCGGTCAGCCGCTTGATGAGCTCGCCGCGGTGCCCGATGAGGATCCCGGGCCGCTCGCAGATCAACGTGACCCGGGTGCCCATCGGCGTGCGCGTGATGTCGAGCCCCCCGAAGCCGGCCCGGGCGCTCTCCTGGACCAGGTAATCCTTGAGGAGAACCCGGCGCATCTGTTCCTGGATCACCTTGCGCTCGGCGCTCATTCGGCCTCCTTGCGCTCGGCGAGGACAATCTCGATCGAGGTGGTCTGCTCGTGCCATGCCGTTGCGCGTCCGTGGGCGCGCGGCATGTTCGCCTTGCGGATCCGGCCCCGGCTGCTCGCGGCGACCTTGATGAAGAGGCGGTCCGCGTCGAGCCCCTCGTACTCCGCGTTCTCGCGGGCGTTCTCGAGGACCTGGAGGACGTTCTTCGCCACCTTCTTCGCGTACCGGCCCGGGCCGGTGCCGACGTGGTGGGCCGTCTCCTGGTTATACCGGCGGAACGGGATCGCCCGGCGGAGCGCGATCGCGTCCTCGAGGATCGTGGTCGCGCGGTCGACCGGGAGCCCGCGGATCGCGTTCAGGACCTCGTAGGTCTTCTTCGGAGAGATCGGGATCTCCACCCCCCGGGCCCGGGCGACGGAGACGCCCGATTCGGCGCGGTAGGTGTACCCCCTCATCGACCGACCTCCCGCCTCACTTCAGCGGCATGAACTTCGACGACCGCGTCGCTCCGACGCCCGGCCCCGAGTGCTTCTCGAAGCGTCGCGTCAGCGCGAACTCGCCGAAGTAGTGTCCGATCATCTCGGGTCGGACCTCGATTTCCTTGAATTCCTTCCCGTTATGGATGGCCACCTTTCGGCCGACGTGCTCCGGGAGCACGAGCGCGTCGCGGCAATGCGTGCGGACGACCTTCGAAGCGTCCGTCCCGCGCATCCGCTCGAGGAACAGGACGGTCTCGGGGCTGAACCCGCGTCGGATCGACCGACGGGCTCGCGCCGTGACGAACTTCGCAAAGTCGTTGAGGCTCATCGACTGGAGCTCGGGGAGGGTCTTTCCCCGGAGGGTGAACTCCCGCTTCCGACGGGCCTCGACCTTCTTCGCACGACGCGCCTTCGGCATACCTACGCCCTCCTCCGTTCTCGGAGCTCGCGCTTCTTCCGGGCCGAGCGCGAGAACCGGCCGACCTTCGCGCCGGGCCACGTCCCGCTCGACACGGTGCTTGGCCGGCCCACGTGTTGGTGGGCGCCGCCGCCGAACGGGTGGTTGACCGGGTTCATCGCGACCCCGCGAACCTTGAACGGCGGACGCGCGAGCGAGCGCGTGGCCCAGAACTTCTTGCCGGCCTTGATGATCGGGCGCTCCTGCCGGCCCCCGCCGCCGACCGCGCCGACCTGGGCCCGGCACGTCGCGAGCAGCTGCTTGAACGCACCGGAGGGGAGCTGCACAGTGACCTCGGACCCCGAGTGTGCCACCACGAGCGCGCTCGCACCGGCGACCCGCACCAGACGGCCGCCGTCGAACGGCTTGACCTCGAGGTTCGAGACGAGCGTCCCATCGGGGATCTTCCCGAGCGGGAGGATCGACCCGCGGTCGAGCTTCCCTTCCTGGAACGCGATCGTGTCGCCGGTCGCGAGGCCGGCGGTAGCGAGAACGCGAACGGTCGAGCCTTCGGGGGCCAGCACCTCGGCGACGGGGGCCGAACGGCCCGGGGCCGGGACGATGGCGACGACCTTCCCTTCCCCGACGATCTCGGGGGCCGGGTGGTAGACGGCTCCGTGGTGCCGGTGGCTCGGAGAGCGGTACCGGCCCGTGCCGGCGCCGCGGCGGCGGGAGATAACGCGCTTTCCCATCAGAACACTCCCGCCCGTCCGCCGATGTCCTCGGCGGAGAACTCCTTCGCGAGCCGAACCGTGGCGATCTTGCCCGTCCGGACGATCTTCACGGTGATCTTCGCGACCTTGCACTGGTAGGTGTCCTCGACCGCCCGGCGGATCTCGGCACGGTTCGCGCGCCGGTCGACGACGAATTCGAGCTTGTTCTGCCGCTCCATTTCGTCCATCGACTTCTCGGTGACGTAGGCGTGCAGGATGATTCGGTGCTGGAGCGTCGTCATGGGGCGACCTCCCCGAGCCGCTCCCGGAGCGACTCGACCGCCGCTCGGGAGAAGACCGTGAGGCGTCCGGCGTCGCCACCGGGAGCGAGGTCCTCGGTCGCGAGGCGCCGCGCGGGGACCACATCGACGCCGACGAGGTTTCGGAAGCCGAGCGCCTTTCCCGGTCCACTCGTTACGAGGAGCAGGCTGCGCGGGTTACGTCGGACGCGACCCCGACGACGGGCGCGTCCCGAGGCCCTGAGGTGGATTCCGTCGCGCGCGCGTTCCACGTCGTCCCAGAGCTTGAGCCGCTCCAGGAGCTCCCGGGCGTCCCGGGTCCGCGCGATCTCCTCGACCGGGTCCTCCACCACAACCGGCAGGTGGAGCGCGTGAGGGATTGAGTGACCACGGCCGCTCGCGAGCTTCGCGTCGCGGGTCGCCGCGAGCGCGGAGGAGAACGCGAGCTGTCGCTCCTTGCGATTGATCTTCTTCGTCCAGATCCGCTCGACCTTGGGCGGGTGCGTGAGCCGGCCCCCGACGGTGTTCGGCGCCTGCGCTCCCGTCATGGAGTCCATGAGGCGCGGGGTGCGCGCCACGCCGCGGCCCTTGCCGGACCATTCCACCGAGTGCCGGAGCCCGCCGGTGGGACTCGTACCGTACGGTTGGCGGCGGTGGCTCTGCGCCGCGACGACCGCGCGTCGGATCAGGTCCGCGCGGACGGGGGAAGAGAACGCCAGCGGGAGGGCGATCTGGGTGCCGGGCTTACCATCGAGGCCGAACAGATGGACCCGATGGTGCGGGGCCGCTCGCTCCGCGACGGACAGTCGGTCGGTCGGCGGGGCGTCCGGCGTCATGCGCCCTGCTTCGACCGCGTGCTAAGATAGCGGAGGTCGACCTTCTCGACGGAGGTGACGTGGCTCCGCATCGGGGCACGGAACCGCAGAAGGCGCTTGGCGGGTCCCGGAAGCGAGCCGTGGAGGACGAGGCAGGCGCTCTGGACTTCACCATAGTGCGGGAAACCTCCCGCGGGGGTAATCGGGTCGGTGCGCGGGTCGCGAACGATCTTGAGAACCCGCATGTTGAACTGCGTCCGCCGGTGGTACCCCTGCTGGCCCGCCTGCGGGATCCGATAGGTCACGAAGCTCGGATTGTGAGGTCCGAGGGTCCCGATCATCCGGCGGTGCTTCGAGTTCTTCCGAGGCTGGAGCTTCACTCCCCAGCGCTGGATGTGCCCCTGAAAACCGAAACCCTTCGTGACACCGATAACGTCGAGGAACTCCCCTTCCTTCGTCAGCCGGTCCGCCGGGATCTCCTGGCCCAGCTGCTCGAGGGCGAACGCGCGCCGCTCCTCGAACTTCTCCCCGGCGACCCGTACCTCGAAGAGATGCGGAGTCTTGGAGCCGGTTCCCGTGAGGAGCTGTGGTTGCGTGTGCACAACCAGACGGACCTCGTCCGCCGGGGTCTTGCCGAACGCTTCAAGCGCTTCGGGGGGACTCGCGGGATGCTTCGGAATACGCCGGAATAGCTCCTCCGAGAGGCCGGACGACCAGACCTCCGAAACCGAGCGGGCCCCGTACGGGTTCCGGGCATAGAGTCGGGCGGCCACGACCCGCAGGGGAGGAACCTCCACCACGGTCACAGGGACGGCGACCTCCTGGCCGGCGGTCGTGGACCGCTTCCGGTAGTCGACGATGAAGGCGTGCGTCATGCCGACCTTGAATCCGGCGAATCCTTCGATGGCGACCGGCTTCGCCCCCGTGGACCACGAACGGACCCGCGGGACGGGCCGGACGGCCCGGGAACGGGGGGAGAAGGCGAGGGATCCTCGCCTCGGGCGATGACGTCGGGCCATGGGTCGATAGGGGGTCCTGCCTCCGGTGCGGGCGGGGGAGAAAGGTGCCCTATATAAGGGCTCGCGCGCGCGCAGGGCAGCGACCGACAGAACGTGCGATTTCTCCTCAGAAACCGTCGCGCACCGACGAGCCGTTTCGGACGCGCGCGTAGAGCGCTCGTCGCACGTCGCGCGGGCGTACCGCGGCCCGGAACTCCCCAACCGTTAAACCGCCCGAGCCTTCCCATCGACGGAGACGGTCGTTGTGCAAGCGTTCGTGAAAACCAGGCGAGGCCCCGGGGGAGAGATCCGCACCGTACCCGATCCGAAGCCGGGGGATGACGAGGTCCTCGTGCGGGTCCGGGCGTCGTCGATCTGCGGGACGGACGTGCACATCTGGGTCTGGAACGAGTGGGCGCAGACCCGCGTCCGCCACGTCCCGATGATCTTCGGGCATGAGCTGTCGGGCGAGGTCGTCGAGGTCGGAAAGAGGGTCCGCAGCCTCCACGTCGGCGACCATGTCTCCGCGGAGACGCACATCGTCGACGGCACCTGCTACCAGTGCCGCACCGGCAAGATGCACATCTGCGAGAACGTGCAGGTGCTCGGGGTCGACCGGAACGGCGTCTTCGCCGAGTACGCCGTCCTGCCCGAACTGAACGCGTGGAAAAACGATCGTCACCTCGATCCAGCGCTCGCGTCCATTCAGGAGCCACTCGGGAACGCCGTCCATTCGCTCCTGCCCGAAGAGAACCTCGAGGACATCGCCGGAGGGACGGTCCTCGTCACCGGCTGCGGGCCGATCGGGCTCCTCTCCATCGCCGTCGCTCGAACGCTCGGCGCCCGCAAGGTGTTCGCGACCGAGGTGAACCCGATGCGCGCGGCGCTCGCGAGCAAGATGGGGGCCGACCGAGTCTTCGATCCGACCGACCCGAACGTGCCCGCGGCGAAGACGATCCGGGAGGAGACGGACGGCCGGGGGGTGGACGTCGCGGTCGAGATGTCCGGGCACCCGTCGGCCCTGAAGCTCGTGTTCGATGCGCTGACGCCGGGAGGTCGGGTTTCGCTCCTGGGTCTCTTCGACCACGAGGCGAGCCTCGACTGGGACGATGCGGTGATCTTCAAGGCCGCGAAGATCCACGGCATCTTCGGCCGCCGGATGTTCGAGACCTGGTACCAGGTGAAGGGGTTGCTCGCCGACGCCGCGTTCCGGGAGAAGATGGCCCAGATTATCACGCACCGGGTCCCGATCCGAGACCTTCCGCGGGCGATGGACCTCATGACGACGCTCCAGGCCGCGAAGGTATCCCTGGAGGCGAGGTGGTAAGATGCGCGACCCCACCGCGTTCTTGGGCGAGGAGTACCGCCAGCTCGTCGAGCAGAGCCTCGACTGGCGCCTGAGGGTCCTCGAGGGCCCAAGCGCCCCGTGGTGTCAGATCGATGGAAAGAAAGTCCTGATGTTCTGCTCCAACAATTACCTCGGCTTCAGCAACCACCCGCGACTCAAGGCGGCCGCCCGGGCGGCCATCGACACCCACGGCGTCGGCTCGGGGTCGGTCCGCCCGATCGCCGGCACGATGGATCTTCACATGGAGCTGGAACGCCGTCTCGCCCGGTTCAAGCACGCGGAGGGCTCGCTCGTCTACCAGACCGGGTTCGCGGCGAACGCCGGCCTCATCCCTCAGCTCGCCGGGGAAGGGGACCTGATCATCTCCGACGAGCTGAACCACGGGAGCATTATCGACGGGGTCCGGCTTTCCCGCGCCGAGCGCGCCGTGTATCACCACGCCGACGCCGAGGACCTCGAACGAGTGCTCGCGAAGGCGGAGGAGCACACCCCGCCGTACCGCCGCCTCCTGGTTATCACGGACGGCGTCTTCTCGATGGACGGGGACATCGCGCCGCTCGACCGGATCGCCGTGGCGGCGGCGAAACACGGGGCGATGGTGTACGTCGACGACGCCCACGGGGAAGGGGTACTCGGCCCCGGCGGCCGTGGGATCGTCTCGCACTTCGGCCTCGGCCGGGACCGGGTGCACGTGGAGATGGGGACCTTCTCGAAGGCGTTCGGCGTCGTCGGGGGCCACATCTCGGGCTCGACCGACCTCGTCCGGTTCGCCTACAACAAGTCGCGTACCTGGCTCCTGAGCGGCTCTCACCCGCCGCCGGTCGCGGCCGCCTGCCTCGCGGCGATCGACGTCCTCGAGTCGGAGCCCGAGCACGTCGAGCGGCTCTGGGCGCACACCCGCCGGTTCAAGAAGGAGATGCGGGACCTCGGGTTCGACACGGGAAAAAGCGAGACCCCGATCACGCCGGTGATCGTCGGCGAGAGTGCGCTCGCCCAGAAGCTCTCCCTCCGGCTCTTCGAGCTCGGCGTCTTTGCGCTCCCGATCGTCTACCCGATGGTGGCCAAAGACAAGGCGCGCATCCGGACGATCATGAACGCCGCCTTGACCGACGAGGACGTGACGACCGCGATTTCCGCGTTCGCGAAGGCGGGTCACGAACTGAAGTTGATTTAACCTCCTGCGGCGCGCGTGGTTACCTCGTCCCTATCGACCCTAATTATAGGGCGACGGGACTACTCTTCGTCGAGGGCAGGTCGGATGGAACGGTCGGAGCGCGCGCGTGGGGGCCCTCCTCCCGTGGGGCCACCCCGTCTGTGGACCGTCGCCGAGGCGAACGCCCGGCTGTCCGATTTGGAGGGACTGTTGCCCCGCCTTCAGGGGTGGGTCCATCGCCTGGCGGAAGTGCACGAGGAACGCGAGCGACTCGCTGCGTTCTGGGGGGCGGAGGCGGACGCGGAGGACCAGCCCGACCACGAGCTCAAGTCCCGCCTCGACGCCGAGTGGAAGCATCTCAACCGCCGCCTCGAAGAGGCCGTTGGCTCGCTGCGCGCCGAAGGGATCGAGGTGAAGGACCTCGGCAGCGGAACCGTCGATTTCTACGCGATGGAGGAGGGAGAGCTCGTCTTCCTCTGCTGGCAGCGCGGGGAGTCGACGGTCGGCTACTTCCACACGCTCACCGGCGGGTTCCGCAGCCGCCGACCGATCGCGGAGCCCGCCCGTGCCGCCTCGGCCCGGAGCCAGGGCTCGCCCTAGGGGGCCGGCGACTCCGGCCCCACCTGCAGGATCTCGAGGGACCGGGTCGTCGCGGCGAAGGCGCCCACCGCGGCGAGCGCCGCCGTCGCGAGGAGCAAGCTCGGGAACACCCCGCTCAAGGAGAGGAAGAAGAGCGCCACCGGGGCGAACACGCCGGCCGCTCCCCCCACGACGCCGACCGCGGGCCGGTTGCTGCGTCCGGTGACCACGGCCGCCCACCCCCCGAGGATCGCCACGATCCCAAGCAGCACGGCGCCGCTCCCCACCGAGGCGACGAACGTCTCGAGGTCCGGGAACGGGGTCAGGGATTCGGTCGTCGCGTTGGAGGCGTTCCCGGGGACGAGCAGGATGGAAAGGCCGGTGACCGCCGTTCCGTAGACCGGAGAGGCGAACGTGTCGATCGTTACCGGAGCGTACCCCGGGAGGGAGACGTTCATCGAGATCCCTCCGGCGCCCACCCTCGAGAAGGAGAAGCTCCCATCCGGCCCCGTGAACGTTCGTACGGGGGTCCCGCCGTTCACCGTCAATACGACGGTCGCCCCGGCGGCCGGCACGCTGCGGAGCAGGCCCTGCTCCATCACCGTACCCGAGACCTGGTAGGAGGCCGGGCCGAGCGCCTCGGTCCCCAAGATCCCAAGGACGACCGCGAGGACGATCGCGAGCGCCGCCAGGACCGCGAGGGCGACCTGCGCCATCCTCCGGACCCGCACTCGGGGGCGCCGGGGCGGAGGGAGCGCGGGATATAGCCCGGGAAAGACCTCCCAGCTGTAGAGAGGAGGCGGGTCCCGCGGAACGAGGAACGGGACCGGGTTCCGGCATTGCGGGCACGGAAACCACTGCGTCGGGGGCGCCGGGGCGAGGACCGCGCGAAGCTCCGCCCCGCACGTCGGGCATCGCATCGCGACCGTCGGCGCTCCCATCGGGGCCGTGAGACCTCATCGGAGGTCTTAGCGTTGCGGCGGTCGCTCGGGAAACCGCATCCCCAGGTAGTGGGCGTCGATGACGGGGCGTTCGACCGCCGCGACCGGTACGCACCGCTCGCCGCCGTCATCGTGACGCTCCCGGAGCACGTCGAGGCCGTGCGCACGGCGCGGGTCCGCGTCGATGGAACCGACGGGACGAGACGAGTGATCTCCCTCGTGCGGGGCGTCGGTTCCCTCGAGGGCGTGCGGGCCGTGCTCCTCGATGGAGTCGTCGTGGGTGGGTTCAACGTCCTCGATCTCGACACGCTCCATCGCGAGCTACGCCTCCCCGTCGTGGCGGTCACCCGCCGGGCGCCGGAGTTCCCTCGCATCCGAGCGGCCCTCGAGAAGTGGTTCCCTCGCACCGCCCACGCGCGGTGGTCGCTCCTCAAGGCCCACCGACTGTTCCCCGTGCCCACCGCCGGCCAGCCGATTCTCGCAGCGGCGGTGGGCTGTTCCCGGGCCGACGCGCTCCGGCTGATCCAGCGGTCGACGGTCCGGGGGTATTGGCCGGAGCCGGTGCGTCTCGCCCACCTGGTGGCCTCGGCGGGCCGACGACGCGGTCCCCGTCCACCCAAGGGTTAAGGAGGTCGGACGTCGTCGACCCTCTGGGCCTGTAGCTTAGCATGGACAAAGTCCTGGCCTTCTAAGCCAGTGAACTCGGGTTCAAAGGCCCCGGACGGTGGACCGTCCGAGGCGGGAACTCCCGACAGGCCCGCCCGGTTCACGCGGGGGCGTTCACCTTGGCCGAACAGTTCTCGCAGAGGATGTTGCGGGGGCCCGGCGGGAGCGGAGCCCCGCACAGCGGGCACGAGGCGCGGGCATCCGCCGCCGCGATCAGTTCCTGGACGCTGGTCCGCAGCATCGCATCCGATCGGGTCGCGGAGCTGGCGGTCGAGGGGGCGTTCTCCGCCCCGCTCGGGACGAACGCCTCGATGCGCGGCCGGTAGACGCCGGTCCTCCGGTCGTACGTGACGAGGTTGCGGGCCACGAGCCCCTGGAGCGCGGAATCGACCAGCTCTCGGACGCCTCCGAAGACGTGGGCGAGCTCGACGGACGTGAGCCCCCCGGACTCGCTCAGCACTTCCAGGCACCGCGCGCCGAGCAGCGAGAAGTCGCCCCGGCCGATGACGCGGTCGACCGCGAAGCTGAACCGCGCGGTCCGGCGCGCGCGCCGCACGGGCGGAAGGCGGCCGGACCGCGGGTCCGGCAGGAGGCTGGTTTCGAGGAGGTCGAACTCGTAGCGAGCGCGCTCCTCAGGAAGATAGACGAGGATCGCAACGGAGAACGGGAGGAGCCCGCGCTCCCGATACACGCCCAGGCCCCGGTCGAGGGTCCCGAAGTAGCTCTCGAGCTCGACGCGCGACCCACCGGAGGCGCCCCGGTCCTCGTCGTCCCGGGACCGAGGCAGATAATGCTCCCGCAGCAGGAACCGGGCGATTCCGCGCTCGGGAGGACCCGGGACCACGGGATGCAGGTCGGCCGATCCGTCGGACCGGAGCACAAGCCGTTGGAACGGACGCAGGAACCCCCAGTCGTTGGCGGAGGGAGCCGGTTCGGGGCGAACCTCGAGCGTGGCGATGCTCGCCTTCGAGTCGGCGAGGAGAGCGTAGAAGGTGGGGTACTCCGTCCCGTCCGCCGAGACGACGACCGGCGCCACCCCTTGGTGGTGGCGCGACACGTACTCCTCGTAGGCCCGAGCGAGCGCCCGTTGGCTGAACGCGTCGTGGCGCTCCCCGACAAGCTGCCGTGCGAGGGAATCGAGCTCAGGCAGGGTGACCGACGTCACGGATGGACCTCCGATCGTCCACCAGCCGGTAGAGGGAGATAAAGCGACGGGCCATCGTCTCGAGCGAGGCGTTTCGGCGAACGAACTCCGCCGCGCGACTTCCGACCTCCCGACGGACGGAGGGAGCATCGAGGATACTCTCGAGCGCGCTTGCGAGCGCCCTTGGGTCCGTCGCGGGCACCCTCCAGCCGGTCACTCCGTCCCGGACGATCTCTGCGGCACCGCCACAGGCGGGGGCGATCGCCGGGGTCCCGCAGGCCATCGCTTCGAGGAGTGCGATGCTCGACGTGTCGCTCGTGGAGGGAAGGACGAACACGTCCGACTGAGACAAGAGAGCGGCCTTTTCGGACTCGGCAACGGGCCCGACGTAACGGACGTGAGCGGCGAGCGTCGGGCTCGCCGCCAGGCGTTCGCGCACGCGGAGCTCTTCCGGGCCCTGACCCCCGATGATCGCGACGAGGTCGGTCTGCGGGAGCGCGGCCTCGACGGCGTCGAGGAACCGGTGGACTCCCTTGTCCACCGTCAGGCGGCCGAGGAAGGTCACGAGGGGCACCGAAGGAAAGCCACACCGGGCCCGCCAATCGGGAACCGCGGAGTCGGGGTGGAACCGGTCTACGTCGATCCCGTTCGGGATCACCTCGACCGGCGTTCGGAAGGGCCGGCGGGCGCTTGCCATCAGCATGTCCCGGGCAGCGGTCGAGGGGGCCGTCGTGACGTCGCAGCGCCAGTACGTGCCGAGGTTCCACCACCACGCCACCCGGAAGAACGTCGGGACCAGGATCTTCGAGGGGACGCTCTCCCGCATCTCACGGATGTTGGTGTGGAACGTTCCGACGAGCGGTTTCCCGAACTGGCGCGCTAGGAGGAATCCCATGCTGCCGAGGGGACCCGGGGTGTGCAGGTGGATCACATCGGCGTCCCGGACGCTGCGGGCGCTGCGGAACAGACCGAACGGCCAGACCGGCCAGCGGTACTGACCGTAGAGAGGGACGGGGACCGTCCGGACCCGGCGTACCGATACCCCGCCCCCGGTGTCCTCGGACGAGGCGCCCGGCACGGGATTCGGAGCGAATACTCGCACCTGATGGCCGAGGCGGGCGAGCGTGCGGGCCAGTCCCTCGGTCACCGCCGAAACGCCGTCCTGGATCGGCGGGTAGGAGTCGGTGAAAAAGGCGATCTCCATCGAGCTGGGCCTCGGGTCTCGGCTGCGCGGCGGGGGTTCCTATGCTTATGGGTCCAATGGTGTCTCGCTCTTCGAGGGGAAATCGTGGAGAACCTGCGAGAGCTCGACCGGATTGTCGCCCGAGGGATGGCCCGTGCGAAGACACCGGGGGCTACGCTCGGACTAATCCGACCCGGACACCCCTCGTTCGTGAAAGGTTACGGGTTCCGCAACCGAGAAGCGAAACTGCCCGCGACCCCCCGGACGATGTACGGGATTGCCTCCGTAACGAAGTCGTTCACCGCGCTCGCCATCCTGAGGCTTGCGGAGGAGCGCCGGCTGAAGGTCACGGACCCCGTCCTACGGTATCTCCCAGAGCTTCGCATACCGGGGGCGATCACCCGCCACCCGATTCGCATCCACCACTTCCTCACGCACACCTCGGGACTCCCACCGATGCCCGCGATCTACTACGCGTCGATGCGGAGCCACCGCCATGACCCACCCTACGACCCGAAGGTCGCCCGGAAGGTCGGAATCGACCCGGACCACGCGCCGATCGATACCTACGAGCAGTTGATGCGGTTCCTCTCGGAAGAGAAGTACACGCTCCTAGGGCCTCCGGGCCGAGTCTTCAGCTATTCGAACGAAGCGTTCGGGCTCCTCGCCACAATCGTGGAACGCGCCTCCGGCCGAACGTACGAGCGTTTCCTCGAGGACGAGGTCCTTCGACCGGCCGGAATGGTCTCGACCGTGTTCGACCCGGGGATCCTCTTCCGGCAACCCGAAGTGACCACCCTCTACTCTCCGAAGTGGACCGGTCGGCGTCACGCGCTCGCACCGAGCGAGGAGTGGTGGGAGAAACCCTGCATGCGCGCGTCGGGAGCGCTCCGCACGAACGTGCCCGACCTTCTTCGGTACCTTCAGATCTTCCTTACGGGCGGCCGCGTCGACCGGGAACGGGTTGTCTCGGCCCAATCGGTCGCGGCGATGATGCGACCGCACGTCGAGATCGGTCATGGTCGCTACTACGGCTACGGGCTGGCCGTCCGCCCCGACTATCACGGGACGCTCCTCGTGTCTCACAGCGGGGGCCTGAAAGGGGTCAGCTCGCTCATCGCCGCCGCGCCGCGAAAGGGGATTGCCGGAGCCATCCTGTCGAACGCCGAAGGCGCACCATCGGGTCTCTGGCTCGCCGCGGCGGTCAACCTGGCCCTGAGACTTCCCCCGAAGACCCCGTTCGAGGAGACTCCCCGTCCGTCCCGGGCGTCGGAGCCGATTCGCCCGTACGCGGGGTGGTACTGCTCCGGCGAAGGGATCTGGGTGGAGTTCCGAGCTCGGAAGCGGTACTTGCGCGGGGACTTCCGGGGGATCGAGGCCATCGCGAAGAACCTCAAACTCCGACCGGCCGGAAACGACGAGTTCGTCATCCGCCACGGGGGCGCGAGCGAGTCTGTGCGGTTCCTCCGGGACGCTGCCGGTAGGGTCAATGCCGCCTTCCTCAGCTGGCGGGTCGTTCGCCGTCGACGGCCATCCGAGCTTGCGCTCGCCCCGAAGGGCCGGATGGTCTGGTAAGCCGCTAGAGCACCGTCTCGAAGGCGCGCTCGAGACGGCTCACGTCCCGCACGTCGAGCGACCGCGGGTCGAACGAGACGAGGAGCGCCGAGCTGGTCTCCTGTGCCTGGGTCACGAGCCAGTGGACGAACTTAACCGTCACGTCGAGCCCGTGCTCGGTGGCGAGGTACTCGAGCGCGTCGACGTAGACGAGGGCACCTCCCGGAGCCTCGGTGGGGTCGCGCAGACGCCCGCTGATCTCGCCCGGAGTGAGGCCGCCCGCGTTCGGCGCTTCGGATGACGCCGGGCCGCCGACCACGAGGTCGGTGCGATGATCCGCCGGCACGCCGGTCACTTCCGGCGGGCGCATCGAGACGACGGCGAGCCGCGGGAACGCGGCCGCGTTCGCCCGGAGGATCTCGATCGCCCGGTGGGGCCGCTCTTCGCGCACGAGCAACGACCGTCCGGGCAGAAGGCGGGCGGTGGTGGACGCGACGCCGAGCACCGGCCCGGTCCACGGACGGGCCGGGGCCGGAGGGCGGAGCAGCGAGCCCCACGCCGGTCGGCGGGGGGGCGCGAGCAGGCTCCTGCGCTTCAGCTCGACCTCCTCCGAGATCCGGGCGAGTCGGCTCGCGGTGAGCATCCGGATCTCCTGGGGTGTGTGTCCCCGCCCGATGTGCTCGAGGGTCTCGCGAAGAGCGCCGCGGACCCCTTCCTCGTAACCGGCGGCGTAGGCGCGGGCGTACTCCTCGTCCGCCGGCGCCTCCTCCTCTGGAGACGGGGGCCGGCCGTTCCGCCGTTCCGAAGCGTTCACGCCGTCGACCGTTCAACACCCGGGGAGTTGTCCTTTGCGGGCACTGGCCCGACCGGACCCCGCCCGGACGGGAGGGGCCCCGAGACGTCGAGCGGGGTGAATTTGTAGCCGTAGTGGATGACGCCGGAGGAGCCTTCCTCGCGCAGCTTGCGGAACGTCGCCCGGACCTTGAGCCCGATCGTCACCGCGGAAGGCTCGATGTCCACGACCTGACCGGTGAGCACCGGACCTTCCGGAGTCCGCACGAGGGCGAGGGCGTACGGGACCTGCATGTCGAACCCTTCCGCCGGATCGTGGACGACCGTGTACGAGATCACCTCTCCCTCACCGGAGAGCTGGAACGGCACCATCTTCTCGATCGACTGGCGGTGGCTCGTGCATTCCGGACAGACGGCGCGCGGCGGGAAGTAGATCGTTCCGCAGACGGTGCACCGGGAACCTCCGAGGTTGTACCGCCGAGGGGTTTCGCGCCAGAATCGTGCGATCGACATCGTTCCTCCCTAGTTGGCCCTCTCGAGAAGGTGCACGACCGTGGTCGCGCCCGTTCCTCCGACATCCTGAGCCAGCCCCAGCGTGGCCCCCGGGACCTGCCGCTCTTTCGCCTCACCACGCAGCTGACGGACGAGCTCGACGACCTGGGCGACCCCGACCGCACCGAACGGTCGACCCTGCGCCTTGAGACCCCCCGAGGTGTTGACGACCGTCTTGCCGCCCGGCCCGAACCGTCCGCTCGCGAACTCCGGACCGGCGCGCCCCTTCTCGACGAACCCGAGGTCCTCGAGCGCGACGAGGGCGCTGATCGTGTAGGCATCGTGGATTTCGGCGACCCGTACGTCGGCGGGCGCTCGGTGCGCCTGCTCGAAGGCCCGCCGGGCCGCGACCACCGTCGATTCGAGCCGGGTGATCTCCTTTCGTTGGTGCAGCGCCATCGTGTCGCACGCGACCTGGCTCGCCGCGATGCGGATCGGCGTGTCGGTGTGCTTGCGGGCGAGGTCCATCGGGCCGAGCACCACGGCCGCCGCTCCGTCCGAGAGGGGAGCGCAGTCGAGCATGCCGAGCGGCTCCGCGACCGGCCCCGCGTCGAGCACCTGGGCGAGGGAGAGCTTGTTGCGGAAGTGGGCGTTGGGGTTCTTCGACCCCATCTCGTGGGCGTGCACCGCGACGCGCGCGAGGTCCTCGCGGGTCGTGCCGAAGTCGTGCATGTGCCGACGGGCGACGAGCGCCCAGAGCGCCGGAAGAGTCGCCCCGAAGACGACCTCCCACTCGGTGTCCGCGGCCGAGCTGGTGATCCGGGCCGCGGTCTCGTCGGGGACGTCGGTCAGCTTCTCCGCGCCGCCGACGACCACGAAATCGTAGAGGCCGCTCGCGACCGCGAGGTACCCCTGGTGAAGGGCGAGCGCTCCCGAGGCCCCCCCGCCCTCGACCCGGACGGCCGGGAGGTGGCGGTGCCCCATCCCGGTCGCGTCAAGGATGAGCGGGGCGATGTGCTCCTGCTCGATCAGCGCGCCTGACGCCATGTTCCCGAGGAACAGGCCCCCCAGGTCGTTCGAGGAGAGCTTTGCGTCGACCAGCGCCTGCAGCCCGGCCTCGATCCCGATCTCCCGGAACGAGCGATCCCACAGTTCGCCGAACTTCGTCTGCCCGACGCCGAGCACGGCCACGTCGCGCATCGCTAGTCCGCCCCCATGTGGATCTTGCCGCGTACCTTGGCGTACGTCGCGTAGTTGATCTCGTCGCCGTGCTCCAGGAAGTACTCGACCGGTCGGCCGTACCCCCTCTCGTACGAACGGATCTCCTCCGTCGTTTCGAGGTCGAACGCGTCGGAGCCGGCCCCGGAGCCGTACCCGACGAGGAGGATCCGCTCCCCGGGGCCGGAGTGGTCGAGGACGTTCGCGAGACCGAGGAGCGCCGCGGCCGAGTAGGTGTTGCCGATCGCCGGAGTCACGAGCCCGTAGCGCATCTGTGCCTCGGAGAAACCGAGCTGCTTGCCGACCCGCTGAGGGAACTTCCCATTCGGCTGATGGAACACGACGTGGCCGTAGTCCTTCGCCTGTGTCCCGGCGAGCTCCATGATCCGGCGGGCGCATTCGGTCACGTGCCGGAAGTACGCCGGCTCGCCCGTGAACCGACCCCCGTGGCTCGGGTACTTCTGCCCCTCCCGTCGCCAGAAGTCGGGAGTGTCGGTCGTGTACGACGCGGTGTGGTTGACCCGGCAGATGACGCGTTCCTTGCCGATCACGTACGCTGCCCCGCCCGCGCTCGCCGAGTACTCGAGCGCGTCCCCCGGGGCTCCCTGGGACGTATCGGTACCGATCGCCACGCCGTAACGGATCATGCCCGCGCCGACGAGGCCGAGGCAGGTCTGGATCGCCGCGGTGCCGGCCTTGCAAGCGAACTCGAAATCGGCGGCCGTGAGATGGGGGGTCGCCCCGACCGCCTGGGCTACGACCGTCGCGGTCGGCTTGACCGCGTAGGGATGCGACTCGGAGCCGACGTAGAGGGCTCCGATCTGCTGCGGGTCAATCGCGCCGCGTACGAGCGCGGTCCGAAGTGCCTCCGTCGAGATCGTGATGGTGTCCTCGTCGGGATCGGGCACGCTCTTCCTTCGGACGTTGAGGCCGAGGCCCATCGCCTCGCCGTCCACGCCCCAGACCCGGCCGATCTCGGTGGGGGTGATCCGATGCCGGGGCACGTACGCTCCGTAGCTCACGATTCCTGCTTCCATCGTTCGTTCCATCCTTTCCGGAATGATCCGGCCTAGAGCTCCTCGAGTCGTTCGAGTACCGCCGGCGCGTTGAGCGCCGTCGTGAGGAGGGGGATGTTCTCGACCTCGGAAAGGCGGATCGCAAGCGGGTCGATGCGGCCCGGGTTTGCGAAGAAGACGGCGGCCGGTTTCATCGGGTGGGCTCGGATCGCGACCATCGGCGACCGGCCGTACTTCACGTTCGAGAAGATGAGGGCCCGCTGGGTCGTCCAGCCGTACACCTCGACGAAGTGGGACGCGTCGATCGACAGGATCGCGCGCGGCGCGTCGAGCACCGTGAACCCGTGGATGTCCCGGTGCAAATCGACCCGGCTCACGGCCCGGGCTTCGAGACGGTCCCCGAGCGTCTTGAGCGGGATCGCGACGGCGAACTCCCGCATCCCGAGGATCCCCTCCGAATGCGGGCGCACTCCGAGCCTCTCTCCCACCTTCCCGCCTTTGTCAGTGTCGAGGGCGATCAGGGCCTCGACGTAGCGGCGGATGAACCCGGCGCCGGGGCTCAAGCGTCGCTCCGACTCGTAGTCACTAATGACCGAGGGGACCGTGACCAACCGACGCGCGAGGTCGCGCTGCGAGATCCCGAAGTCCTCCCGCCACTTGCGGAGCGTCCGGCCCGGGTGGGGCGACAGCACCACCTCGCCCGCGATCTTCTCCCGAAGTTCGGCGTCCACGGGCCGTGCCAACCGGAGCCCGGTATAAAGCCCTGCTCTTCCTGTCGGTGCTCGGGTCGACAGCTGCCGAAGGTCCTACCGGAGAATACGGGAGTGGACCGGGCGAGATTCTCCGGCCGGGCCGCGGAGGGCGGCCCCGCCCTTTGAACTCGCGACCTCTACCTTGCCAAGGTAGCGATCTTCCGCTGATCTACCGGCCCACGCCGGCGGGTCGAGCGACGCTTCGGGATAAATCCTTCCTCCGCTCAGCTCCCGCTCCGCCCGCCGACGCGATTCGGGAGGATGCGGGGGACCGTGCGCCCGCATGGGGTCCGGCCGTTCAGCCAAATGCTTATCCCCACCCCCCGGATTCTCCGCCCGATGTCCGAGGAAACGTCCTCCGGGGAACCGATTGACGTGCTCCTGCGCAGCACGCGCGATCTTCTCCGTCCCGAGGAGCTCGTCCGCGAGGCGACCCGCGACATCGTCAAGGACGAGATCCGCCGGCACCTCGAGAAGACCCTTCGCGAGGACCCGGAGCTCGCGCAGAACCTCAAGGAGGCGGTGAAGGACCTCCTCGCCGCCCGGGCGAGCGAGTACGCCGCCCTCGTTCGCGTGGGGACCGCCGCGGCGCGGCTGGGCCTCTCGGCCCTCCCACCGGAGATGCGCCAGACGATGACCAAGGACATCGTCGACCTCATCTCGAAGGAACTAGGCCAGATCGTCGAGAGGTCGCTCTAGCCCCATGCCGATGGCCCCGGACCAGGTCCGGATCTACGAGGTCAAGCGCGTCGACGTCGAGGGGGCGATCGTCATTGATGGCTTTCCGTCGGTCGGGCTTGTGAGCTCGATCGTGGCGAACTACCTCATCGATACGCTCGAGATGGAGCAGATTGGGATCGTCGAGTCGCCCGCGTTTCCCACCGTCTCGCTCGTGCGGAACGGGATTCCCCAGCACCCGGTCCGGATCTACGCGGGGCGTCCGCCCGCCGACCGCGCTGGCCGGGGGGCCGACAAGCTGGTGGCGTTCGTCTCCGAGTTCCACCCGGCGCCCACCGTGATCCACCCGCTCGCGACGTCGATCCTGGACTGGGTCCAGGAGCAGCGCTGCTCGCTCCTGGTCTCTCCCGAGGGCCTCGTCGTTGAGGCGGCGCCCAACACGCCGCGGACGCCCCGTCCGCCCCGGCTCAATGACGTGAAGGTATACGGGGTCGCGAGCACCCGCAAGGCCCGAGAGCTGTACATCGAGCCGAACATGATTCCGTTCGCCGAGGGCGTCATCACGGGGATCGCCGGCGTCCTCCTGAACGAGGGCCGCCGCCGAGGGTTCGACGTCCTGACGTTCCTGGCCGAAGCGCAGGCGGACTACCCGGACGCACGAGCCGCCGCGAAGGTGATCGAGACGATCAACCGGATCCTGCTCCGGACGCCGCTCGACCCGGTGCCGCTCTACGCGGAGGCCGAGCGGATCGAGCAGCAGCTCTTGTCGATCCAGAAGCACGCCGCCGAACGGGGGCGGCCCGAGACGATGACCCAGCCGTCCCCCCCGATGTACCGATAGCGGCCGCTGGGACCCTTGCGAGCAGTTCGCGGAGCCCCGCGATGAGCCGGTCGGCGTCCGAGCGGTCGTTGTAGAGGTAGAACGACGCCCGCACGTTGCCGGGGAGGTTCCGACGGGCATAGAACGAGTGGACGCAGTGCATCCCCGAGCGGACCATGACGTCGTAGCCCTCATCGAGGAAGACCGCGACGTCGTTCGCATCCACTCCGTCCACCGTGAACGAGAGGATGCTCGACCGGTTGTGGGGGTCCGGCGGTCCCAAGACGTGGACCCGCGGCTCGCCCTCGAGGGCGGCGGTGACCCGTGCGTTCACGGCGTACTGTTGGGCCTCGACCGCCTCGAACCCGATGCGAGTGAGGAAGTCGAGCCCCGCGTGCGCGCCGATGACGCCGGCGTAGTTCTGCAGTCCGGCTTCGAATCGGTGCGGCGGGGGACGGAGCGCGTGGCCCTCGGGCGTCGACCACTCCACGGTTTCGCCGCCCACGAGGAGGGGTCGCAGGCGCGAGAGCGGTTCGGGAGCGGCCGCAAGCACGCCCGTCCCGGTGGGCCCGAGCATCTTGTGCGCCGAGATCGCATAGAAGTCGACTCCGAGCCGATCGAGATCGACCTTCTGGTGCGGGACCGCTTGACAGCCATCGAACAGGACGAGGGCGCCGCGCGCGTGGGCCCGTTCCGTGATCTCCCGTACCGGCAGGGTGCGACCGTCGAGGTTCGAGGTGTGGAAGAGACTCACGAGACGAATGCCGCGCTCGAGCCGCTCCTCGAGCGCCGAGAGATCGAACCCGCCGTCGTCCGGGAGCGGGAGCACCTCGATCCGGATCCCGCGCTCGGCCGCGAGCCGCTGCCAGACGATCAGGTTCGAGTTGTGTTCCCGGTCCGAGATCAGCACTCGGTCGCCGGACTTCCAGGCGAGCCCTTGGCCGACCAGGTTGATCGCCTCGGTGGCGTTCCTCAGGAACACGACTCCCGATGGGTCGGACCGACCGAGGAATCTCGCGAACGCGGCTCGGGCGCCCTCGTACCGCCGTTCGACCTCCTCCGCAAAACGGTGGACGCTCCGACCCGCGCATCCGGGAAAGTCGCGGTAGTACGCCTCCATCGCATCGAGCACCACGGACGGCACGAGCGACATGCAGGCCGAATCGAGATAGGCGGGCGCCGGTCGCCCGCCGCGTCGCTGGAGCGCCGGGAACTCCGCCCGCACCTGGGCGACGTTCATGGGGGCGACCGCTGGAGGCTCTCGGCGGCGGTCACGAGGACGGCCGCTCCGAGGACCAGGGCCCGGTCGTCCGGCGCGAACGTGGCGCTGTGCAGGCTCGCCGGTCGCTCGGGGATCCCGACGCCGAGCCGAAGGAACGTTCCGGGCACTCGTTCAAGGTACCGAGCGAAATCTTCGGCGCCCATCAGAGGGTGCTCCACCTCGACCACGTTCTTGCGGCCGAGCTCGACCCCCAGCCCTTCCGCGACCACGCGCGTCGGTCCCGCCGGGTTTAGGAGCGGTGGGTACCCCTGGCGGTAGACCACCCGGGCCTTCGCCCCGTGTCCGGCGGCGATCGCTCGCACCTTCCTGCGGAGGGCGCGTTCCATCAGCTCCCTCGTGCTCGCGCGGAGCGTCCGCACCGTCCCCTCCAGAACGACCTCGCTCGGGAGGATGTTGTGCCGCGTCCCTCCGTGGACCGACCCGACGCTGACGACCACCGGGTCGAACGGTTCGCGCACCCGGCTCACGAGGGTCTGGAGGCCGGTGACGATCTCGCTCGCGATGACGATCGCGTCCGGGCCCTGTTGGGGCGTGGAGGCGTGGCCTCCTCGGCCGAGGACGGTGATCCGGAAGTAATCGGCGGCGGCCATCGTCGGGCCGATGCGCCAGCCGACCGTCCCGAGCGGAAGCGCCGGGTCGACGTGCTGGCCGACGACATAGTCGACCTTCGGGTCCTCGAGGCATCCGTGCTCCATGAGCGGGAGCGCTCCTCCGCGGTCCCCTTCCTCCTCCGCCGGCTGGAAGAGGAGCTTCACCGGGCCTCCGGTCGAGCGGCCGCCGCGCACGAGCATCGCGGCCGCGCCGAGCAGGGCCGACATGTGCACGTCGTGGCCACACGCATGCATCTTGCCCGGGTAGCGTGACTGGAACGCGAGTCCGGTCCTCTCGGTCACGGGCAGCGCGTCCATGTCGGCGCGCAGCGCGACGACCGGTCCCGAGCGGTCCGCCCCGATCGTCCCCACGACCCCGTAGAAGTCGTCGTAGGTCCGGTACGGCACCCCGAGTTCCTTCAACGCCGCGACGATCTTCTCCCGGGTGCGTTCCTCGTGCAGGGAGAGCTCCGGCTCTTGGTGGAACGCCGTGCGCCAGGCGCGCATCGCCGGAAGGGTCCGGCGGGCGACGGACACCCACGGTTCCCGGGCGGCGCCCATCGCCCGGCCATCGGAGGAACCGATATAATGCGACCGGAGCGGGGGTCACGTCCCGGGAAGCCGCTCGACGGCCGCGCCCACCACGACCGACTCGGTGTGAGCGGGGGACCGGAACGAATCGAGCTCCCGTACGGGCCAGGGATCGGGGCGGGAGAGATGGAACCGGTTGAACCAGACCGGTCGGATCCCGGCGTTGCAGGCCCCGACGATGTCGCTCCGCCACGAGTCGCCGATCATCACCGTCTCTTCGGGGAGCGCTCCCGCCTTGGCGAGTGCGAGCCGGAAGATCCCGGGGTCCGGCTTGGAGACGCCGACCCCGGCCGACACGATCATGAAGTCGACGAGCGAGCGCAGGCGAAAGTGGTCGAGCTTCTCCTCCTGCTCGGCGACCTCGTTGTTCGTCACCACACCGAGGATCGTCCGGCCCTGCAGCCGCTCGAGCACGCGGCGGACCCCCGGGACCGTCCGCCGCAGTTCCTGGTAGTGCGACCGGTACTGCCGGGAGAAGGCCGCCGCGACGTCGATCGGGATTTCCGTACCACAGAATCGGGCGAGACGACGGAACCGCTCGGTCCGGGACTCCTGAATGGTGATCCGACCGGCGAAGATGTCCGGCTGGACCTCCTCGAGGAGACGTCCGTACTCGTGCCAGACGGCGTCCAACGGGGGCCCTCGCAGGCGGGGCTCGGTGCGGCGGAGGCGCGCGAGCGCGCTGCGGCAGGTCAGCGAGTGATCGAAGATCGTGTCGTCCATGTCGAAGAAGATCGCCCTCGGAAGGGTCGCGACCGATTGCGTGCGGGCGGAGGGCTCGCGGGCCACGTCCATCCACGCAATCCGTCATACAAAGCGCTGAGGTACCTCGCGGGCTCACCCCAGAGTCGACCGGTCCTGCCGGGACGCGCCATCGAACCGGCGTCCCCCCGCCGAAGCGTCCGAAGGGGCCTACGACTCCCGTGCCCGACAGTCGACGCAGCGCACCTCGCCGTCTTCCAGGCGGGACCCGGCCGCGCAGCTTGCGCACATCCCTCGGCCGCAACCGCTGCATGGGACCGGACCGGCGCCCTGCGTGAATCGACGATCGCAGTCCATACAGCGGCTGACGCCCTCGGGGCGAGGTCCCGCCCGGCCGGACGAAACCGAGCCCGCAGGAGTTGGTGCGCCATAGACGAGGTCCTCGAGTTCGCTGAGGGCCTCCCGGAGTTCCTTGAGCGACATGCGGCCCCGGGGGAGTGGTTGACGTGGTTCGGGTACCCGCCCGTGGATCCGGCCTCGAAGCGGTCCGACAGGCTCCCCACCCTGACCCG
>DASPQG010000093.1:0-25980 GCA_035625085.1 Thermoplasmata archaeon
CTTCAACGCAGTCTCGGGGATCACACCGACCTCACGGACGGTAGGACTGTATTCGATCCCGGTGCTCGGAGCCGCCCTGGCGGGAGTGTTCGTGCTTCTACGGAGGTTTTCCGCCGCCAAGTACGCGGGAACTCTCGCAGCAGCCTTCGCCCTGCAGATTCTGCTGGCTCCGTTCTTCCTGCACACCGACCTCGTGACGTTCGTTCGGTACGACACTCTGTACTACAACTACGGGGTCGTGAACCTGCAGTCGTGGACCTACGGCCTCGCCTGGCTCGGGGCGGTTCTGCTCCCGCCCGGCCCCGTGCTCGCGGCCGGCGTCGACCCGTCCGTCCCGCTGTGGACCCTGATGCTGAAGATTCCGGCAATCGTTGCCGACCTCCTCACGTTCCTGGTCCTGATTCGGCTCCTGGAGCCGCATCTAGGAGAACGGCGCGCGTACGCGATCGCCACCGTCGGGTGGTTGTTCAATCCGCTGGTGGTGTACATCTCCGCGGTGCACGGCCTCGACGAGTCGGTCATCGCGCTCTTCGTCGCGATCACGGCGTACTTCCTGCTGAACCGGCGGTTCTGGCTCGGGACGCTGGGCACCGTGGCGGCGGTCCTCATGATCCTGCCGGCCGCCTGCATCGCCGTGCCTACCTTCCTCTCCCGTCGGACCTCGTGGCCCCAGCGTATCCTCCTCGTGGCGGCCCCGGTAATCGCCTACGTGCTGGCGTTCTTGGCCCTCTACCATTCGACGAGCGGACTCGACTCCTATCTGCTGAATCTGGTCCGACGGACCAACTTCGAGAGCCTCTCGCTCGGGGCGGCCAATCGAAGCACGATGACGTACCTCTTCCTGCTCGATTCGTGGTTCGGGGTGTATCTCTCCCCCGCGTTGGGGGCAGCCCTTCTCGTCGCGGCGTGTTTCGTTCTGCTGCTGCGGGGCCAGGAGCTCCTCCCGTCGCACGCCCTTCTCGCGTTGTACGGCTCGCTCCTCGCCTTCTACTTCACGTACGAGGTGTTCTACGTTCAGCACCTCCTCTGGACCCTGCCGCTCTTCGCCGCCCTCATCGCGCTCGCGCCCCGGACCCGGCTACTCTCCGCGGCGGCCTTCGTGACGGGAGTCTCGGTGCTGGGTCTCGCCATCGATGCCTTGAGCTCCCCCCACCCGATCTGGGCCGCCACGCTGGCGTGGGTGCTGTTCGCTTGGCTCACCGTCCCACTGCTGCTCTGGCTCCCTCGTGACGTGGCCCGGTCGGCGGCAGCCCGGACGCTTCATCTGGGGGCTCGAATCCTCGGCGCCGGATTCGGGCTGTCGCTCGCGGTCGACGCGGTATCGAGCCACGCCATCCCAGAGAGCATGGTGGTGGCGGGAGCCGTTGCAGGCGTTGCGTTCGTGGTGCTCGCCGCCCTCCGGGCGGGCGCTCCCACGCGTCTCCTCCGACTCGTTACTCCGGCGATGGCCGTGCTCGCTATCGTCGGGTCGTTGGCGGCGATCTACGAGTCCACCGCCTCGCTAGCTCCGGCCGACCTGGTCGCCACATGGGGGCTGGTGACGATGGCCATGATCGAGCTGGCGCTGCTCACCACCGAGGCTCTTCGCCCATCGGAATCTGCGGCCCCCGCGACCGAAGCAGAGCCCGCATCCTCGCCCGGGTAGTCCGCGGCGATCTCGCGAGAGACGCCCTCGGGCTGGAGGGCTATTCAGCTTGGGGGGTTCGCGAGTTGTTCCAAGGTGCTCAGGAGCTCGTCCATCTGGCGGTGAACGGTCCGGTCGTCGAACCGCTCGAGGAAGCGGGCGCGGGCGGCGGATCCCATGGCCTTCCATTCGTCCGGATGGAGCTCGCGAAGGTCCCGGAAGTGGAGGATCGCGGAGCCCAGGGTCTCGGCGGACCAGCCATCCACCAGGATTCCCGTGACCCCGGACGTCACGACCTCTCGCAGGCCGGGAATGTCGGTTCCGAGGACCGGTTTGCCGAGTGAAAGCGACTCGGCCGCTACGCGCCCGAAACTCTCGTACCGGGAGGGCATCAGCGTGGCGTCCACCTGGCTCATCACGGCGGCGAGGGCGGAGGGAGAGAGCACGCCGAAGTTCTCGATCAGCTGGGGAAAGCGAGCGGCCACCGCGCGGAGGGGGATGGGTAGCTGTGTGGTACCGGCGAGGAGGAAGACGAACTCGGTGGGTAGTGCCGGCCGTTCTCGACCGAGCCGAACGAGGGCGTCGGCGAGCAGATCGAGGCCCTTCTGATGCGTCATCCGACCGGCGAGCAGGAACTTGAACCGACGGTCCTTCGAGAGCCGTTCCAGGCGGTCCCTCTGGACGTCGGAGAGATCGTCCGATCCGGCCGCTCGGGAGAAGTCGGTGTTCGGGGGGTACAGTAGGGTGACCCGGGAGCACCCGATCCCCCTTAGGAATTCAAGGTCAGTGGTGTTGCACACCCGGACACCGGCGAACCGGCGCAACAGGGGGACTCCCACGGTTCGCTCGTACCCTTCCTGCACCGCGTCCCGGACCAAACTCCGGTGACGTCGGAAGAGCGCGTTGGCTTGGGAGCAGACGAGAGGCCGGTCCAGGGCCTTCGCGAGGACAGACAACGTAAGATCGTAGCCGTAGAACTGGCCGAACAGTACCACGTCCGCCCAGCGGAACGATTCCACGAGGACCTTGAGACCGCCTAAGCTGGGGATCGCCAGCACCCGGCCCAGCAAAGGCATGGGCTGCACGGGGACGAGCGTGACGCCCCCCAGACGCTCACGAACCTCGGCGAGCGTGAAGCGACGCTCGTTCTCGTGGAGGCCCGCGTAGTTCGCGAACCGCACCTCGTGGCCGCGCTCGGCGAGCCGCCGCGCGACGTCCTCGAGGGTGCGCTCCTCCCCGCTCCCTACCTCCAGCGACGTGTGGGTGGCGACGAGGACTCGCATGAGCGTCGAATCGGTACCGACCTTCCACCCGAGGTCCCCGTACGGGACGGGTGGTCGGCGGTCGACTCAGGCCGGCCCCGCCTTATCCGTTTCTCTCGCGAGGGCGGTGCCCTCCGTCGAAGGGAAAGGATTGTATGGTGGACCGGGGTGACGAACCTCCGCCCCGGGGAGCGCAACGGATCCTGTCGAATGATGGCCACGTCGTCCGGTCCGCCAGATGCTGCCACGAGGGAGTTGCTCGTCCAGGCCCGCACCGAGCGGTGGTTTCACCACATCAATCTCAACGGTTTCGTTACCCCCGGGCAGTGCAACAAGGCCGCGCAGGATTGGATCGCCTCCTTCCTGCCGGCGCGGTTCGACGGACTCTCGGTGCTCGACATCGGCGCCTGGGACGGTTTCTTCAGCTTCCTGGCCGAGGAGCGCGGGGCCGCGCGGGTCCTGGCCGTGGACAAGCTCCAGAACCCCAAGGCGCACGACCGAGGGACGGCCGGCTTCGAGCTCGCCAAGAAGATCCGGAACTCGCATGTCGAGTACCGGGTCGACGCGGTGACCGACCTCACCGACCTCGCCGAACAGTTCGACGTGGTGTTGTTCCTGGGAGTGTACTACCACATGAAGGACCCGATCCCGGGTTTTCGCCAGATCCGGAAGCTCGTGAAGCCGGGCGGTTCGGCGTACGTCGAGGGCCTTGTCCTGCCGGGTTCCCGACCGGAATTCCGATCCTTAGGCCCCGAGGAGGTCGAGCCGTGGACGTTCTGCGCGGCCAGCGCTTCGGGACTGGCCGCGATGTGTCAGGAGGTTGGGTTCTCCCGCGCCGAGGTCGTGGCCCGTCGGCCGGGCATGGGCCGTCTCGCGTTCCCCCTGCGACGCACGTTCCCCAACTACTGGAAGGACGGGGCCATGGACACCAAACCGAACCTTCCCCACCGAACGATCACGAAGCTGTTTCCCCAGTGGTCGTTCTGGCCCCGCGCGCTGGTTCGCGCTCATCCCTGAACGAACGGGCCGACCTCGCGCCGCTGTCGGCCAGGGCCGTCATCGAGAGTATTATGTAACACGACCCATACGAAGTTGGGTTTCGGGGAGCGCCATTCGTGGAGCCGAGCTCTGTCCCATCGGTGTTCCAAGGCGGAATCACCGTAGTGATTCCGACCCGCGACGAGGCGAGTACCCTCGCGCCGGTCCTCCGGGAATGGTGGGAGCGACGTCCTTCGGGCGTTCCCTACGAGCTCCTCGTGGTGGACGATGCCAGCGCCGATCGGACTCCCGAGATCCTTCGTGAACTCTCTTCGGAGATTCCCTTCCGGGTGGTCCGCAACCCGTCGTCGCTCGGGTTCGGCGGCTCACTGCGGGTCGGGATTCGCCACGCGAGCACCGACTGGGTCACCTTCACCGACGCGGACGGTCAGTACGATCCGCGCGACCTACCGAAGCTCATGGACGCGCTGACCGCGGGCAGCGACCTCGCTACCGGCTGGCGCGCGCCGCGGGCGGACCCGTTCCACCGGATCGCGATATCGGTGGGATTCCGGGGGCTGCTCTACGCGTTTTTCGACCTGCGGTCCCGAGACCCGACCACCTCCCTGAAGGCCGGCCGGACGGACTCCGTGCGGACGATCGCCGACAGCGTGCGGTACATGAACGGCAGCTTCTGGAACGAGTTCATGATTCGGTGGACTCGGGCCGGCCACTCCTATTCCGAGGTGACGATCCGTCACCGCCCGCGAAAGGATGGGAAGAGCAAGGTCGCCGGAGGGGGTCTCCTGTTGCAGGTCTCGGTCCAGCAGCTCATCGCCCTCCTGCGCACCTGGCGCGAGTTCCACCGGTCCCCTGGGATCGAATCGCCGAGTCCGGAACCGGTGCCGAGCAAGCCCTAGGCCGGTGACTCGTCGGTCTCCGAGACGGGCCGTTCGCGGGCTAGGCGCTCGCTCGCAGGCTCGACAGGAGCGCGAGGTATCGATCGGCCATCGTCCGGCAGTCGAACCCGCGTTCCACCCGCTCGCGCGCGGCCTGCCCCATCCGCCGAGCGGCGTCCTCGTCGTTCAACAGCTCCCGAACGACTCGCGTCAACTGATCGAGGTCTCCGCGCGGGACCAGACGACCGCTGACCCCGTCCTCGATCAGGTCCGGCATGCCTCCGACCCGGTACGCCACGACCGGGCGTCCGGCGGACATCGCCTCGATAGCGACGAACGGGATCGGCTCGTCCCACAGGCTCGGCACGACCACGAGGTAGTCCGAGCGGAGCTCCCGAGCGAGCTCCTCGTGGGTGAGGTACGGAGTGCCTTCGCAGAGCGCGTCGCCCGGGTCGTTGAGGATCCGGAACGCCACCTCGGGTGTCTCGGCCCGAATCCTCCGGGCGAGCTCGACGAAGTGGGGATGGCCCTTGCGTTCCTGATGGGAGCGCGCCACCGGGTACAGCACGGCCTTCCGGGGACCTTCCCACGGGAACGCGCGGAACAGCTCCGTGTCGACGGCGTTGTGGATGATGTGGACTCGCTCGTAGCCGGCGTTCCGCAGCACGCCGGCGGTGAACGAACTGTTGGCGATGAGGGCGTCCGCTTGCGAAAGGGCCGCCGGCCGCTCAAGCAGCTTCAGGTACAGCATCAGCGCGAGGGGCGCCGGAAGATTCGGTACCGGGAGCTGAAGATTCGGGGAGATCGGGGCACGGGAGATGTGCCGGACGCACTTCACGAGCTCCGGGGTGAAGCAGACCCCCTCCCCTTCGATGTAGTGCGTCCCGACGGGGCAGGTGGGCCAGTAGATCTGGATGCAGACGGCGACCGGGACCCGCTCTAAGCGGGCGGCGACCGCGGCCGAGCAGTCGTAGTCGACGAACGCGAGCACCGC
Organism: Thermoplasmata archaeon; assembly: GCA_035625085.1. Lineage (GTDB taxonomy): Archaea > Thermoplasmatota > Thermoplasmata > Lutacidiplasmatales > UBA184 > Lutacidiplasma. The sequence continues at coordinate 5,758 of DASPQG010000093.1, forward strand.
CTCCGGCCGGAACCGACGCACGGTGCGACGGTACTCCCGGACGCGCCCCGGTTGCACATCGAACGGCGTAACGGCAAGGCCAGCGAGCCCGAGCAGGGTGCGGGGCTTCCCGTCCCGGCCCACCTCGATGCCTGCCCGCCGGAACTCTCGTTCCAGGAGGTCGGCCAGCACCGGCTCGCCGCCACCGAACCCCGGCCCGACGGCGGCCCCGGTGAAAAGCACCCGACGGAGCGGTCCCTGAGCCACCCCTCCTCCCCCCTCCGGTCAGCCGCAGTAGACGCTCTTGTACGGGGTGAGGAGCGGATAGGCGGGGTCGCTCACGGTCCCGGAAGCGACCTCGCACGCCCATCGGACGAAGTGGGTGCTGTTGTACGGTGGGCTCCCCACGCCGGGGAATTCAAGCTGCAGGGACGCCCGGCTGTTCCACTGATTGAACAGGATTCCCAAGGCGCGCGCCCGGACGTTCTGGACCGACGGGATCAGCCAGGGGGCCATCGGGATGAGGAGGGGCTTGTAATAGAACGAGGTAACGCCGTTCGTGACCGCCCAGGCAAGGTCCTGCTGCAGCGTGAAGTTGCGCGTGTAGTTGGAGAGCGGTTGGAATCCCTGGATCAGTTCCTGCAGCAGCTCCACCGGAGTGGATTGGTTCCAGTGGTAGAGGTGAATGGACGAATCGGAGGCCCAGGTGATGTAGGTCATGAAGTACTTCACGACGAGGTTCATGTCTCCCGGAAACTGAGGGCCGTTCACGATCTGCATGTCGCTGATGAACCACCCGGAGTCGTTGTAGAGAAGGCTCTCGAGTTGGCTCGTGTTCGAGACCAATCGTGCGCCGGTCTGGTAGAACGTCGGCTGTCCATCGACGTAGTAAATCGTGCTGGGGATCGGGTTCCCTCGGATCCAGTAGTCCACCTTCCCGAGGTAGATCGCCGGCGGACCGGTGGTCGTGGCTCCGACCACCTCACCCGGGACTCGATGTTGCAGGACGTAGTTCGACGCCAGCTGGTAGTTCGCTTGCTGGACCTGATACAGCGCCCACGGGTAACTCGGCGCGATCGAGAACGGGACCCACGGTAACCAGGAATCCACCGGGGTCTCCCACTGATAGTTGTTCAGCGTGAGGCCCGAAGGAATCGCGACGCTCGGAACGACCAGCATCACCACGATCGCCCCGCCGTAGAGCGCCGGCGCGGCGCGCGCCCAGTGCCGGGGCTTCGGCCACCGTCGGGCCAGCGAGGTGACCGCCCAGCGGACCGTCTCGACGATCGTGATCGCCGAGAGCAGGAAGAGGGTGAAGAGGAGAGGGGTGATGTGATGCAGGACCACCGGCACCCCGCCGGCGATGTCGTTCGTCACCGAGGAAGCCACACTCACGCTCGCGAACGCGCCGCCGGCGAACGCGAGGAGTCCGATCTCGAGGGGGTTGCGTCGCCGCGCGATGAAGAAGATGGAGGCCACCGAGAGCGCGACGATCGCCGGATAGTACTCCGCGAGGTAGACGGCGTAGGCCGTGCTCCATACGAGCGGGTACGTAGAGAAGCCAACGAGCCGGGAGAGGGTCGCATGGCCGGCTTGAGCCAGCGTCGACCACTCGAGGAGAACTCCTACCACCAGAGCCAGCACACCGGCGCCGAGGAGCGGCAGGCGAAGCCGGTGGGGGATGAGGGGTTCGCCGGTTGGCCCGGAGGGTTCGCCGTGCACGACCGGCCCGCGGAAGAACTCCCGGAGGCGATCCCACCGGCTAGCGAGCAAGAAACCGAGCAGGCCACACAAGATTCCCGGAACATACATCAGGAATAGCCCCGGGCTCGTGAGCGCGAGGGCGACCGACACACCCGTCACCCCGACCGCGCACCCGCGGCGAGCACGACGGGTCTGAGCCGTGGACCAGACCAGCAGAACGAGCAGCGCGATCGCCATCAGCACGATGAACAGCATGTACCAGCGGGCCTGACGCGACCAGGCGATGTACTCGGTCGAGAACGCCACCATCGCGGCGAGAGTGATTCCGACGTACCGGTCGCGGAGACGCACTCCCACCGCGTAGGCGATGGGGATGAGCGCGATTCCGAGGAGCGCCGAAGGGAACCGGTCCGCGAAGTTGGACTGGCCGAGCGCCCCGATGGAGACCGCTTCGACGTACGGGTAGAGGGGCTCCCAGTTGTTGATCAGATGCTGCGAGACAATGATGGGATAGCCATGCTGGAGGATCGAGAGGGAGTAGATCGTCGACTGAGCCTCGTCGTTCCACAACGAGACGCTTCCGAGCGCCTCCAACCGCCAGTACCCTCCCACCACCATGAAGCCGAGAATCACGAGGAGGGTGAGACCGGATGGAGTCGCAAACCAGCCCAGATGGAGCGTTGACCGGGGGGCCGTCGTCGCAGGCGCCTCGTCCGTGCTGGAGGTCCCACTCGACGTGGTTCCAGGGGCGTTGGCCGGGCCGTTCTCCGCACCAGGCAAATGGGCCATAGCCTCGCTAGAAGCGGGAGCCCCCCATCGGCCGTTATAGCTTCTGCTGAGCGGACTGGGTCTCAGCCGACCCGGGTCCAGGAACGGGGAACGATCAGTATCCCCAGGACTCGAGTTGGAACTGAAGCTGCGGGTCGACGGCGCCCGAACGGGCCGCCCCGATGCTCCGGGCCGCCGTCCGGGCGGTCTCGACCGCGCGAGCGGCCGTCCCCTCAGCCGCCGTCCCAAGATCGTGTTCCTCGCCGGGATCGTCCACGAGATTGTAGATCTCGATCCGTTGGTCGTGCAGCCCGAGAATGACCTTGAAGTCCCCATCGTAAGCGACTGCGAACGATCGCCGGAGTCGGTCCCGGACCACGTCCGACAGATGCTCCCGGTAATGCTGGAGCGACGGAAAGCCATCGGCCATGGCCTGCACCGGCTGCGGCCGCTCAATGCGGGCCGTCGGGGTGAGGACAGCGCCGGGAAGATTGGCGGGTGCCGCCCTTCTAGCCGCCTTCAGCAGGGTCGGGACCACATCCACCAGGCTCACGGCCTCGGACCGAACCCCGCCGCCGGCCATCCCTCCGGGCCAGCGTATCATTAGCGGCACGTGCAGGAGAGGTTCGTACGGGCTGCGCTCGTGGAACAGTTCCCCGTGTTCTCCGAACGCTTGGCCATGGTCGCTCGTCACGACGAGGAGCGTGTTGTCCCAGCGACCGGCGTGGCGGAGTATCTCGATCAACGCTCCGAGCCGGAGATCGAGGCGACGGAGGGTCCGCTCGTACAGGCGACGGAGAAGGTCGAGTTCGTCTTCCGTGGGTCGCCAATCTCCTTGCAACCAGAGTCGTGCGTTCTGGGGGATGCGGACGAACCGGAGCCAGCCCCTGAGGCCCCGAACCAACTCCGCGTCGCTCAGGTATTTCTCGTGCGCGTCGAGCAGATTGACGAAGCAATGGACCGGCTGATCCGGGGGGGTTCGGGCCAGCCAACCGGCGAGGGTCGCCTCGATCCACGGGGCGTCGGGGAGTGGACGCGGGTCGCCGGGCCAGCGGAGGGCGCGCGCGACTCGGTTCATCCCATCGATCGTTCCCCACGTTATGGCCTCCCCCAGCCGACCCATCGCGGCCTCTTCCGGTCGGGTCTCGTGAAGGGCTTGCGCGAGGGTGGTCCGGTGGCCGGGAGCCCGGAGGAAGTCGGCCATCGGTCGTTCGCGGGTCCGGCGGCGGGCAAAGGCGCTCCCGAGTACCGAGAGCGCCCCCTTGCCGCTCCGCACTCCGGCCGAGGGCGAGAAGTCGAACCTTTCGGGGGGAAGCCAACGGAACGTTTTCTCCCACCACTCGGCACTCCGGTAGGCCTGATAGGATCCCTCGAGCGACAGGAGGGGCGCGAGCATGCCGTTCGCGGTGAGGGCGAGGCTCGCGTAGCCGCCAGACCGGAGATGATGGGCCAGCGTGAGCTCAGCCGGATCGAGGCTCAGGCGCCCCGCGCCCATCACGCCATGTTCCCAGGGATACCTTCCCGTAAGGAGGGAGGCGTGCGAGGGCAGTGTCCACGGCGCTACGGTGGCGGCCCGAGCGAAGACTACGCTCTCGTGGCGCAGTTCCGAAAGGCAGGGCCACGGTCCCGAGGGCCCTCCTGTGCCGGGGAGCGAGAGAGCCCGTGCGCAGTCGAGTACCACCACTACGAGATTCGGAAGGGCCGGGTGGGAATCTGGCGGCACGTTAGCCACGTCGGCGAGCGGAGCGGCCCGTAGATATTAGGAGAAGCGCACGAGCCGACTCTTCGGAGTGCGGTTCGCGGAGGTTCTTCTGTGGGCCGATCCCAAGATCTCCCGACGCGAAGGCCTCGGCGACCCAGTCGAACGCGAAAGCCGACCGGATTCAGGATGCGTTCCGCCTCCGTTTCCGGAGCGTTGCTTCGACCCTCTTGAGGAAAGGTCCGTCGGCCCCCCGGGTCAATGATTATAACGTGGGCTCATGCAAGAGAGGAGGTAGGCGGCTATGCGGTCCGGTCGGTCTACTCAGCCGGTTCGAAGGCTGGCCCTGAGGATCGCGTGCGCGGCGATCATAGTCTCCCTCTCCGCGGTCGTGGCGACCTGGGGGGTTTCAACGGGAACCGCGGGTGGCACTGGCGCCAAGGACGTCACGACTTCGGGGTCCTCAGCTCACCGCTCCGAACCACCGGCCTTTCCGCCGGTGCATGTCCACCCGCTCGCGCTGAACGGTCCGGACGCCGTGAACCCGAACGCGTACTACTCGTCAGAACCCGCTCCAATGGGGATCGGGGATTTCGGGATAGGAGCCGGCGGGAACCCGTACACCTACAACACTTCCGAGTTCCTGGGGAACTTCTCCTGGCAAACCCTGAACCTCTCGGAAAGTGGGACCACCCAGTTCTCCGACCAGCTGAACGTCGTCCTCCAGTTCGTCCAGAACGGGGTCACTTACGCGTACTGGATCCAGGACGTCGCGTTCATGGACTCCGCCACGAACGCGCTGACGTTCGAGAACAACATCTGGAATTTCACCAGCAACTGTCTCAACAACTCGGCGGTCTCGGGCAACGGAACCGTCTACCCCTACAGCGGGTGCCAAGGGTACTACGCCGTGGGGGCCACGACCCAGCCCGGGGCGTCTCTCACCATGCCGAGTCCAGGAGACTTCGCGCTTCTCGTGCGGTCGTACGAGACCGGAACCGGCCTCCCCGAGGTCGCCTTCGAGTATTGGGATGGAGTGACGAGCTACTACGTCACCTACGACAACGTCGTCTTCCCTTGGGCGAGCGGGCTCAGCTCGGACAACAACTTCGTCGTTGACGGTTTCCAGTACAATCCCCTCGGTCTGTTCTACGATGCAGAGCTCACGATCGGCGGTCCGGGCAGTGCTTCCGCGACCCAGGCCCAGAGCTCGACCCACGCGACCTCCCGTCTCCTCTACTTCAACGGGCACAATTTCGAGGCGCCTCCGGCGGTCTGGAACTTCGGCAGCAACACGGCCGAGGCGGTCAGTAACATCCAGTCGATCTTCTCGAACGACAACGCCGGCCTCCCGCTCACGGTGCAGTTGAACGGGACGACGCGGAACGCCACGCCGGCGCAAGCGTACGGTCAGAACCAGGTGGGGGAGCTCGCGATCTCGGCGCCGGGAGTTCCGGACGGAACCGTGTCGGCGAGCAGCGATCGATGGAGCTTCGTCGGAGGATCCGCCACATTGACGCTGATCCCCGGGACCTATCCGGTGTGGGTCAACTCGACGTCAACGAACTACGATCTCGGCCTCTGCACCGTCACGGCTGGGGTCACTACCAGCGTCTCCGTCGCCAGCGGGTGCCGCCCTGTGGTGAGCACGCCGACGGCGACTCCGACCACGGTGGACGTGGGACAATCCGCCACCTTTCAGTCGACCCTCCTGGGGGCCGGCTCCGGGGGCGACACGTACGTCTGGGACACCAGTCCCGCCGGGCTCGGCTGCTTGCCTTCCTCTTCGCTGACGCTGTCGTGCACTCCGGCCGCGGCCGGAGTCTACCTCGTGAATCTCACGGCCACCGACTCTCGTGGCCAATCGAGCACGAGCGGGACCTTGCAGTTCACGGTCAGTCTCGACCCTTCGGTCGGAACTCCCTCCCCGAGCTCAACACAGGTCGAGACCGGAGGGACCGTTTCGTTCGCGGCCACCCCGTCGGGAGGTGCTCAGCCCTACTCGTTCCAGTGGCACGGGTTGCCGACGCCGTGCAGCCAGACGGCCACGTCGGACCCGAGCTGCATCCCCTCCATGGCGGGCTCGTACTCGATCAACGTCACCGTGACGGACGTGAACCACTTCGCCGTCACGAGCCCGACGCTCTCCTTCACGGTGCGGGAAGGGCCCTCGGTCTCGACCCCGACCTCGGCCCCGGTCGGCTCGGTTGACCTCGGCCAGGCGGAGGCCTTCTCGACGAGCGCGACGGGGGGTTCCGGTGGGTATACCTACACCTGGTCCGGGCTCCCGGCGGGCTGCCCATCGGTGTCGTCGGACACCCTCCGATGCACTCCGACCTCCGTCGGCGTATACTCGATCTCAGTGTCGGTGATCGACTCGCTTGGGGGAACCTCCACGAGCGGGACCCTTGTCTTCACCGTCCACTCGGACCCGACGATCGGGACCCTCACCGTCTCCCCGAAGACCATCGACCTCGGGCAGACGTTTCACTTCGCGCTGAGCGGGCCGTCGACGGGCGGGGCAGGGTCCTATCGGTACGTCTGGATCGAGCTTCCTCCCGGGTGCGCTTCGAACGACTCGACCACGATCACCTGCACGCCGATCGCCGCCGTCGTCGGAGAGGCCACCGTCACCGTCTACGACGCCGACAACGGGTCGAATTCGACGAGCGTGCCATGGGTGATCTACATCCGTCCGTACCTTTCGGGTGTCACCGCCTCCCCGACGAGCCTCGACGTGGGCCAGCTTCTGACGCTCTCCGCGGTCCAGCTCCCAGGGGGCAGCGGAATCTACACGTACGTGTGGACCGACCTTCCGACGGGATGCGTGAGCGTGAACCACGCGTCAATCGAGTGCACTCCCGTCCAGTCCGGCGTGTTCGAGATTGGTCTCAACCTTACCGACTCGAACGGACTCTCCTCCAGCCGGGCGATCACCGTGCACGTCGATTCGGACCCGATGGTCTCAACCCCGGCCGCGATGCCGGGCTCGGTCCACCCCGGTCAGTCGGTGACGTTCTCGGTGAACGGTTCCGGCGGCTCCGGAAATCTCACCTACTCCTGGATCGGCCTTCCGCCCGGCTGCGCGTCCGCCAATACGTCCTCGATCACCTGCCGACCGACGGCCGTCGGATCCTATGAGGTGTCGGTCAACCTGACCGATTCGAACGGCTTCCGCGTTCACAGCGGGTCGCTTTCCTACGCCGTAACATCCTCCCCCACGCTCGGGCTGACTCCGCTCGAGGAATACACTCTGTTGGCCGAGATCACCGCTATCGCGCTCATCGTTGTGGCCGTGGTGTGGATCCGGCGATCTCGCCGGCGACGCCGGTCCTCCGCCTCGTGACAGGCGACCCGCCCGACCCCGCCGAGTCGGGGGTCAGGAGGATCCCTGCCAGTGAAGCCGTTCCTCTGGGCCTGACAGCCCAGGGCAGTTTGGCGTACCGGTCCTCGGTCTCAGGAGAGAGATCGACACGGTCCGGGTCCCCGGGCGAAACGACGTTCCAACCGCGGGGAATGTCACTGAGTTCTTCTTCGGAACGGGAGGCTTAATGGGCCTCCCGGCTCGTAGCCTCGTCGGCGTGAGCGTCCAACCCAGCAAGGCGAGACTCGCCCTGATTCTGCTCATTGTGGCCATCCTGGTCGCTGTGCCCTTGGACTACTACGCCACCACGGCCACCGCTCCCCGGACCAATCCCCTCACGGCTGAGGAAGCGGGCTTCCTCACCCATATCGACCACATCGTCTTCGTCGTTCTCGAAAACCACGCCTACGACAATTACTTCGGAACCTACTGCCTCGAATCGAGCAACCTGTGCCCCGCCACCGCTTTCGGCATCCCGCCCCTCACGTGCGTCCCGTACAACCCCCTCGATCCGTTCGGACCTTGTATCCGGCCGTGGGACTTTACCGCCCAGAACTGGACGCTCCATTCCCATCTTTCCCACTCCTACAACGCGTCGCATGCGGCGTGGAACGACGGGGCGATGAACGGGTTCTACCCGGCCGAAGGATCCGGCCTCGACCCGTTCGGCACGTACACCGGAGCAACCGCCCCGATCTACTGGGATCTGGCGGAAGAGTACGCACTATCGGACAGTTTCTTCTCCTCTATCCTCAGCTACTCACTACCGAACCACTGGCATATGGTCGCCGGTCAGGCCCCACAAGTCATCATCGCGAACGGTACGCTGGGTTGTCCCACCTGCGACGGCCGGGGGGTGCTCGATCGGGACCACGAGTACCTGAACGAGTCGAACCACACCACGAGCATCGAGGACCTGTTGCTGAACTCGAGCGTGAGTTGGAAGTACTACGACTACGACCTGGGCACGTACGCCAAGGCCATCGACATCCGGTTGAACGAAACCAGCAACCGGATCATCTCTACGGGAACGGCCTACAACATCTGGAACCCGCAGGCGGCCAAGGCCGAGTCGTACAACGCATCGTTCGTGGATCACTTCACGCTAAACACGCAGTTCTACGCGGACGCCCGGAACGGGACTCTACCGAGTCTTTCCTGGGTGATCCCCGCGGGCCAGGACTCCGACCACCCCGGCCGTAACTCGACGTTGGCGCAGAGCTGGGTCGCGAGCATCGTGGACGCGGTCGAGGCGTCCCCGGATTGGAACACCACGGCGGTGTACATCACGTGGGATGACTACGGGGGGTTCTACGACAACGTGGCCCCGCCGACCTTCGAAGGGCAGCAGCTCGGCTTCCGAGTTCCGCTCCTGCTGATCAGCCCCTACACCCAGCCGGGAACCGTGTCGAACTCGTTCGCGTTCTTCGAGTCGGTCCTGCACCTCATGGAGTGGCGGTTCAACCTCGGCTGCATCTCCGTGCTCGACTGCGAGGCGCCGTTGCCGCTCTTCGGCTTCGACTGGAACTCGCTCCCTCGGCCTCCCGAGATGTTTCCAACCAACTTCTCCCAGGCGAGCTACCCCTACGAGCCCGACGCGACCGGAAATCAGGCGCTCTCCGCCGGGGGCTACTATCCCCCCACCGAGTTCACGTCGTTCCCGGAAGGGGAAGAGGCGGACGTCGACTGAGCCGGCAGGGCATCGCGCGGACGACGGCGCCCGTCCGACGCCGGAACGATGCGAAACCGCCCCGGGCTACGCTCGACGCCGTCCCGCGTCCCGCTCCTCGCCCGTCGGCGCGCCGGCGTTTCCGTTCCGTCGGAGGAGCGACTGTCGCGCCTTCCACTGGGAGTGCTGCCGCAAGATCCAGCCGACGTGCTCCCGCGGGTGCTCGAGGGCCAGGAACTCGGCCACCTCGCGGGCGCTCCGGTGGTGGTCCGCGAGGAATCCGGGCTTGTTCGGGTGGGGGACGCGTCTCGTCTCCATTTCGTACTCGATCATGGCAAAGAATGTAGATTCGGGAGTTAATAAATAGCTAGCACTAGAATGCTATAGATTCGCATGGGACGCGAGCGGTCGCCCGTCAGGTCGCGAATACCCCTCGGGCCGCCGGGGGTTGTCCGGTGGGGCCTACGGGTGATTCGATCGGAACGTTTCGATCTGGGCGAGGTCTTCCCGCGCCAGCCGAAGGGTCATCGCTCCCACGAAACCGTCCACCTGTTCCGGCGAGCGGCCCCCGACGATCGCGGCGGTCACGGCTGGGTTCGCGAGTGTCCAGGCGATCGCGACCTCACCCGCGGAACGGCCCCCGTGCCGCTGGCCAATCTCGCTCAGTAGGCGCGCGAGCGCGAGATGCCGAGAGAGCCGGGGTTCCTGGAACTCCTCGTCCCGCTTGCGCCAGTCGTCCTCGGGCATGCGGGCCACCCGTGCGGCGGACACCGTCCCAGTGAGGAGACCGCAGCCCATCGGGGAGTAGACGATCACCCCGATCTGGTGGGCGCGGGCGTACGGGAGGATCTCCTTCTCAACGTCCGGCCAGACGAGCGAGTACGACGGCTGCAACGTCTCGACCGGCGCGATGGCGGAAGCCCGCTCCATCTGGGCCACGTTGAAATTCGAGACGCCGATGTGCCGGACGAGCCCGCGATCCTTGAGCTCGGCAAGCGTTCGCCACCCCTCCTCGATGTCGGCGTCCGGCTCGGGCCAGTGCACCTGGGCGAGATCGATCGCGTCCGTATGCAGTCGCTTCCGACTCGCCTCGACCTCCGCCCGGATCGAGCTCGCCTTCAGGCTGTGGGTGATCCGCCGGTCGGCCGTCCAGGTAAGGGAGACTTTCGTGAAGACCTTCGGGCGCGGCCGTAGGTCCTCCACGGCGGCGCCGACGACCTCCTCCGCGTGCCCGGTGCCGTAGGCCGGTGCCGTATCGACCCAGTTGATCCCTTGCTCGTGGGCTCGCAGTATCGTCCGGCGGGACCGCTCGTCGTCCTGAGGCCCCCAGGCAAACTCCCACCCGCCACCACCGATGGCCCACGTGCCGAGCCCGACCCGCGTGACGTCGAATCCCGTGCGACCCAACTGCACCATGGCTCGCCCGCCCCCGAGTTCCCGCGGCGGGTTTAATCGTTCCCGGTCGGCTCGCGCTGCCGCTCCACCAGGGCGTAGGTGGAGAACTTTTCGAGGAGTTGTGCCCCGAGCGCGTGGCGACGGGCGTCGGCGATCAGCGCCTGCTCGAACGGAGTGAGCGCGCGCAGGAAGTCGAACCGCTTCGCCGCGTTGGCGGCGTCGCGGTTCCAGTCACGGCGTCGCGCCCGCCCGATCAGCCGCTCGAGGTCCGGCCATTCCTTCCGACCGGCAGAGAGGGTGTGGAGGATCCGTTCGGGGTCGAACGCTTCCCGATCGTTCCACAGCTTCGCTACGGCGAGCAACCGAACGAGCTCGAGGTCGAACCCCTTGCGGCCGTAGCGCATCGCGTCGTAGAGGTCCCGCTCGGTCGCCCGCTGCTGGATCGCTCGCAGCTTCTCGGCGAGGGCCTCCTCGACCCGGAGCGACGGGATCCGGGGAGGCGTGAACGGAAGGGCCGAAAAGTACGGTTGCGGGAGCGGCGTCCACCGGGCCGGGGGAAGGAACGGGGCTTCCCGGTAGCTCACCTCGAACCGGAACACCCCCGCGTCCCACTCGTGCGAGTAGTCGACCTGGCACCCCCAGTTCCGCCGGGTCGTCCGGTACGGCTCTCGGATGCGGAACGTCACCCCGTGATGCGCGGCCGAGAACGCGTCTCTCAGCTCGGATTCTGGGTCTTCGGGAAGGCCCCGGTTCGTGAAGTCGAGGTCCTCGGAGAGACGACCGACGTCCCCCGTGACCATCATGCGCAGGTAGGTTCCGCCCTTGAAGACCAGCCGGTCGAGGACCCCCCGCTCGCCGAGCGCATCGAGCGCGTAGAGGAGCACGATCTCCTGCTGGGCGATGTGGAGGTCCACGCCCATCACGTTCGCGAAACGGTTCGCGACCGGCCGGGGGATCACGGAGCTTCCACCTCCGAGTACAGCACCCGGTCGGGAACGTTCTCAATCATATGCCAGCGCGGGTCGTGCCGCCCCCTTCGACCGAACGTGCGAGGCGCCCCGAGTGGCACCCACGACCCCGCGGGTCGCGAGCGCCATCGGCGCGCGAAGCTGGACGGAGGAGGCAGGGACGGCCGGATCCGTTCGGTTAGGAAGCCGACCCGAAGGGCGAGGCTGCGGTTCCCCAACCGCTCGAGGTACTCCGAGAGCCGCGACCAGCGCAGCCGGGGCTTCGCGCGGGAGACGATCTGGGCGACGCCCCCGAGTCCCCCCGAGAGCTCGGGGCGGTCCACGCAGTCGATCACCGTCCGCTCCGGATCGCTCACCCGGAGGGTCTCCCCCCGACGGACGATCTCCTGGGACCCGAAGAACCGGTCCGGCCGTGTCCGCACGAACCGGAACTGGGCGGGATGGTCCAGCCGGACGGACGTCCGCACCGGGGTGACGATGTAGTAGACGCGGCCCGCCTGAAGCAGGAACCCCCACAACTCCGCCGCGGAGGCGTAGCCAAAGTGGTACGGTCGCACGATGTGGCTCCCGACCCGGAGCGGGTCGGCGTCCGGGACGGCTTCCGGCCCTCGTTCGCTCGGGTTGAGCAGGTACCGACCCCGGCCGACGCGCTGGATCCAACCCTTCCGGACGAGGTCGTGCGCCAGCTTGCGGGCGAACCCTCGGCGCACGCCCGCCCGCTGCTCGACCGCGTCGAGCGAGAGCTCGCTCTCGCCGTCCGCCTCGAGGGAGAGGATGACCCGGGCCTCGGCGGCCGAGAGCGAGCGTTGCGGCACGAGAAAGGCATGTGTTCGCAATACGATAAAGTTACCGTTTTGGTAACTTTGCGGTAGTCCAGTTCAAGTTGGGGGAACCTCGTCGGCCGCGGCCCGGCCCCCGACCATGTCGAGTACATTCCGGAAGAACTCGGTCGACTGGGCCCCGGAGACGATCCGCACCCGGTCGAACAGGAAGAACGGCACTCCCTCGAGTCCGAGCGCGGCGGCCTCCGATTCATCGGCCCTCACCTGCAGGGTGAACGCCTGCCCCGCCAGCACACGGCGGACGTCCGGCTCCTTGAGGCCGGCATCCACGGATAGCCGAACGAGCGTTTTCGGGTCGGCGAGCGAGGCTCCTTCGGAGAAGTATCCCCGCAGGAATCGCTCCTCCACGGCGGAGCGGATGCGACGGACGGTCGCGAGCTGAAGCACCCGGTGCGCCGCCAACGTGTTCGTGGGTCGCGCTCGCTCGAGGTGGAACTCAAGGCCCTCCGCGGCGGCAAGCTTCGTCACTCGCTCGTTGGCCGCCTGAGCCTCCGCGAGCGACAGGCCGTACTTGGAGGCCAGCGTCTGGTCGAGCGTCATGTCGGAGTCGATCGGGGCGCCCGGATCGAGCTCGAAGCTTCGGTAGACGACCTCCACCGAGGCGTGCCCGTCGAACTGGGCGAGTGCCTTCTCGAACCGCTTCCGGCCGATGTAGCACCACGGACAGACGACGTCCGCCCAGACCTCGACCTTCATGGGTGACTCCTAGCGCTGAGGAGCGAATAAGCCGGCCCGGCTCACGGGGGTATGACCCTCGCGTGGACTTCCACCGGGATCTGAGCCCGCTCGAAGATCGACCCGACGGGACAGGTCTTGACCGTGAGCCGAAGGATTGTGTCGACCTCCTCCTGGGGCGCGTGCGTGCGGACCTCCACGGTCCCGTGGACACGCTGAATCGTCGGACTGCCCCGGGGGCGTTCCGCCTTCAACGAGACCGTGAAGCCCTCGAAAGCGAGCTTCCGCTTGTTTGCGATGATGTGGAAGATAGTGGTGATGCAGCCGGTCAGGGAAAGCAAGAGGAGCTCGTGCGCCGAAGTCCCCTTGTTCGTGCCTCCATCCTCGAGCGGTTCATCAATCGTGACTAGGTGGCCCCGTCCGTCCTCGAGCTGGGTCTCGAAACCGCCCCTCCACGTCGCGTGGGATTGCATGGCCATCGCGGGAAATCAGCGAAGGAAGCCGTATGGTCCCGGCGTGAAACGTGTTCGACGGGGGCGGTAGGGGCGTGAGTCCCCGGAACCAACCCGCTGGCCTCGTTCTCAAGTGGGCAGACAGAAGGCCAAGGCCTTTCACGGCCGTGTTTACTGGGGGGCTGTCATGGACCCGAAGCGATTCACGCTCCGAGCCCGGGTAAGCACGGACAATCCCACAGCGCTCCAGCCTGTGCTGGAACGGTTGGTCCCTTCTCGGCCGATCCTGCGGGATGAAAAGACGGGTGAGTTTCGGGTGGAGACCGTCATGGACGGGTCGAGCGCGAGAGACCTGAATCGGACATTTCTCTCCGAGCTCCGACGAGTCGAGAAGCGCACCCGGTTGCGCGCGGAGTGGACCTGCAACGGCGTGACGGAGCGCTTCTTCGACTACGTTGCCAAGGGCAAGCAGAGGGCCTAGGCCGTGCCGGAGGAAGCGACGATCGTGACCGCGACCCCGGAGGGGGTGCCCCGGGAAGCCCCGGTGGCGGAGGGCTCCCCGTCGGCCGAGCCGGTCCCCCCGAAGGAGACCCCTCCCCAGGCACCGACGGACCGGGCCACTCGACTCCGGACCAACATCGGACGCGGCGCCCAGGTGTTCCTGGGTCTGTTCTCAATCGGGTTCGCCGTGGTGGTGCTGGCGACGCTGCAGCTCTCGCTCAATGGGCTGGTGCTGTTGATCGGCGAGACCGTGGTGCTCGTTTCCGCTCAGACGCTGCTGGCCGGCGGACGGGTGATCTCCGAGAACTGGTTTCAGGTTCGGGCGCCCCATTTCCGGCGGCCTCGCCTGGGCGGGTGGACGCTGGTCGGCCTCGGAACCCTCGGCGTCGCGATCACCACCTTCACCGTCCTCGACCCCAATCTAGCGAAGACGGCCACCATCTTCGCGATCGCGACCGTCCTGGTCCTCCTCGCCGCCGGGAGGATCCTCCAGGCGGCCCGGGTGGGGACCCCGTTGTGGCTCCGCGGGTCTCTTCTGAGCACCGGGGCGCTCATTCTCCTGTGCGTGGTCATCGCGATCTCGTTCGAGGGACTCGCCGTCGCGAGTTTCGCAATCCTCGCCGGAATCATTCTGCTGATCACCGGGGTTGAGACGGTCGTCACGGGCCTCCATCCGACAGACCCGCGCCAGTTCGTCCTGCTGAAACTGATCCTGTTCTCCGCCTTCTATGGCCTCATCCTGATCAACTGGATCGACCTGTTCGGAAAGAGCGTCCCGGCCTACGGGATCTGGCTCATTCTGACGTACATGGCCCCGTTCGCGGTCCTGATGGTCTTTGAGGGGTGGCGGTCGTGGCCGCTCGCCGTCAGCCTCGGACTCATGGTCTCGCTGATGAACGACGTCGGCTACTATTTCGTGGGGAACCTGATCTTCGGATTCCACCAGAACCTGGGCCCGTGGATTGCAGGCCAGCTCGGATTCCTCGGGAATCAGGTCGTGACGTACTTCGAGGGAGGAAGCTTCAGCATCACAGTCACCTCGTGGATGATGGGTCTCTCGATTTACGCGCGGGGGGCCATCGTGGCGGCGATCCTCGTCTATTGGTGGCGGCACCCCGGGGAGATCGTCGCCAAAACGGAGGCCCCAGCCTCGGGGGCCGTCGCCTAAAGGGCGTCCGGCAATCCTCTCCCGGGGTGGACCCCGGGACGGGCGGTCCCTAAATCCGCTCGACGCTCGGAGACCAGCGGTCCATGAACTTCGCGGAAGTCGAGTTCGTCGAGGACCTCGCGATCATCCTCCTCATCGCGCTCGGCATGGCCCTCCTGTTCCGATGGATCCGCCAGCCGATCATGATCGGGTACATCGTCGCGGGGATGATCATCGGTCCGTACACCCCGCCGTTCTCGCTGATCCACTACCCGCAGTTCCTGAACGCCCTCGCGGAGATGGGGATCGTGTTTCTACTGTTCGCCGTTGGGCTCGAGTATCCCATCGCGCGGCTACGGGCCGTCGGGTCCAAGGCGCTCGTGATTGCGCTCTCCGAATCGCTCGCGACGTTCACCGCGGGGTTCCTGGTCGGCGAGGCGTGGGGATTCCCGGTCTGGGATGCGCTGTTCATCGGTCTCGCGATTTCGGTCACGAGCACGGTGATCGTGTCGAGCGTGCTCCAGGAGATCGGCCTTCTCCGGAGTCCGGAGACGACCCTCGTGCTCGGGGTTACGGTCATCGAGGACATCGTCACCGTCACCCTTCTCGGCGTGTTGCAGTCGACGGCCCAGAGCGGCCACCTCTCGATTGTCGGCATCGGGATCGCGCTCGGCCTCGTCGTCCTCTTCATCGGGGCGGTCCTCTCGTTGGGACCGCGCACGATCTCGCCCCTCATCGACCGGGTTAACGCCACCCGGATCCGCGAAGTGTTTCTGCTGGCGATCCTCGGGATTGCGTTCGCCTTCTCGCTCCTCTCAAGCCTCATCGGCATCTCCGTGGCGACGGGGGCGTTCCTCGCCGGAGTGCTCGTCGCTGAATCGAACTCCCAGGCCGTCGCGCACGAGGTGATGGCACCGCTCAAGGAGTTGTTCGGGGCGATCTTCTTCGTCTCGATGGGGGCGCTCATGAACGTCGCGCTCCTCCCGATCTACCTCCTCCCGATCCTCGCCTTCCTCGCGACGGCCGTGGGAGTGAAGGTGGTGGCTACTTACGTCGCGGCCCGGCGCGAGCGCGTCGCTCCGGCGGAGTCGCGGCGCACTGCGATCACGCTCTCCGCCTCGGGCGGCGAGCTCGCGCTCGTCGTGGCCAAGGGCGGGGCCGACATCGGGGCGACCAATCCGTTCGTGCTGCCGTTCATCGGGGCCCTCACCGTGGTGACGACGGTGATCGCGCCGTATCTGATCCGCTTCGCGTGGAAACCCGTTCTGTCCGCGTCGCCCGGTTCCGAGCCGGTCCGAGCTGCATGAGCCACCGGGTCTCCTCGAACGTCGTCTCATCCCGTTTATCCACCGGAGAGCCGTACGGAGCTGAACCAATCGATTGACTATCCTCCGCTCGATTCGAGGATCGATGAGTGCGTGGATGCGGATGCGGTGGACCGCGCCACTGCTGGTCGTGATGATCTCGGCGATTCTCGCCGTGGGTTGGCTGCCGATGGTCACGATGGCCGTCTCGAACGGGTCGGTCTCCTACACGGTGGAGGCGGGTGCGTTCAACAACACGGTTCATCTCGGACCGAGCGGTGTCCTCAGCAGCCCCCGGGTCGTCACGGGACCAGGGCCGTCCAACCCCGCCCAGCAGGACGTCTATGTGCTCGGACTCAACGACACGGGGCTTGGCACGTGTTCCAACCTGACCGTGTTTCGTTCCACCGATGGCGGATTGACCTTCGCCTCCGAATTCCCATCCGGGGTCTGCCTTCCCGGCGCCGCCGTCGATGCGGTGGTTCTCTCGGACGGCACTCTCGCCATCGCCGCCTCGGGACCCCAGATTCTCAGTTCCAGTGACGGAGGGGCGCACTGGTCCGCCCCTCTCGTCCTCGGCCGCTCGAGCTCGTTGCCTTCCCTCTATCTGGACAGTAACGGCCAGCTGTACCTCTCCTGGACAGGGAACGCGGGCAACTCGACGGGTTCCCTATACGTGGCCAACTCGGCGGATGGCGGGGGGAGCTGGAGCTCCCCCGTCTCGGTCCTTCCTTCGACGATCGTGGCGGGCCAGGCAGAGCTCGCTGCCGGCGCGAGTTCGGTGGCGGTCGCCTTCTTCGAGTACTCGACCGTCTCGTTGACCTGCCCGCCCCCCGGCGGCAACAACTCGTCTCAGAAGTGCCCGACCGCCCCCGTGGAATCGCTCGCAGCCGTGGCGTCGAGTAACGGCGGTACCTCCTGGGGCGGGGCCACGGTCCTCGTCGCCGGGAACCTCTCGCTCGTGATCGGAGCCCCCAGCCTCGCCGTGTCCTCGACGGGGACGTACGGGATCGCCTGGGCCCAGGACAACGGAACGGTTGGAGGAAACGGAGTGTTCGCCTCGATCTCGAGGGATGCGGGTGGGACGTGGTCCCGGCCGGTGGCGGTCAGCACTACAGCGCCCCCGGCGGTCACCCCCACGACGTTCGGCCACACCGATGCGTTCGACGCTTCCGGCCGCCTCTACGTCACATGGCATAACTACTCCGCGAACAACCCGTTCGCGGCCCAGCTCAACGTCGCGATCTCGAACCGCTCGCTGGACTCGTTCAACACTTCTTCGTTCGCCCTGGCGTTCCAAACCTCGGTCGGTAACGGGACGCAGTCCGAGAATCTGGCCCTGGGCAGCACGGGCCAGGTGTTCCTCGCCTGGGATGCCTTCGGGCCCTGGAACGACGCCCGGTACGGAGTGTTCGTCCGGACGATCTCGGGTGAGGCTGTCGGCAGCCTTGAGGGTGCGTCGGGGACCCCTTCCGTCACGTTGTCGGACGCCGCCACGGGTGTGACCGTCGGACCGGTGAGCTGGAACGGGCATGCGTTCACGCTCCCCGGATTGGCCCCCGATTCCTACCAGGTGTGGGTGACGGTCGCCAATCAATCGACCTTCGTTGGGACGATTCCGGTGGTGCCCTGGGGCGCAACGTCGTTCGTGGTGCAGGTCGGGGGCGGCCAGATCGGCAGGACCCCGTCAGTCCCGCTCACGTACGCGATTCTCGGGGCGTCCGTGGTGGCAGCCGGTGCGGCGGCCGCCGTATCGTACACACGCCTCACGCGGGACACGGTTCTCCGACAAAAGCTCCGTTCGTTGATCTACGAGTACATCCAGTCCGAGCCCGGAGCTTCCTTCAGCTCCGTGCGGGACGCTCTGGGACTGCAGAACGGGACCACCTCGTACCATCTCTCCGTGCTCGAACGGGAGGGGTTCATCCAGTCGGTAGTTCGCGGCCGCCGGCGGTACTTCTTCCCGGTCACCGGCGCCGTCACGACGCGGGAGCCGCCGTTGAGCCGGATCCAATCGTCGATCTTGAAGGCGGTCGAGCTGGTCCCGGGAATCGGGCTTCGGGAGCTGAGCCGGAAGATCGGCCACGAGCCCTCCTCGGTCGCGTACAGCACCCGGGTGCTCACCCGCGAGGGGCTCCTTCGAACGGACCGCGCAGGCTTCCGTCTCCGCTTCTACCTGGGATCGGTCGGGAACTCGGGCTGAGCGACCCCCCTCAGCGCCTTACATTCGAGGACGCGATCGGACGCGGGAGCCTCGCGGGGGCGTTGCCGCCTCCGCCGTCGTTTGCGCCGGTGAGCCGGGCGACGGGGGCCGCAGGGTTCAAGACACGAACGCTGTTCCCCCGCCGAGTTCCGGTCCCGGGTCCATGACGGATGACTCCGATCCCCGCACTCGGCTGTTCCGCTGGCCGGACCCGAAACGATTCGACGAACCGGTTCGCACGCTCAGCGGGCTCGAATTCATGCGTGCGTTTCTCTCGGGGAAGCTCCCCGCACCGCCCTTCATGGAACTCCTCGGAATCCGAATCGTCTCGGTCGAGCCGTCGTCCGTTGCGTTCGAGTTCGAACCGGCGGAGTTCATGTACAGCCCGCTCGGGAACGTCCACGGCGGGATCGTCACGGTCCTCCTCGACACGGCGATGGGGTGCTCGTTCCACACGACGCTTCCGGTGGGGGTCGGCTACACGACCCTCGAGCTGAAGGTCAACTTCCTCCGACCGGTGACCGCCCAATCGGGCACGCTGCGAGCTGAAGGTCACGTAGTCCACTCCGGTTCGCGGGTCGCCACCACCGACGCGCGCCTCTCAGACCGCAGCGGCCGTCTCCACGCCCATGCCACTTCGACGCTCCTGATCCTTCGACCGGAGTCCCGTCCGGGTTCGGCCCCCGGGTGAGCGTCGACCCCGCTCTCGTTCGAACGTCGACGGGCCCGAGGGGATTCGCCCAATCAGTTTGGGGGCGGAGGTTTCGGGTTACGAATCAGCGGCATCAGAAGCTCCCCTTGCATATTCTCTCAGATTCATTTCAGCGGAGGCCTCGAGGACAGGCCGGACGTGGGGAGTATTCGAGCCGAGGTGCGGCGGTGTTCTCCGCGTGCAAGAAACCGCGAGAATGCTTATCGTGAAGCGCACGGATGCCAACCCTCCGGGTCCGTCCTATGCGCGGCGGGGTTGTCCCGCTCTTCGTAGTCATTGCGGTCGTTTCGGTCGCCCTCGCACCCGCGGTTCTCAACGGGGCGGGTTCGAGTCCGTCTGGGCCGCTGGCTCATCCCTCGCCGATTCTAGGCACTTCTTCTTACGGCCGGCTCGGGCCGCTTGCGAGCCCGGTGGCGCACGACCTAACGGTGACCAGCTCCAATCTCACCACCCTCACCGGGATGCCCGTGAACTTCACGGCCACGATCGCCGGAGTGGCGTCGGTTCAAACCACGTGGTGGTGGGGGGATGGGTCGACGTCGACCGTCACTTCGAATCCCGCCACGCACACGTACGCCAATCCGGGAATCTATCTCGTATATGCCCGGGCGACGGACTCCTCGGTCAACCTCCACGATAACCTGGATTCTCTCCTCAGGTTCGCCGTGCTGGACTCCTACTCGAACGACGCGCTCGGTAACGAAGCCCAAGTTCAGGGCAACATCGTCGCGAATTCGTCCACCACTACGTCCGCTCAGGCGGTGCTCGCTCCGAACGGATGGGTCCAGGTCTCGAACTGGGTCACCAATCTCCCGACGGATCCTCAATGGATCCTGGGAGC
>DASPQG010000094.1:0-10516 GCA_035625085.1 Thermoplasmata archaeon
CCGCTGTTCATCTTCGTGAGCGCCTGGTCGAGCAACAACAAGTACTCCCTGATGGGCGGGATGCGCTCGGCCGCCCAGATGATCGCCTACGAGGTCCCGCTCCTTCTCGCCGTCGTCTCGGTCGTGATCGTCGCGGGCAGCTTCGACCTCAACACGATCGTCTACGAGCAACAGAACTACTGGTTCTGGGGACCGCTTGTGGTCGCCCTGATCGTCTTCGTCGCGGCGATGCTGGCGGAGATGGAGCGGATCCCGTTCGATCTGCCAGAGGCCGAGGCGGAGCTCGTCGAGGGCTGGAACACGGAGTACGGCGGCATGTTCTTCGCGTTCTTCATGTTCTCCGACTACCTGCGCGCGCTGGTCGGCAGCATCCTCGTCGTGCTGCTGTTCCTCGGCGGCTGGACGCTCCCGTCGTGGGTGCCGAGCGCGGCGACGGCGTGGCCGCTCGCCGGGATCTTCTGGTTCATGGTGAAGACGTACGTCGTCTTCGGCCTGTTCGTCTGGGTCCGCGCCTCGCTCCCCCGGGTACGGACCGACCAGCTCCTAAGGGTCGGCTGGAACCGGATGATCCCACTCTCGCTGCTCTCGGTGTTCCTCGCGGCGGTCGTCGTGATGGCGAAGTGCCTCCCGGTGTTCGGCTGCCTGCCCTCGGCGGGGACGTAAGGAGAGGAGAAGTCGGATGAGCACGGAGATCACGGCGACGGAGAAACCCGAGGACAACCCGATCCTGTTCGTGGCCCGGCCGATGGCGACGGCGGCCCGGCAGTTCGCCCGGAGCCTGATCCGGCCCTCGACGATCGTCTACCCGTACGAACGGCTCGAGGACCCCAAGTTCCGGGAGAAGGTCGCGGTCGCCTCGGGGAAGCCAATCGGCGTCGGCCAGGTGTGGGACAATTACCGCGGGGTGCACGCGCTCAACATAGCGACGTGCATCAGCTGCAACCTCTGCGCCTTCTCCTGCCCTGATCTCTGCATCGACATGGTGACGGTCCCCGGTGGGGACCCGAAGCACCCGAAGAAGTGCCCCCAGATTGACTACGGGAAGTGCAGCTACTGCGGGTTCTGCTCGGACGCCTGTCCCGAGGGCTGCCTCACCATGACGACGCGCTACGAGCTCTCGGTGACGAAGCGCTCGGACATGGTCTACTCGCCGGAGCGCCTCCACGAGGTGTTCCGGACGAAGCTCCCGATGAACCCGATCCGGCTGGCCCGGCCGGCGAACGAGGACTCGATCCTGCTCGACGCTCCGCTGTGCATCGGATGCAACGCCTGCGCCCGGGACTGCCCGACGCAGTGCATCACGATGCTCGACATCCCGAAGCCGGAGGCGAAGCCCGGCGAGAAAGCGCCGAAGCGGATCTGGAAGGAGCCGGTCGTGAACGACTCCGATTGCGTCCGCTGCGGCACCTGCATCAGCGTCTGTCCGAAAGAGTGCCTGTTCTGGGGGACGCGAAAGTGAGTCTAGAGGAACTGGCGTTCCTCGTCCTCGCCGCAGTCGGCCTCTTCACCGCGGTGGCGGCGCTGCTCGTCCGGGAGCTCGTCCACACGATCCTGTGGATCGCCGTGTTCTTCGTCGACATCTCGGCGATCTACTTCCTCCTCGAGGCGCCGTTCCTGGGCGTCCTCCAGCTCGGCGTCTACGCGGGCGCTGTCACCGTGCTCCTGCTCTTCGGAGTCATGCTCACCCGCAAGCGGATCTTCTCGCGGGAGGCGGTGACCGGGATCGGCGCGGTGCCGCTCGCCCTCGCGCTCGTCACCTTCATCTTCGCCGTCACGGCGGTGGGCGAGCTCCCGCAGTCGAGCACGACGATCCGCACGTACGATCCGGCGCTCCTCTCCCAGAACCTCTTCTCCACGAACGGACCGTGGCTCCTCCTGCTCGGCCTCCTGATGATGGGGGCGGTGGCCGGGGCGATCTACCTTGTCCGGGAGGGACGCGAGTGACGGCGCTTCCGCTCGTCGGGTTCGTGGGGCTCTCCTCGGCGCTGTTCGCGGTTGGGCTGTTCGGCATCCTCACGCGGCGGAACTTCATCCTCCTCCTGATCGCGATCGAGATCGCGATGAACGCGGCGATCCTGAACTTCGTCTACTTCGCGGCCTTCTCCGGCGGCGCGGGTGGTCTCAGCGGTCAGGCGATCGCGGTCGTGCTGATCGGCTTCGCCGCCACCGAGGTCGCGGTCGGCCTCGCGATCGTGCTCGCCTTGAACCGGCTCAAGGGGACCATCAATGTCGCCCAGGCGACCGACCTGAGGTTGTAGGAGGGGAGAACGACGGGCGTGCTCGACGGCCTCTACGGATGGGCCTTCCTCGTCCCGTTGTTCACCGCGCTCGCGTTCGTGATCGTCGGCCTCGCCGGGACGCGGATGCGACGTCTCGAGTGGGGCGGTTGGGTCGCGGTCGCGCTCTCGGGAGCGAGCCTGGTCGTCGGGGTCCTCATCGGCATCGGAGAGATGGTGAACCCGGGCACCTACACCGACACCCGGTACACCTGGATCCACCTCCCCCCCGCCCCGGGGACGTTCTCGACGGGGTTCTCGCTCGTGATGGGGACGCTCGTCGACCCGATCTCTGCCCTGATGTTGCTCGTCGTAACGATCGTTGGCTTCCTCGTGATGCTGTACTCCATCGGGTACATGCACCAGGACCGGGGGCTTCCCCGGTACTACGCGGAGCTCTCGCTGTTCCTCACGGCGATGAGCGGCCTCGTACTGTCGGACAACCTGCTCGAGTTCTTCCTCTTCTGGGAGCTGGTCGGCGTCTGCTCGTACTTCCTCATCGGTTTCTACTACGAGAAGCCGAGCGCCGCGAGCGCCGCGAAGGAGGCGTTCATCGTCACCCGGGTCGGGGACATCATGTTCCTCCTCGGGGTGTTCCTCTACTTCTACAACTTCGCGAACGCACTGAGCCCGGGGATCTCGGGGAGCTGGGCCGCGAACGGGTTCCTCTTCACGAACGGGAACCAACCGTTCCTTGCCGGGGCCCCGGGCTACCACGCCAACACGACGCTCCTCACGGTCGCCGGGATCATGATGCTCGGCGGAGCCGCCGGGAAGAGCGCCCAGTTCCCGCTCCACGTCTGGCTTCCCGACGCGATGGAAGGCCCCACTACGGTGAGCGCCCTCATCCACGCGGCGACGATGGTCGCGGCCGGCGTCTACCTGCTCGCGGTGACGAGCCTCTTCCTCGGGTTCACCTCGACCGACCAGCTGGCGATCGTCGCGATCGGCGGGTTCACCGCGTTCTTCGCGGCGACCATGGCGGTGGTGCACCCGGACATCAAACGGGTGATCGCCTACTCGACGATCAGCCAGCTCGGCTACATGGTGATGGCCGTCGGCGCCGGCTTTGCGATGGTCGGCCTGTTCCACCTGTTCACGCACGCCTTCTTCAAAGCGCTCCTGTTCCTCGCCGCCGGCTCGGTCATCCACGCCGTCGGGACGCAGGATCTCTTCAAGATGGGCGGGCTCGGCAAGACGATGCGCCTCACGGCGGCCGCCTTCGCGATCGGCGGCCTCGCCCTCGCCGGGATACCGCCGTTCGCCGGGTTCTGGAGCAAGGACGACATCCTCTCCTCGGTCTACTCGCAGCTCGGAAGCCACCCGGCGTACTGGCCGTTCTTTATCCTCGCCTTCGCCGCCGTTTTCCTGACGGCGTACTACATCTTCCGGGCCTGGTTCCTGGCCTTCTCGGGCGACCACGCGCGCGACCCGAGCCTGCCCCACGGCCACGAGCCGCCGTGGGTGATGAAGGTCCCGCTCGTCCTCCTCTCGGCGTTCGCGGTCGGTGCCGGGGCGTTTATCTTCCTTCCGGGATTCCAGTCGCTGCTCCTCTCCGGGGCCGGCGCGTCGGGGATCCCGCCCGTCTTTGGGACGACCGATCTCGCCATCTCCGCGGTGAGCGTGGCGCTCGGCTTCGGCGGCATCGCGCTCGCCTGGCGCCTCTGGGGGAACGGACGCGTCTACGCGCTCCCCGCGACGAGCGCCGCCGAGCCGGTCCGTCAGCTGTTGCTCAAGCGATACTACTTCAAAATCGGCTACGACTGGATCGGGCAGCGCGGGGTCTACACGATCGCCCGCGCCGCGGACTTCTTCGACCGGTTCGTGATCGACGGGACCGTCCACGGGTTCGAGCGCGCGTTCGCCGCGGTGAGCGACCGCCTCCGGCGGATCCAGTCGGGGGTCGTCTCCGACTATGCGGCATACGTCGTGGCCGGCCTGATCGCGCTGTTCGTGCTGCTCCTCATCGTCGCGCCGTACGTCGTCTCGAAACTGGGAGGTGGATAGGCCGATGGTCGTTCCGCTCCTCTCGCTGATCGTCGCGACACTCACCGTCGGCACGGCCGCCACGTTCTTCTCGAAGGAGCAGGCGAAATGGGTCGCGCTCGGCACCACGCTCGTCTTCCTCGCCGAGGTGGCGATCCTCTTCCTCGCCTACCCGGGCTGGCCGGGCTACAACAGCGCGCTCGTCCCCGGCTTCGCGGACAGCGAGTCCTATAGCTGGATCTCGCTCGCCTGGATGCACGTCAACTACACGGTCGGGGTTGACGGGATCTCGCTGACCCTGATCCTGCTCACCGCGATCCTCCAGCTCGTGACGGTCCTTTACTCGTGGCAAGAGACGAAACGGCCGGCGGCGTACTTCGGGCTGGTCCTCCTCACCTGCCTCGGCTGCTTCGGGGTCTTCATCGCGCTCGACGTCCTCCTCTTCTTCCTGTTCTGGGAAGCCGTCCTCGTCCCGATGTTCTTCCTCATCGGCTACTGGGGCGGGCCCCAGCGTCGGTACGCCGCGCTGAAGTTCTTCATCTACACCCACGTCGCGTCGATCGTGATGCTGGTCGGCCTGCTCGCGCTCGTCTTCTACTCGGGGGCGACCTCGTTCGACTTCTCGGCGATCTACTCCGCCGCGCACGGTCTCACAACCGTCGTCCAGTCGTTCCTGTTCCTCGCCCTCTTCTTCGGCTTCGGCGTGAAGTTCCCGATCGTCCCGTTCCACACGTGGCTCCCCGACGCGCACGTCGAAGCCCCGACAGGGGGGTCGGTGCTCCTCGCCGGCCTCCTCCTCAAGCTGGGCGGCTATGGGCTGATCCGCTGGGCGGTCGAGCTCCTGCCGAGCGGCCTCCACACGGTCCAACCGCTCCTCTACGTCGTGGCGTTCGTATCGATCGTCTGGGGCTCCGTGCTGTCGCTCTCCCAGCGGGACATGAAGCGGTTGGTCGCGTACTCGTCGATCAACCACATGGGGATTGTGCTGCTCGCGATCGCCCTCGACTCCTCGCTCGGCCTCATGGCCGCGGTGCTCCTGATGTTCGCCCACGGGATCGTGAGCGCCCTTCTGTTCATGGCCTCGGGAAGCGTGCACCACACCTTCGGCACGCGCGACATTCCCGAGATCGGGGGAATCACCCCGACGACGCCGGCGCTTTCGACGTTGATCATGGTCGGCTCGCTGGCATCGCTCGGGCTCCCCGCGCTGATCAGCTTCCCGGCGGAGTTCGCCGCCCTCCTCGCGACGTGGAACGGCCTCGCCTACTGGGTGCTCGTGCCCCTCGTGATCCTCGTCGTGACCGCCGGTTTCTACATCTGGATGATGCAGCGGATGCTGTTCGGCCCGGCGCGCGGGGTCCCGCTCTCGGCGCATGACGTGCCGTGGTACGAGGGGGCGGGAATGGCGATCCTCGCGGCGCTCACGGTGCTGTTCGGCATCCTTCCGGGCCTTCTCGTGAACGTGATCATGAGCTCGCCGATCAAGGGCTTCCCGGGGACCTAGGACGATGGAGTTCGCGTCGTTCGCCGGACCGTTCGTCCCCGAGCTCCTCCTCTTCGCCGGGGTCCTCCTCGTCTTCCTCCTCGACGTCCTGGGGGTCCGGCGGATCGAGGTCACGGGTGGGGTGGCCGTCGCCGCGACCCTCCTCGCGCTCCTGTTCGTCCTCGCCGACCTCGGGTTCGCCCCGATCGCGTTCCTCGCGACGATCCCGTCGGGTCAGATCGATGCGGTGCCGGGCTCCCCGCCGCCGCTCTACTCGTTCACCACGCTCGGCTTCGTCTTCCAGGGGATCTTCCTGCTCGCGGCGTTCCTGGTGTCGCTCGCCTCGATGAGTCGCCCCTCGAACGAGCGCGGGGCGCCGATCTTCTACGGCCTCCTCCTGCTCGCCACGCTCGGAATGCTCCTCGTGGCGATCGCCTCCGATCTGATCTTCCTCCTCCTCTCGATCGAGGTGACGAGCATCTCCACGTACCTCCTCGTCGCCTACACGCGGCGGGACGTCCGCGCGCTCGAGGCGTCGATGAAGTTCTACATCATCGGCGCGCTCTCGACGACCCTCTCGTTCTTCGGGGCGTCGCTCCTGTTCGGGGCGTACGGGACGACGAACCTCTTCACGATCCGGTCGGTCGCCGGCGCCGTCGGCTACCCCGTCCTCGTCCTGCTCGGCTACGCCTTCCTCATGGCCGGGCTCGCGTTCAAGGCGACGCTGGTCCCGTTCCACGCCTGGGCGGTCGATGTCTACGACGGCGCCCCGACGGACGTCACCGCCTTCCTCACCGGCGCCTCGAAGAAGGTCGGGCTGTTCGCCTTCTTCCTCGTCTTCCTCGGGCCGGTGCTGTTCCTCGCTCCGGCCGCCGGCGGGAGCCCGTTCTCGGGCGGGACGATCGACCTCGGGCCGATCGTCCAGATCACGCTCAGCGTGCTCGCCGTCGTGACGATGACGGTCGGGAACATCCTCGCGCTCCTCCAGAAGGAGATGAAGCGGATGCTCGCCTACTCCTCGATCAGCCAGGCCGGCT
This sequence comes from Thermoplasmata archaeon, assembly GCA_035625085.1. Classification (GTDB taxonomy): domain Archaea; phylum Thermoplasmatota; class Thermoplasmata; order Lutacidiplasmatales; family UBA184; genus Lutacidiplasma. Next base: position 6,783 of record DASPQG010000094.1, read on the forward strand.
ACATGCTGATCGGCATCGCGATCGGCTCCTCGCCGGCGCTCGCCGGCGCGACCCTGCAGATGTTCGCGCACGTCTTCATGAAGACCGGGGCGTTCCTCGTGGTCGCGGGGGTCACGGCGCTCGGCGTCGGTCCTCTGATCGACGACTGGAAGGGGCTCGGTACCCGGCGGCCGCTGCTCGGGGTCGCCTTCGGGCTGATGCTCCTGAGCCTCGCCGGGGTCCCGCTCACGATCGGCTTCGTCTCGAAGTTCGTCCTGTTCAGCTCCGCCGTCCAGGCGCAGGGGTACTTCGTCTGGCTCGCGATCGCCGGGCTCCTCAACAGCGCGCTCTCTGTCTTCTACTACGCCCGCGTCCTCAAGGTGATGTTCTTCGACCGTGCCGAGGCGGCGCCCCTGCCCGCCGGAGCGGTCGTGGGGGGATCGGACCCGCCGCTACTCCCCGTCGGTGGCTTCGGCTACGCCCGGGCGGTGGCGGTCGCCCTGATCGCCGTCGCGATCGTGGCGTTCGGCGTCTACCCCCAGGTCGTGCTCGGCCCGATCCAATCGGCCGCGCAGCATTTCCTGGCCGTAGGGGCGTGAGCGGTCGGTGGAGCGGTTCGACGTCGTCGTGGTCGGCGCCGGTCCGGCGGGCTCGCTCGCGGCGCGGGCGGCGGCCGAGAGCGGTGCGACCACGCTCCTCGTCGACCACCGTCCCGAGCTCGGGCACCCGGTCCAGTGCGGAGAGTTCGTGCCGGCCCCGCACGAGCTCGCGAACCTGTTCGGCTGTGACGAGCTGATCGCGAGAGCCTACGAGATCCCCGACGCGACCGTCCTTCGGACGACCCACCAGATGGCGTGCATCTCCCCGTTCGGCCACGCGTTCCGCTTCCCGCTCGCCGGCTGCACCGTCTCGCGGCGCGCCTTCGACAAGGCGCTCGCGTTCCGGGCGGAGGGCGCCGGCGCCGAGCTCCGGTTCCCGCTCGGGGTGACCGGGCTCCGCGACGAGCTCGTGGAGACCACCGGCGGGGGTCGAATCCGGGCGAGCGTCGTCATCGGCGCCGACGGTCCGATCTCGACGGTCGCACGATCGGTCGGGTTCGCGCCGCAGCGGGAGATGTTCCGGATGATCACGGCCACCGTGGACGGCCCGCTCGACGACGAGATCGACGTCTACTTCGGCCGGGTCGCCCCCGGTGGGTACGCCTGGCGATTCCCTCGGGCCCATGACGCGAACGTCGGTCTCGGGGTCGCTCGGCTCCCGGCTGGCACCTCGCTTCCGGCGCTGCTCGACCGGTTCCTCGCGCGGGAGGGCCTCGGGCCCGCCCGGGCCCGGACCACCTGGTGGGTCCCTCTCGGTCGCCCGCCCGAGAGCCTGGTGCGCGGGCGAGCCCTGCTCGCGGGGGACGCCGCGAACCTCGTGATGGCGACGAACGGTGGCGGGATCCCGACCGCCATGCTCAGCGGCTGGCTGGCCGGAGAGGCGGCCGCCCGTCACGTCCGGGAGGGGACCCCCCTCGCGGAGTACGACTCGGCCTGGCGCCGGGCGATGTACGCGCCCCTCGAACGGGCGGCGCGGATCCAGTGGTGGGGGGAGCGCTTGGCCCGTCCGGACCCTCTTTTGGCGCTAGGCATGCGATATATCGGGGTGTCGGGTCTGGATGCCATGATGCGGCTGCGCTGGCCCCCCCGCCTCGGAGGCAATTCCTGACGCCCGCGGGTCCCAGCGACCCCATTGAGCCGTCGCTCGAATCCCTCGTGACCCAGACGCTCGGCACCGCCACGGCGCTCGAGCTGTCGCCGCTGCTGCCGGTGCTGGTCCGGGACCTCTCGGACATCGACTGGCGGCTGAACCAGGTCCTCGGCTCGCGCTACGCACAGCTCACCGAGGCGGCTCGGTACGCCGTGTCGATGGGGGGGAAGCGGGTGCGACCGCTCCTCATGGCCGCCGTCTTCCGGGCGCTCGGAGCGACCTCGACCCGCCCGATCCATTCGCTCGCGGCGGCGTTCCAGCTGATCCACACCGCGACGCTCGCGCATGACGACGTCATCGACCACGCCGAGACCCGGCGGGGCCGGCCGTCGATGCCCCGCACGTTCGGGGTGCCCCTCGCGATCGTCGGCGGCGACTACCTGTTCGTCCGCGCGTTCGAGCTCGCCGCGGAATACCCGAAGTCGATCATCCTGCGCTGTGGCGAGGCGTGCGCCGACCTCGTCGAGGGGGAGGTCCTCCAGGACGCGAGCCGCTTCGACCTCTCGTCGGGGCGGGAGCACTACTTCCGCGTCATCGAGCGGAAGACCGCCGCCATCATCGGCGCCGCGCTCGCCTCCGTCGCGGAGATCGCCGAGGTGCCTCCGTCCACGGTCGACGCGCTCGCGTCCTACGGGAAGTCCGTCGGCATCGCGTTCCAGATCCGGGACGACCTTCTGGACGTCTACGGCGACCCGGACCTGCTCGGAAAGCCGCTCTACACCGACCTGCGCGAAGGGAACCCGACCCTCGTCTCGCTCGAGACGTACGCCCGGCTCGACCCCCGACGGCAGGCGGAGTTCGAGGAGCTGTTCCAGCATCGTCGCAAGCGCACGAAGCACCTGCTTAGGCTGCGCGAGCTCACCGACCTCGCCGGGACCGATGCGGTGGTCGCCCGCGAGTCGATGGAGTGGGCGGACCGGGCGATCCGGTCGCTCGAGCCGGTCCCGAAGGGACCGTACCGAGACCTCCTCGAGCGGCTCGCCTACGGGGCGGTCGAGCGGCGGTTCTAGGGACCCGAGATTCCCCGCACCTCGAGCGAAAGGTACATCTTCCCATTCCCGACTCGACCGCTCCGGGAATCGCGGCGATGGGCGGCTCATCGACGGTGAATGCGAGCGCCGGCCCCTCCCCGGCGGGCGCCCCGGTCGAGTTCGACCACCTTCCCCCGTCGTGGGAGCCGACCCCGGTCACGCCTCGACTTCCCCTCGGGGTCGCGATCGTCTCGGTGCTGATCGCGATCTTCGGCGTCGTGATGCTCCTCGCCGGGATGCTGTACCTGCTCGCGACCCTATCGTTCAGCATCGTCTCGCCCTCGCTCGAGATCTTCCCGTCGGTCGACATCTACGGCGCCGCGATCCTCGCGATCCTCGGCGCGGCGTTGATCGGGATCGCTACGTCGCTCTGGCGGCAGGAGACCTGGGCGCTCTGGACGACGATCGTCCTCGTCTTCGCGACGTCGGCCTACCTCTTCTTCACGGACTACATCACGGTCCTCTTCCTCGTGTTCGTGCTCTTGTTCCTGTACCTCATCTCCGTGCGACGTTACTTCTACTGACGGAACGAGGACGAGGTCAATGCGGGTCCTGCTGGCGCAACTGACCCCGGTCCCCGGCGATGTCGAGGGTAACCTCGAGCGGCTCCGGGCCGCCGTCCGGGCGGCACCGTCCGACCTCGCCGTCTTCCCCGAGCTGTTCCTCTCGGGATACCGCATCGGCGACCGGGTCCACCGGCTCGCCCTTCGCGAGGACGATCGGACCGTCGCCGCGCTGCGTACGGTGGCCGAGAAGGCGAAGACCACGGTGGTCGTCGGAGCCCCGGTCGCCTCGCGCGAGCGGTTGGGGGAGGTCCACAACGCCGCCCTCGGCATCGCGCCGACGGGCGAGCTCCGAGTCCAGGTGAAGCGGTACCTGCCCACGTTCGGACCGTTCGAGGAGGGAATCCAGTTCACGCCGGCCGAACGGAGCGTTGCGGTGACCCTCGCGGGCACGAAGGTCGGTCTCCAGGTC
>DASPQG010000095.1:0-24285 GCA_035625085.1 Thermoplasmata archaeon
GAAAGGTGCTCCCGGCGGGATTTGAACCCGCGTTGGAGGGTATCCTTGGCGTCTGTGTCGGCGCCTCGAAGGCCCTCTATCCTTGGCCGGACTAGACTACGGGAGCACCGGGTCGGCCCGTGACGAGACCGGCCACACTTCTGGCCCGCTAAGGCGCTTTCGTTTCGGTGGGGAGAGCGGCCCAAGGCTACTTCGATTTGCGGGGCGTCTCCGGTGGCGCCGACTCGAGAGCGTACGGGCGGAACGGGTGCCGGGGAAGGTACTCGGAGCGGCGCATGCCGGTGAGCGCGTAGATCGTCTTCTCTCCGACCTTGCAGGAGTTGTCCGCGATACGCTCGAACTGGCGAGCCGTCAGGAAGTCGCCTGCCAGGCGGCGAGCGAATTCCGGGTGCTTCTCGAGGGCCGCGACGACCATCCGGTTCGCTTCCCGGTGCATCCGGTCGATGACGTCGTCCCGACGGAAGAGCTCTCGGGCCAACTCGACCTGATCGCCGTCGAGCGCGTCGAGGGCCTGCTGGACCATCGACTCTGCGACCTCGTCCATCTCCGAAAGGTGGCTGCGGATCTCAACCAGGTCAGGAGGATCCCTGGTCGACGGCGGAATCGTCATCCGCGCCATGTCGAAGCCAAGGCGACCGACCCGGTCGAGATGGGTGGTGATCTTGAGGAGCGCCGCCGCCGTACGGAGGTCGACCGCCGCGGGCTGACGGAGGACGAGGAAGGCGATCGACGCGTGCTCCATGTCCTCATCGAGCTGATCGAGCTGGGCGGCCCGGTCGAGGACCGCCTGCGCGTCCGTGAGGTCTCCCGCGTTGTACGCGCGCCACCCGTCGTGCACCATTGCGAGCGCCCATTCGCCGAGCTTGACAGCCCGGTCCTTCAGGTGGCGGATCAACAAGTCGTAGCCGCGCGGCAGTCCCGTATCGGCCAGTGGGTCTTCCTTCATCCGAACCTCCCCGTGATATACGATTCCGTCAGGTGCTCTTTTGGTCGTTCAAACAGATCCTCGGTGGGGCCGAACTCAATCAGCTTCCCGAGGTAGAGGAACGCTGTATAGTCGGCCACCCGCGCGGCCTGCTGCATGTTGTGGGTGACGATCACCACCGTGTACTCCTGCTTCAACTGTGCGATAAGCTCCTCGATCTTCGAGGTGGCGATCGGGTCGAGGGCCGAGCACGGCTCGTCCATCAGCAGCACCTCCGGATTCGCCGCGAGGGCGCGCGCGATGCAGAGGCGCTGTTGCTGCCCCCCCGACAGCGACGTCGCCGCCGCATCTACGCGGTCCCGCACCTCGTCCCAGAGGGCCGCCTGTTTCAGGGCCCGCAACACGACGGCGTCCGTTTCGCCCCGTGACGGTCGGCTGTTGAACCGGAGCGGCGCCGAGACGTTGTTGTAGATCGACATGGTGGCGAACGGATTCGGCTTCTGGAACACCATCCCCACGCGACGACGCACCGCGGTCGCGTCGATCTGGTACAGGTCCTCGCCGTCCAGGAAGACGCTCCCTTCCACGTGGGCCTTCGGAGCCGTCTCGTGCAACCGGTTGAGGCAGCGGATCAGGGTCGACTTCCCGCAGCCGGACGGCCCGATGATGGCCGTCACCTTTCGCTCGGGGAACCGGAGATTGATCTCCTGGATCGCCCGGGTCTCCCCGTAGAACGCGGAGAGGTTCTGGGTCTCCATCTTCACGGTCTCGTCTGCCTGCGCCATCGAAACTCACTCGCCTCGCATCTTACGGGCCATTCGGTTCAGCACGAACCGCGAAAGCACGCTCATCGCGAGGATCAGCAAAAGGAGGAGGAGGGCACAGCCCCACGCCAGGGCGATGAAGTTCGGGTTGGGGGAGTTCGCCCCGAACCAGATCCAGAGGGGCAACGCGCAGGTCTCTTGGGTGATTCCCTGGAGCGGGTGGATGCAGGCAAAGCCCCCGGCGATGAGGAGCGGGGCGGCTTCCCCGGCCGAACGCGCGATCGCGAGGAGAATCCCGGTGATGACGCCCGGAAGGGCCGCAACGAACGTGATGCGGAGGGACATCTTCCACTTCGAGATTCCGAGCGCCATCGACGCCTCGCGCACTGAGTTCGGAACCGTTCGAAGCGCTTCTTCGGTGGTCCGGGTCACGATCGGGACCATCAGGACCGAAAGCGCGAGGGCGGCGTCGAGGGTGCTGAAGGCGATCGCCGGGTCGTAGAAGAGGAACAAGGCCCAGGTGAAGCAGCCGGCGATGATCGAGGGCACTCCGGAGAGGACGTCCGCGGTCATCCCGATGAATCGGGCGAATCGACGTTCCCGTCCGTATTCGACGGCGAAGATCGCCGCGCCGACGCCGATCGGCACGGAGAACAGCGAAGAGAGCCCGATCAGCTCGAGGGTCCCCTCAATCGGAACAATGACCCCTCCTTGGTGACAGACGGATCCGGGGCCCCTTCCGCAGGCCTGGGGTATCTGTTGAGTGAAGAACGCCACGTTCATGACCGGGCTCCCGAGCAGGACCACCTGGTAGACGACCGAGGCGAGCGGGATCATGATCACGAGGACGGCGAGGCCGGTCAGCACCGTCATCCCGTGGCTGAACACCTTGCGGCGGACGGGTCGGTCGAACTTCATTCGGCTGCGGCCCCCCGACCGACTTGTGAGCGCGAGAGCACGAATCGGGCGACTATGTTGATCGCGAGCGTGATCGCGAGGAGAACCAGGCCCGCGTACAGGAGCGCGGGACGTTCGAGCGGTGTGTCGCTCTCGAGGAAGACGTTGGCGATCAGGCTGGGGATTGTCTGGCCCTGCGCGATCAGGGAGGTGAACGTGGCGGTGCGGTTCCCGATCACGAAGTACACGGCCATCGTCTCGCCCAAGGCCCGACCGAGACCGAGTACGGCCCCGGCGACGATGCCGCTCCGGGCGTACGGGACCACGGCCCGGCGGGTGACCTCCCAGTCGGTGGCACCAATCGCGAGCGCCGCCTCTTTCTGGCTCCGGGGCACGGCGGCGATCGAGTCCCGGCTGATGGCCGTGATCGTGGGGATCGCCATGACCGACAGGACCAGGCTGGCGGTCAAAACGTCGAGGCCGACCGGGGTCGAGGTGAACAGGCCGGTCCAGCCGAGGTACTTCACGAGGACGGGCTCGACATCGTTCCGCATGAGAGGCGCAAGGACGATCAGTCCCCAGAATCCGTAGACCACGGACGGAATCGCCGCCAGCAGCTCAATGAGCTGGCCGACGGGAGCCCGGAGCCACGCCGGAGCCTGCTGGGTCAGGAAGATCGCGGCTCCGAGCCCCAGCGGGACGGCGATGAGGAGCGCGATGGCGCTGGTGACCAGGGTCCCCTCGATGGCGGGGATGAGGCCGTAGACACCGTACTCCGGATTCCAGTAGTACCCCGTGATGTAGGAGAGGCCTAGCTGGTGGATGGCCGGGCCGGCGCCGTAGAATAGCCCGGCGACCAAGAGCACCACGAGGAGAACGACCGACGCGGTCGCACACAGGAGTAGGAAGAGGAAAATGCGGTCCCCCCACTTCGAAACGCGAGGGGTCATCCTCGGCGAAGGGGGAGTGGGGAAAGGGTTGCCTGGGGTCATTCTCTCGTTACCCAGACGAGTGTGCGGCTCGGGTACCCGCGCTCTTGTCTAACCTGTCGGCACGCAGACCGGGATGGTCTGGCCGTTGTAGGTGAGCGAGTTGATGGTGTTCGTGGCGTACGTCACCGCGGCGCTCGAGAGGGTAACGTAGTAGAGCGGGGGCGCGTACGATTGGCCCGTCGGCCCGACGATCCACGACAGGAAGTCCACGAGGTTCTCCGCTTTCCCGAGCGTGTAGGTAGAGTAGGCCTTCCCGAGGTCGGTGTAGACAAAGATGTAGGTGAACGTCGCGATCGGGTAATCGTTCGTGCCCTTCGCGTTCTCGACCGTGACGTTGTACCAGTCACCGGTGGGGGACGGGAAGACCACGTTCGAGTCCTTGATGGCCGACGCGATGTTCGTCAGGTTGGCGACGATGAAGTTCCCGGCCGGGTTCTGGACCGCCCCGAAGGCGACCCCGTTCGTGAGCGCGTAGTTGATGTCGACGTAGCCGATGGAATCCGTCGTGGTCTGTACCGTCGACGTAACGCCGGAGTTCCCGTGCGCGCCGACCCCCACGGGCCAGTTGATGGTCGTGGAGTGGCTGAGGGTCTTGTTCCAAGTGGCGTTGGCGGCGGAGAGGAAGCTCGACCACACGAAGGTGGTCCCGCTGCCGTCCGACCGGTGGACGACCACGATGGTCGCGTGGGGAAGCACGACGCCCGGGTTGACCCCCTGGAGGGCCGTGTTGTTCCAGTTGGTGATGTCGCCGAGGTAGATCGCCGCGAGGATCTGTCCGGTGAACTTGAGGTGGCCGCTGACCCCGGGCAGATTGTAGATCGGTACCGCGGCTCCCGCCGACTCGGGAATCGTGACGACTCCCGGCGAGGGGATGCCGGCGCGCTGGGACGGATTCAACGGGGCGTCCGACGCACCGAAATCGACGGTCTTCTCGGTGATGTCACTGATGCCGGCCCCACTGCCGACGGGGTCGTAGTTCACAGTGCTCGCCGTGTAGGCTTGCGCCCACGTGAGCATCAAAGGCGCTACCAGGGTCGAGCCGGCCCCGTCCAACGTCTGGGACCCGGGGAGGGTGCAGCTCGCCGTCGCTCCGGACGACGATCCCTTGAACCATCCCGCGGCGTACCCAGCCGCCAAAATGATGACGATGACCACGACGACCGCGATCACCGCATAGAGGCCCGTTCGGCTCTTCCCCTTCCGAACGATCTGATCGCTCGGGGTTGGGGGGGTTGTGGCGCTTCCACTCGTGCTGCTCATTTCTTTCCTTCTCCTTCTTCTCCTTACTCGATGGTCGCTGCCCCTCGTGGGAGCGGCACCGACATCTGGGAGCGGGGAGGTTCCCGAGACGGGGAGAGAACCGGGACTCCACCCTCGGCGGAGCGGCTCCCTCCTACGACCCGCGACTGGGCTCCCGTAGCCCCAAGATATCGCATCGGCCGTTCGAGCGGAAGATGAGTTATATAGATAATCTTGGTAGGCTATAGTGTTGTACATTCACCATAGTATTACCCATAGAGTCGAACCCCCTCTTGGAGGCACAGTGAACTACCATGGACCGCCGCTAACCCCGGCCCGGGCGTTCGATGCTGCCTCGCCGTCCGGCTCATCCCTCGTGGCGGGGAAGCGGGGCAGTGAACGCTCAAGACCTCGGAGTCGGTTTCTCTCCCCACGACGCGCTGGCTGGTCCGGTTTGGATACGACGGAGCGGAGTACTTCGGGTGGGCCCGCCAGCCCCACCTGCGGACGGTCGAGGGGGAGATCCGAAGAGGTCTCGTCCGGGGCGGGATCGCCACCAGCCTGACCGGGGCTCGGCTCGAAGTGGCGAGCCGGACCGATCGGGGCGTCAGCGCGACCGGCAATGCGCTCGGCATGCACTCTCCTCTCGCTGCGCCGGCCCTCCTTCGCTCACTCAACGGTATCTCACCCAGCATCTTCTTCACCGCCGCGAGCGAGGTACCGGAGTCGTTCCGCATTCGTTCGGCGACCCGTCGCGTCTACCGGTACTTCGAGCCCGCTGCGGGACAGGACTTTGGAGTGTGGCGAGACGTCGCCCGCCAATTCTCCGGCCCGATTGACGTGCGGTCGTTCGGACGCGCCGTACCCGCGATCGAGCCGGTGTGGCGGACCGTCGAAGCCGTGTCGGTCACCCTTCGACCCGGTGGAGCGGTGGTGGAGGTCCGGGCCCCGTCGTTCGCCTGGGGGATGGTCCGCAAGATCGTCGCGGCCCTTCGCGAGGTCGAGGTCGGTCGGCTTCCGATCGATCGGCTCGAGGCCGCCCTACACGGCCGCACCCGGCTGACCCTTCCGCTGGCGGAGCCCGAGCGACTGGTGCTCTGGGACGTCGAATACCCGATCCCCTGGCAATACCGCTGGACCGGACCCAACCGGCACCAGGGTCGATGGGAGGCGTCCGCGCGCGAGGATCTCTGGGTGCGCCAGGAGCTTCTCGGAGCGTTTCGCTCCGGGGCGTTACCCAAGATGGATCCGGCGGCCCCGTTTCGCGAGTCGATTCGGGATGAGCGCTAGCCCACGCGCTCCCAGCGTTCCAGCTTCTGGACGGCGCTCAGGGTCGAGCCCCGCTGGATCTCCTCGCGGACCCGGTTCTCGTGCTCGAACACATCGAGGGCTCGGTTCGCAATCTCCTGGGCCCGCTCGCGCGGCACGACGACCACGCCGCTGACGTCCCCGACGATCCAGTCCCCCGGCCGCACGCGCTGCCCCCCCACGGTTACCTCGACGCCGATCTCCCCGTGACCCTTCGGCTCGCCCGCGTTCGGGCTCACCGACCGGCTGAACGCCGGGAATCCCAGGTTCAGGATGGAATCGAGGTCCCGGATCGCTCCGTCGATGACGACGCCCGCCAGCTTCCGCCCGTGGGCCGACCAGCTCGCGAGCTCCCCCCAGACGGCGGTCGTCCCCCCGCCCGCATCGATGACGATGACGTCGCCCGGCCCCGCCCGGTCGATCGCCTCGACCGGCTTCGCCCAATCCCCGTCCCGGGTCACAACGGTCACCGCCGGCCCGATCATCCTCACGCTGGGGCCGGTGAGGTGCGGGAGCAGCCCGTGCATCGCCCCGTGGCGCATCATGGCGTCCGTCACGTTCGGGCTCGAGACCTTCGAGAAAGCGGCTCGCAGGTCGGCTTCCCCGTACCGGCGGAAGTGTTCGCTCGCGACCCCCTTCTGGGTGCGGATTGCCTCGCAGATCCGTTGCGTCGCCTCGACGATCTTGGGGCTCTTCGTGATCGCTCCGCCGACGATCAGGATCTGGGCGCCCGAACGCACCGCCTCCCCCACAGTCTCGCTGGTGAGGCCGCCCGCGACCGCGACCGGGATGGGCGAGGCCCTCGAGAGCTCCCCGAGAACGTCGAACGGGGTTTTTCCGGCCATCTGCATGTCGATCCCGACGTGCCAGCAGACCGCCGCGGCACCGAGCTCGGCCGAACGCTTCGCCCGCGCGATCGGGTCCGCGACCCCAAGGAGATCGACCATCACCTCAGCGCCGTAGAGCTCCCCGCCCCGGACCGCATCCGCGATGGTGTCGTCGTCCGCGGCCCCGAGCACGGTCACGATGTCCGCGCCCGCTTTCGCGGCGATCTCGACCTCGAAGGCCCCGGTGTCCATCACCTTGAGGTCGGCGACGACCCGATGGTCGGGGAACGCCTTCTTCAGCTCCCGGACCGCGTCGAGTCCCTCGCTCTTGACGAGCGGGGTCCCCGCCTCCACCCAGTCCGCGCCTCCCTCCACGGCCTCCCGCGCGGCGAGCAGGGCCCGAGAAAGGTTCTCGAAGTCGAGCGCGACCTGGAGCACCGGGCGGTCGAGCCGCATGGCCCGCGGAGAGGGCGGGCGGTATTAATCGAGGTAGGGTTTGCGCCCGCCGTGCGGCCTCCGCCTCCCGGCTCGGTCCGGCTCGTCCACGGCGACGCGCGCAGGATGCGCGACGTGGCCGACGCTTCGGTGCACCTTGTCCTCACGTCGCCCCCGTACCCGATGATCCCGCAGTGGGACGGGTTGTTCCACGCGCTGGGCGCCGTCGACTATCCCGGGATGTTACGGGTACTGTCGGAAGCCTGGGCGGAATGCCACCGCGTGCTCGTCCCGGGGGGGATCCTGGCCGTGAACATCGGCGATGCGCTCCGATCGGTGAACGGGGAGTTCCGGGTCTGGCCGAACCCGGCGGAGACGACCGTCACCGCGACGCATCTCGGATTCGTGCCGCTTCCGTACATCCTTTGGAAGAAGCCGACGAACCGCCCCAACGCCTTCCTCGGGTCCGGATTCCTTCCCCCGAACGCCTACGTGACACTCGACTGTGAGTACGTGCTGCTCTTCCGGAAGGGGAGGCTGCGGCGCTTTCCCAGCCACGACCCGACCCGGCTCGCGAGCCGGTTCTCCCGTGCGGAGCGGGACCGATGGTTCAGTCAGGTCTGGAGTGACATCCGAGGGGTCCGGCAGGATTCCCCCCGCGGGCGAAGCGCCGCCTTCCCGCCGGCCCTCGCGGAGCGGCTGGTCCGAATGTTCTCCGTCAAGGGGGATACGGTCCTCGACCCGTTTGCCGGGACGGGCACCACGCTCTGGGCCGCGTCTCGATGGGGTCGTAATGCGATCGGAGTCGAGTGGGACCGCGACACCTACCGCGCCCTCGAGGCGAGCGCCACGGCCCGCGGCCTTACGAGTTCGACTCAGGAGGGGATTCCGCCGGCGGCGTCCGGTGGTGCTGCTCGCGGTGGGCCATCTCCTCGTCGACGGCGATCTTGAGGTAGCGGAGCGCGGACGCACTCAGTCGGTCCATGTGCAGTAGCAGGTAGTGGAGGTAGAGCCGCTCCGGGCGGTGGGTCGGACCGGGGAGGTGGCCGGGGAGAGGGCGGTGCCGCTCAATCGTTTCGACGTGGTGCTCTTGGTCCGGGCCGTGGAAGCTCCGGCCAGTCGCGCCGACGAGGGGCGGGTACAGGCGGTCGACCGGGTCGTACCATTCGTTCGGGGGTCCCGTCGCGGCCGTCCCGTCCGACGGGTCCGTCGCCTCCTTCGCCCTCAGGTATGGATGGACCGGCCGGTCCGGATCTTGGAGCTCGCCGATGGGACGACCCGCGACGTCCTCCACGATCGACTTCAGGCTCCAGCTCGTCCGGCGGCGCGCTGGCCCCACGATGGTCGCCTCCGCGCCCACGTTCCTCGTCCGGCGCGCGGGTCCCTATAAACCTCCCTTTGGAGGGGAAGCGATTCCGTCCGGTGGGGTTTGCGAACGGCCCAAGTTCGATTCGAGGAATTCGTATTCCGGGGTCGACGCGACGATCGCCAGCGGCAGATGGAACTCGCCGACTCTCCAGAGCGATTCGGAGTATCCGGTTTCTCGAGGGAGCCGGGCCCGGGTCAGCCACTCGGCCTCCGCCGCGGTGAGCCCGAAGAACGCTCGAGCTTCGGAGGAGACCTCGGGGAGACGCAGGAGAGCGGTCGAGTAGAGGTTCCGGAGCATGGACCGTCCAGCCGGGCGCAGCAGGAAGTCGTCCGGACTCTGGGAAAGGACGAGAAGCCCCGCGTCAAAATGCCGAACGTGCCGAACGACCTGGTCCAGGAACTCCTCGGTCATGGCGTGTCGCGCGAGCAAATGAGCTTCGTCGACCAGGAGGAGCTTCCGACCGGCCTGGCGAGAGAGCCGACCGTACGCCCAGTCGAGCACGTAGGTAAGGTGGAACGGTAGCTGGTCGTCCGGAATTCCCCCGAAGTTCACCGAAGCGATCGACTTCGTGGGTTGTGCCGTCGTTGGGCCATCGAGCGCTTTCAGGGAACCCGAACGGAATACCTCGAGGAGTGTCGAAAGACGGGTCCCGGCTCCTCCCCGCTGCGCGATCTGATTCGTTAAGTCGCTGAACGTAGGGACCTCGGGGCCGCGTTCGTACAGCCGGGTCACCGCCGCGTCGAGCTCGGCCCCCTCTTCGTCGCGAAGAGTGGGGAAGAGTGCCCGCAGCATCGTGACCACCCGAGCGGCCTTCTCTCGCCGATCGCCGGCGGTACTGACCGGATCGAGCGGATTCAGTCGCCCTCCGCCTCCCTCCGCGACTCGAATCACGGACCCGCCTAGTGCTTCGACAAGCGACGAATACTCCCCGAGCGGATCGAGCACCGTGATGGAAGTTTCGGGGCGGAGCCATCGTGAGCGAAGCAGCGTGAGTGCGGCGGCGAACGACTTCCCCGAACCGGTCGTGCCGAAAATGCCCCAGGAGTAACTCGCGTGGGCCCACCGATCCAGAAAGATGGGACTCGCGTCCGAGAGGGCGAGCCCGAGCAGGATGCCTCCCGGCTCGAGCAGGGTTTCGTCCCCGAACGGAAACAGCGCGGCGAGGCCATCGGTCGGCAAGGTGTGCCAGTACCCCGCGGGGCGGGCTTCCGCCGCCGAAAGTTCTGGAGGGACGAGGGCGGCGCGGACCTCGTACCGGGGAACGCGGCACCGGAACCCGACCGCCGCGAGCCGTTCGGTGAGGCGGGCCCGGCGGGCCTCGGCTTGAGGGCGCGTGGACGCGAGGGCGACGAACCGAAGTCCCACCTTCCAGAGTTCTTGGGTGCGGCGAGCCACCGCTTGGCCGAGCGCCGAAGCGCTCGTGCGTTCGACCTCTAGCTCGGCCGTGCGGCCGCCGTTTCCCCCAGCGGCGAGCTCCGCCTCGGCGACGGCCCGAGCCCCATGAACGAGTTCGAGCGCGTTCGCCGCCGAGATGGGATGTGCTTCAACGGTCAGTTCTACCGTTTCGCTTGTAGGAAGCAGTCGGCCGAGGAACCCAAACGGCACTTCGAAGGGAAACTGTTGGACGAGCAGCGGTGCGCGATAGCTTCGACCGACCCGCCACAGGGTGGGAGCTTCTGAAGGCCGGCTCGAGGGCGGAGAGCGATTCATGAGCGGGAGAAGAAGGGAGCATGATGCCGGGCGCGCTGCCGTTCCGCCAAGAGAAGAGGGAGAAGCCCCGCCGCCAGCAGAGGCCCCTTCAGCGAGGAGAGCAGCCCCGGGAGTTCGAGGAATCCGATACTCGCGGCTCCTAGGATCCCGAGGGCCACGGCGGGACCCAGTCCGATTCCCTGCCGAGTGAGAGAACCCCGGCGCCGTTGTTGAGAAACCCATGCGGCGAGCGCGAGCGCTGCCAAGGTCGCGGTCGGCGATACGAGCCATGGAATCAACATCGACAGTGCCCCAGACACCAATGCTGAGGTCACGGCAGCCCGGAACGGCTCGAAATCCAAGAATAGGCCCGCTCCCACCCCAGCCGTCACGTTCCCCGGACCTCCACCGGCCAGCCAAACCTCCGAGCCGCTTCGACGAGAGACCGGTCGCGTAACCGAATCGGTCGGAGTCCGAGTGCTCCGAGCCCCTCGAGAAGGTGCGCAACACGTCCTTCGAGGCGGCCGATCGCATCCGGCCCCGAATCCTGGGTGCCGAGGACGATGTAGATCCGGCGCAATAGGCGCCGACGGCAGAGCAGGCTGACGAGTTCGGAATACCCTGAAGCGGCCCGCTGCTCGTCCGTGCTCCCGGAGGAGGATTCCGGTCGTACTGCCTGCGCGCGGATGGGTGTCGTGGTGGCGAGCCAAACGAAACCCGAGTCAATCGAGCGAAGGAGCTCCCGATACAGCTCGAAACGACGTCCGAGCTCGTCGGGTGGCAGGTACGCCACCGGCGTTCCTCCGGTCCGGACCACCGCGGCATAGCGACGGGATGGCAACTGGAGAAGGCCGGTGCGGACGAGAGGTGCACCCGTCATGCGGTCACCGCCATCTCCAGGAGACCAGCAGCGAAACTTCCAGGCCAGGAACGCGACGGCCCGTTCATCGAGAGCCCGGCCGTCCGGGCGCCAGACGGAAACCGCGAACCCACCGGCGACGAGAGGGAGCCAGATCCACGGGGTTGCGAACGGCGCGAGCAGTGCCGCCGTCGCTGCGTACAGGAAGAACTTGAGCGCGTCCCGCGAAGAGGCAAATGGACCCAGCCGCATCCTCCGGTCCATTCGTTCGGGCAGACCGATGACGGGAGGGCCGTCCCGAGGCTCGTCCATCTCATCGGTTTCTTCCCGTGTGGAACGGAGCCTCGTTCGCGGACGGATGGTCCTGCGGCGGCTTTCCAAAGTGCTCAACGATGTGCCGTCCCCCGTGCCCGAGGAGATTGGCAATCACGAGGGGAACGGCGGCTGGGGCAGAAGTCGAGCCAGCGGTTCGAACCGCCCCCCCGATTGCCGAGCCGCCGGAACCGGTCGTCCGGGCTCCGATGGCTAGCGGTCCGAGTGACGAGGTGGCCGCTGTCGGGGCGTTTTGAAGTCCTCTCTGGGCATTGGAATGCAGCACGCCTGAGGCGCCGGCCGACCCGAAGGTCACTAGATGGGTGCCGGCTAACGAGAGGAAATACGGGGAGGCCAGCGCGACGGCTAGGTAGGAAACCAACATGACCGGGTTGGGGCTTCCTACGGCGAGCTCGAGCGGGACAACCAGGACGCAGGGTAGGAACGCGAGTTCCCCGAACAGTAGCCATCCCCTCCGGGCGAGGGGAGAGAGCGGGCGAAGGGGCCAGAGCAAGGTGAAGATCGGAAGAAGGACGAGCAGGACCGCGAGGACCGCATCCCGAATTCCGATGGCCAGAATGAGAGCGAACACCAACGCGAACTCGACGAAAGAGAGCACGAACGCGAGGGCCCCATTGTCCCACGAGAACGAGATCTCTCCCCAACCGGCTAGGTTGACCCAATGTTGCCAAGCTCCGCCGTCCCAGCCGGAGATGACCGGGTAGAGACCGCCCGCGACTCCGAGGATGGCACCCGCGATAGGGACCGTGAAGTTCGCGCCGACCACTCCGAGGATGAGCCGAGGGATCAGCCCGTCCATCTGGTCGGCCCACCGCGACACGACCGACCGGGCGAGATACAGGAGCGCCACGCCGAGGGCGACCAACGCCACCGCGGGATCGACGACGTTCGATAGGACAAAGCCAGAGAACCGAGCCGCTGTCGACAGGTAGTTCGCACCGTTTCCCGGCCCGAACATCGGTGGGAACAGCGATGCCGGCTGGAGCTCGGGAACGAGGAGGTTATCGTACGTCGGACCGATGACGGCCGAGATGATCGCGGTGAGTCCGGCGAATAGCAGATACAACAGGGTTTGCACGAGCTGGCCAAGGTCCACCGAGGGGATCGACACCGAGACCCCCCTAACTGCCCGTGAGGACCCAGTGGGCGAGCCCGTAGAGGAGGCCGGTGACCGCCGCCATGAACAGCAACGTGCCGATCAGAGCATCGCGGGCCCTGTCCTTGGCTTGGATCTTCTTCGTGATGTCGTTCGAAAACCAGCTCAAAGCGACGCGGGCCCATACCAGCGAAAGGATTCCGCCACCGGCGAGTGCGACCAAGTCGACGAGGCGGTTGATGGATGCGGTGAAGTTGTTCACCGGAGTAGAGGGTGAGGCTGCCGAGGGTACCAAGGGAACCGAGTGGAGGGGAACGAGGTGGCCGACGGGTAGAGCGTTGCCCACCAGCCCGATAAGAAGCGCGGCAAGAACTCCCCTCGGGAGGCAAGTACCGCGCCCGTCCGCCTTCAGTGCCCACGGTCGGACGACCACGATAGCACCTCCTCTCCGTCCGCCCCGCTTTCCGAGCGGATCGATCCTTGGGAGACGAGGCGGTCGATGGTGGACCGAACCAGCGGTAGCGGAATGCCCGCCTCTTCGGCCAGCAACTCAACCGTGAACCGCTCGGCACCTTCGGCCGGCTCGATGATTCGCCTCAGCACCGCCTCAGGATTAGGTTGGGGTGACGGTCCCTCGTCCTTCCGCGCGCGCCGGCGGCGGAGGATGAGGCGGAACATCGCGATACCGGTGGGAACGCCGAGACCGGCCGCCAACCCGATCACGCCCAGCGAAGAGACAGGGAGGGACCCGTTCGTGTGTCCAGGAGTTTCAGTGGCTGGCGGAGGAGTCGAGTTCCGGAGAGGAAGGAGCACCGTGACAGTGAATTCCGCGCGACCGCCCAGGGAGTCCCAGACGGTGGCTGCCAGGTCCAGCGGGCCATTCCCCCGGGTCAGGAATCCACAACTGTGGCCCCCGGCCGAACGGATTGTCTGATTCCAGGACTCGTTGTCGCTCGCGTTCACGAAGAGCTGGAACGGAGGCCATCCACCATCGATCGACACGTTGATCTCGAGGATTTCGGCCGTCGAGTTTGCATCCACCGTGGCGGAGAGCTCTGCCGTGAGCGCTGGGACGAGCCCGACAGCCAGGAGGGTCCTCCACTCTGCACCGCAGGAGTCAATCACTCCGACCGCGACCGAGAGATTCCCTTCCCGGCCATAGGTCGCGTTCCAAGAGAATCCACCTTGGGCGGTGAGGGCGCCATTCGTGGGGGGCTCATTCACTGCGACGACTGCTGGGACCGCCCACCAGAAGAACGGTGGACAACCCGAGAACACCGTTCCGGCCACTTCGACCGACGCTCCGCCGGATTGGAGGGATCCGGCTCCGCTCGCCTCAGCATCAAGCGCCGGCTCGACCTCCATTGCGAGGGAGTGGTTGGCCCCGACGCTCCCGAACGCATCGGACGCGCGGACCTCAAGGGAGTATAGGCCGGCGGTGTCCAGGGGGAGAGCGACCACCCCTTCACCGTCGGAGGTGACGGATTCCGAACCTCCGGAGCGGTTTCCCGTGAGATTCCAGGAGATTGAAACGGGCAGGGCGCCTCCAGTGAGGGAGACGGGCACGAGCGCGATTCCGCCGACTTCTCCGACGGCTTCGTCTGGAACGCCGAGGACCGGCGGGGAGACGACGGTCTCGTAGAGAACCGCACTCGCCGAAGGGCCGCCGGGTCCGGGAGGGTAGACCCCGAAGAACACTGCGGCCGTGCCGGGCGCATGGAAGGTGCAGGAGAACGGGGTGGAATTTGGTTCCGGCGGCGACCATGAGGCGCTGCCGAGCGTCCCGTTCGTACAGTCATAGATTGTGACCGCCCCGGGAGGGACGTCTTGCTCGACTCCCGCGAAATTCGCGGGAACTCCGACTTCGGCGGTCGGGTTAGCCGAAATGACTGCGGCCTCGAGTCCGGTCCCGACTGCGACTACCTCTGGCGCGGAACGATTCTCGAGTTCGCCTTCAGAATCGGCTGCGAGGACATACGGAACGAAGGTTCCGGAGCCGAACGTGTGGTTGACGCGGAACGTGCCAGCGGACGACTGATTTACGAGGGACCGGCTTCCGTCCCCCCAAATCACCTGGAGCGAGTAGGGGCGAGTCCCTCCCGTAACGGAACCGACGAGCACGGCCACATGACCCGGCAAAACGGGGTTGGGGCCGATCTCCATTCCGTCAAGTGAAAGGGGAACGGCGACGGATACGTGGACCTCCGCCGTGCGCTCAAACACTGTTGCGTTGGAACCGCAATCGAGTGCGGCTCCCGAGCGGATCTTGATGGCAAGATCCCCCGACCCGAAGCTGTCGGCGGTGAACGTCGTGGAGGAGTCCGTCGAGGAGTTGAGGTATCCCGTCGCAGACCCCTCGTCGACCGACCAGAGATACCAGAGAGGGACCACGGAACACAGCGGGGATTCAGCGGTCCAGAGGGCCTGCAGCGAGAAGTTCTCCCCCGCTCGAATCCAGTAGGAGGATGGGTTGACAGTAAGTTCCGCAGCCGAGAGATCTCCGACCACGGAGGGCGCCCCCGTGAGGCCCGGGAGGTCCCCGGCGATCGCGGGGTGTCCCCCCACTACCCCCGTGAGAATCAGGCCGACGAGCAAGGCGGAATCGACTGCAAGGGGTAGCGATCGGGCGACGGTGCGTGCTCGCCGCCCTACCACGCGACCACCCCGTCTCGCAAACGGAGGGTCCGCTATTTTTCCCGCCAGCTCCCGGCGGTCGGTGAACGGTGAGCGCTAGGAGGACACGGCGAGCGCTACGTGCTCGCGGGAGAACGGCGCGAGGGACGTCTCGTAGGTCACGGTGAGGCGGGCCGCCGAGAGGGTCGAGCGGGCCTCTCGGACGACGGCGGCGGTTGGCCGCTGCTGTGTGACCGACCGCACTTTGAGCATCAGGATCCCGCGTCCCTTGGGCGCCAGACACGCTCGTGCGTTCTCGACGAAGATGCCGGCCTGGTTCCGCTGGGCGATATCCTGGTAGAGAAGGTCGGCTTCGCCCACATCCGCCTGGTAGCGCTCCGGCAGCTGGGCATCGGCGAGAATTGGGAGCAGGCCGGGGCGGGACCGGGAGAGGGCGAGAAGCCGGGCGAACGAGGTCGGGCTCTTCTCGATCGCGAAGATCGATGCCTCGGGCCAGAGGTCGGAGAGGTGGCTCACCGTCGTGCCGTGGGCGGCCCCGAGATAGAGCACGGTCCGGGGGCGGCCGAGAAGGTCCGCCGGCGGCCCCTTCAGGAGGAGGGCCGCGAGCTTCGAGCGGAACGGGTCCCAAAGGCGGTACTCCACGCCGGCGACCGAGGTCAGCGACTCGCCGTAGACTTTCGTCCCGGGGTTCCGGTTGACGGTAAAGAGATCCCGGCCGTCTCGGTAGACCCTCTCCCAGGGGGCGAGCTTCACGGGGGGGGACCTATCTCGACCAGGCACTCGACCTCGACCGCCGCGTTCAAGGGAAGGCCGGCGACACCCACCGCGGCCCGCGCGGGCCGACCCGCATCCCCGAACAGCTGCACGAAGAGATCGGTCGCCCCGTTCGCCACCTCGTGCTGTCGGTCGAATCCGGGAGAGGAGGCGACGTACACGGTGACGCGGAGGAACCGACGGACCCGGTCGAGCGAACCCAACTCCGCGGTGAGAGCGCTCAGCGCCTGGAGGCCGGCGAAACGGGCGAGCTCTTTCGCGGCCTCCGCGGGCACGTCCCGGTCCACGAGACCGGGGCGGACGACCTTCCCGCCTTCGGTGACGATCTGTCCCGAGACCCAAGCCCGGCCATCCTCGACTACCACGGGGGAGTAGGTGCCCGCCGGTCGAGGCGGCGCGGGGAGCGTGATCCCCAGCTCACGAACTCGCTCGGTGGGAGTGGACGGCATCATGCAGGTGAGCCGTTCGGCCGAAAAACATGTGCGGGCCGACCGACGGCGGAGTAAAGAGGGGATTCCGGCCTGTCCTGCGAGATGTCCCTCTTCCGCCGCTTCCGTCGGGACAAGGAGCCCGAGCCAGAGGCCGAAGCCCCTCCGGCTCCTGAGCCGGCCCCTCCTCCGGTGGAGCCCGCGCCCGAGGTGCCTCCTTCCCCAGCGCCGGTACCCCCGGCAGCTCCTGTCGCACCGACGATCCCGCCCCCACTGCCAGACCGGCCGACCCCCGCCCCCAGCCCGCCGACGCCCTCCGCGCCCGAGGCGCTCTCCAAGTGCTTCATCTGCGGTACCCCGCTCACCGGGCACGCCTGTCCGAACTGCCGGATGACCTGGGTCGAGTGAACGGCCGCCCGTCACCGTCCGTTAGGCCCTCGAGCTTTTGTGCAGTGTCCGCTCCCTCACCCCGACTATTATGGACAGTTCCGACACCGCAGCGGCCGAGCTTGACCTCCTCGAGCGGGCGATCGTCGACCATCTATTCGTGCTGCAGCCATCGTACGCCGTCGGCCTCGGGCTGCATGAGTACGATGGGCGCCTCCCGG
The DNA here is from genome assembly GCA_035625085.1 of Thermoplasmata archaeon. Classification (GTDB taxonomy): domain Archaea; phylum Thermoplasmatota; class Thermoplasmata; order Lutacidiplasmatales; family UBA184; genus Lutacidiplasma. The sequence goes on from DASPQG010000095.1 coordinate 17,178, forward strand.
ACCTCTCCCCCGAGGGGACCGATCGATGGATCCGGGGAGCCGATCAGCTGCTCGCTCGCCTCGCCGAGATTCCGCCCGGCAAGCTGAGCGGTACCCGGAAGACCGACGCGTTCCTTCTCGGCCTTCTCCTCGAGAGTCCGCTCTTCGACCTGCGGTCCGTCGGCGACCTCGAACGGAACCCGATGAACTACGTTGGGGGGGTCTCCCTCACGTCGTACATCAGCCGGGACTACGCTCCCGTCCCGCAGCGCGTGCGGGCGGTCGTTCGGACCCTCGAGCAGGCCCCCCAGCTCTTGCGGACCGGCCGCGCCCGGCTCCGGGGTCCCCTCCCGAAGCCGTTCGTCGACCTCTCCCTCGCCATCGGGAGCGGCCTTCCCGCCCACTTCGCGGAGGCCGAGGAGTTCGCGAAGCGGGCGGACCTCGCCGACGAAGTCCGGGCGGCCCGCGAGCCGGCCGAGGCCGCCGTTGCCGAGTTTCTTACCTGGCTGAAGGAGTATCACCTACCGAAGGCGGTCCCGGACTTCGCCCTCGGTCCGAACCTGTATCAGCAGCTCCTGTTCGTCCGGGAGGGGATCGAGGCCCCGTTCGAGGATATCCGCCGGGCCGGCACGGTCGACCTCGCCCGGAACCAGCGCCGCCTCGAGGAGATTGCCCGGGAGGCGCACCGGACGATCCCCGAGCTTCTCGAGGAGCTGAACCACGTCCATCCGACCGCTCAGGAACTCATCCCCACGGCGCGATCGTACGTCGAGGAGATCCGTCGGTTCGTCGAGGAGAAGGAGCTCGTTACGGTCCCGCCCGAGGCGCAGTGCCGCGTCGAAGAGACCCCGGTCTGGGGGCGAGCGCTGTCGACGGCGAGCATGAATCCCCCGGGCCCGTTCGACACCACATCGACCGAGGGGGTGTACTATGTCACCCCGGTGGACCCGAAGTGGACGGAACGCCAGCAGGAGGAGTGGCTCCGCTCGCTCAACGTCTCGATGCTCCGCAACACCACTGTCCACGAGGTGTACCCGGGCCACTACCTCCAGTTCCTGCACTTCCGGCGCTCGCGGGGGAGCCTCACCCGGAAGGTCTACCTCTCGCCGTCGTTTGTCGAGGGGTGGGCCCACTACACCGAACAGCTGGCCATCGAGCACGACATCGGACGGGGCGACCGGCTCGCCGAGGTCGCCCAGATCCACGACGCGCTCCTCCGCAACTCCCGCCTGCTCGTTTCGGTCGGGCTCCACACCGCAGGGATGACCCTCGAGGCGGCGACCCAGCTGTTCCAGAAGGAGGCCCACATGGAGCGGCTCCCGGCGGAGCGCGAGGCGATCCGCGGGACGTTCAATCCCGAGTACTTCTGCTACACCCTCGGGAAGCTCGCGATCCTGAACGCCCGTTCGCGTCTGCTCGCCTCCACCTTCGGCGGGAACCTGCTCACCTTCCACGACACCTTGCTGGGGCTCGGCTGCCCGCCGGTCGGACTTCTCGACTCGCTGCTCGAGAGCGCCCGGGCGGCGTGATCGAGCCCCGTACCCGATGAGCCTGTGGCGGAGCCGCCACCCGATGGCGTTCCGGTCATCAGGTCCGCGCGCGGTACGCGGGGGTTTATCCAACCGGAGGGCCGTCGTAGCGCCATGAACGCGACCAAAGAACACCCCGCGAGCCCCCTTCGAGTCGGCATCATCGTCGGAAGCACGCGGCCCGGTCGAAAGGCAGAGACCGTCGCCCAGTGGGTCTACGAGATTGCGAAGCAGCGCTCGGACGCCGAGTTCGAGATCGTCGACCTGAAAGACTACCACCTTCCGCTCCTCGACGATCCCGTTCCCCCTTCGGTGGGGCGCCCCCATCCCGATCACGCTCGGGCCTGGGCCGAGAAGGTGGCGTCGCTCGACGCGTTCGTGTTCGTGACGCCCGAATACAACCACAGCACCTCGGGGGTGCTGAAGAACGCCATCGACTACCTGTACCCTGAGTGGAACAACAAGGCGGCCGGGTTCGTGAGCTACGGAAGCGCGGGCGGGGTCCGCGCCGTGGAGCACCTCCGGCTGATCATGGCCGAGGTCCAAGTGGCGACCGTCCGTGCCCAGGCCTGGCTCTCGTTGATGAACGACTTTGAGAACTGGACGGTCTTCAAACCGACCGCCGGCAAGGACAAGTCGGTCACCGCGATGCTCGACCAGCTCGTCGCATGGGGGCGGGCGTTGAGGTCCGTCCGCACGGCCTGACGAAGAAGGACTCCCCGTCCCGTCGGCTTCTTCAGGGGATCGCGGGTCGACGCTCCCGAGCCCCGTTTTCCGGGCGATCCTCCGGCCAACGTCGCTAGCGGTCGACGAGCGCGAAGCTCTCGGGCGAGTACCGCTCGCCGGCCACTGCCCCCTTGGGGAGCAGGCTCTCCATGCGGGCGAGGTCCGCGCGAGAGAGGGCGACATCGACCGCGCCGACGTTCTCTTCCAGGTACTTCCGACGCTTGGTGCCGGGGATGGGGACCAGCTCCGGGCCCTGGGCGAGGAGCCACGCCAGCGCGAGCTGAGCGGGAGTGCACCCTTTCTCCGCCGCGATCGCGCCGAGCTGGTCGAGGAGACGTAGATTCTGTTCCAGGTTTCTCCCCTGGAAGCGCGGCACGCCACGGCGGAAGTCATTGGCCGGAAGGCCCTCGAGAGTTCGCACACTTCCCGTGAAGAACCCTCGGCCGAGGGGGCTGAACGGCACGAAACCGATCCCGAGCTCCCGGCAGGCGGGAAGGACCCCGGTCTCGGGGTCCCGCGTCCAGAGTGAGTACTCGCTTTGGACCGCCGTGATCGGGTGGACCGCATGGGCGCGATGGAGCGTCTTCGCGGAGACCTCGGAGAGGCCGAGGTACCGCACTTTGCCCTCCGCGACGAGGCCGGCCATTGCGCGGACGCTCTCCTCGATGGGGGTGCGCGGATCGACTCGATGGAGGTAGTAGAGGTCGATCGTCTTCACCCCCAGCCGACGCAGGCTCGCGTCACACGCCTCCCGGATGTGCGGCGGGCTTCCGTCCACGCCCATGGGCCCGCTCCGGCCCGGAACGAACCCGCACTTCGTAGCGAGAACGACCTCGTCCCGGTGGCCGTGAATCGCCCGGCCGACCAGTTCCTCGTTCGTGAACGGGCCGTAGACGTCGGCGGTGTCGAGGAACGTCACGCCGAGCTCGATCGCCCGGCGGATCGTCTCGATCCCGCCGGCCTCATCGGGGCTCCCGTAGGACTGGGACATCGGCATGCAGCCGAGTCCGATCGCCGAGACGATGGGACCGTTCCGCCCGAGCCGTCGGGTCTTCATGGCTCTCCGTACAGGCCCGGGGTATTTCATCGGTGCCGCGGTCGCCCGTCGGGAATCGGCCCGGAAATCACGTCGTCGAGGGTCGCATCGAATCGGGCATCTCGACCGTCACGACCTCTCCGCGCACCGTCACCTCGGATCCTGCGGAGACGGTGACCTCCACGATTACCTTGCGCCCGGAGATCGAGCGCACCCGCCCCTGGACCAGCAGTTCCGGACCGAGAGGGGTGGGTCGAAGGTAGTCGACACGGAGCGAGGCGGTCACGAACCGGTGGGCGGGGAGGGTGTCCATCTCCCGGCCCTCCGCCCGGTACGCGGCCCCGGCAGCCGTCCCCGTTGCGTGGCAATCCACGAGAGACGCGAGGAGACCGCCGTTCACGAATCCGGGCACCGCCATGTGGTACGGCTGGGGGGTGAAACGGGTCTCCGTGGTCTCTCCGTTCCAGAAAGTGCGGAGGTGGTAGCCCTGCTCGTTCAGCCGTCCACACCCAAAGCATCGGGCGAGCTCGTCCGGATAGTAGTCCTGGATCGCCTTCATGGCCGCCCTCCGAGAGGAGCCCGCCGTGATGAACTGTTCGAGGGCGATTCGCCCGGGGAATTATCGCTCGGGGTGCGTGCGGGCGGAAGGGATTGGTTCCCGCACCACGGAGGGCGCGGGGGTCTCCGGGGCGGGGGCGGGTGCCTCGAGGCGGCTTCCGTCAGCACGGAACCGGTAGTTCCGGAGCCCGAGGGAGAGGACGAAGCCGATTACCGCCACCGCGGCGGTGAGCTCGAAGAGGAGTACGAAGCCCGTGATCGTGGGGACGCTCGCGAACTGAATCTGAGGCGGTGGGTGGACCACGGCCAAAGTGGTGTAGCTCGCGGTGATCGTCGCGGCGAGGACCGGCCCGACGGCGCTTCCGAGGTTCCGGAGCGTCTGGTTCATGCCGGTCTGGATGCCGAGCTCCTCCGGCGACACCGACAGGACGATGATGTTCGACATCGCGATCAGCACCCCGACGTTGCCGATCATCGTGGGAACGACGAACAGCTCGAGTTCGAAGATCGATCCGTGAAAGACGGCGAGGCCGGCTGCCCCGAGTCCCATCATCGCGAACCCCGCGAGCATCACGGGACGGGGTCCACCGGCGGCGACCGAGTACCCCCACACCGGGGCGAACGCGAGCATCCCGAGGGTCGCGGGAAGCGCCACGATGCCGAGCTGGAACTCGTTGTAGTTGAAGCCGGGCGAAACCGGGTCCTCCACGAGGATCGTGAGCGTCACGAAGATGAGGAACATCGCGAGGCCGACGATCACGCCGTTGACGTTTGAGATCCAGACGTTCCGCTCCTTGAACGCGCGGAACGAGATCACTGGAGTGGACGCCCGGGGCTCCCAGTAGAGGAAGACAGCGACCCCGACGACCGCAGCCACGAAGAACTCGGGTACCCCCCACGGGATCCCGGACCAGGTGACGGCAGTGAGGTTCGTCCAACCCCAGTAGACGCCCTCCGTGAGGCCGAAGAGGGTCATCGCGAGCGCGAACCCGAGGCTGGTGATGCCCGGAAGATCGATCGGGAGCGCCGAGAGGTGGGGGGATTCCCGCAGGAAATAGTACGCCAGGATGACGAGGGCGACGGCTACCGGAGTGATCGTGTGGAAGGTGAGCTGCCAGCCGAACTCGTAGGCGAGGTAGCCGCCGCCCGCGAGCCCGAGAGAAGCCCCGGCCGCGAACATCCCCGAGACGATCCCCTGTGCCTGGCCGACCCGCGAGGCCGGGAACACCTCGGGCATCATCGCGAAGGCGAGGGGGAACATCCCCATCCCGAGACCCTGGAACGCCCGGACCCCGATCAGGAGGTAGACTTGATTCGAGGGCGAGATCCCGAGAGCGGAGCCGAGGTTCGGCACGAACCCGGCGACGCCGACCGCGATGGCGTAGAGCGACATCACGAGCAGCAGAATCTGCTTCTTGCCGTACTTGTCGCCCAGCTTCCCGAAGATCGGTGTGGCGACCGTCCCGACGAGCAGGTAGGCCGAGACGATCCAAACGACGGTCGTCGTCGGCGGATGATCGAACGACGAGCCGAACGAGCGGAAGGCGGGCAGGACCATCGTCTCGACGTACGTGACCATCAGTGCCATCCCGGCCAGAACGGCGATCACTCCGACCGCGGCCCGGGGATCGTAGGCCGTACCCGCCGCCGTCATCGAGGTCGTCGGAGACTTGGCGGCCATCGCCTATGCCACTCGGCCGCACTGAAAAGACTCTTCGTCGAGCGTCGTCAAGCCAATCACGAGCCTACTCGACGCGGGTAGCCGGTTCGGACGGAGTCTAAGTCCCGGAGCGACGGGGTCCTTCTCCCGGGAGGTAATAGCCGTCGAACCGGTTCGGTCCAACGTGCGTCGGGCCGAGGTGAGTGACAGGGCCTTTGCCGCCGCGCTCGGCCGTGGCCAATCCGGGGCGGTGGAGCCCGAAGACGCCCTGACGCTCTTCTACGGTGCCGACCGGCGGGACCGAGCCCAACGCCTTTTCGAGGCCGCCGCCCGAGTTCGGGACCAGAACCTCGGCCGGCGACTGACCTTGACGGCCCACCTCCACATGGTGACCCGGTGCGAGCTCTCCGCCTCCTGCAACTATTGCAGTCTCTCGAGCACGATTCCGTCGGTCAGCGACGAACGCTCACCGCTCAACCTACGCGAAACCCTGCAAGGAGTCCGGTTCGCGCTGGACCGCGGAGTGGCGTCAATCGTGTTGGTCGGCGGCACCGATTTCGAAGGCTCCGACGAGCGCGTTCGAACCGTCGTCTCACGGATCCGTGACCTGACGGACCTTCCGCTCGCGGTCGATGTCGGTCCGTCTCTGTCCGGCGCGACGCTCCGCTGGCTCGGGCGCCAAGAAGTAGATCCGATCTACTGCTCGATGGAGACGATCGACGAGGCGCTCTTCGCCGACGCGAAGCCTGGGGATGACCTCGGGGCCCGGCTTCGGTTCATGGAGGCCGTCGAACGCGCGGGCGGACACCTCGGGAACGTGGCGATGAACGGCCTCGGGGGTCCGGAGAGCCTCTTGCGAACGATCCTCGCCTCCCGCCGGTTCCCGCATACCTCGCACCTGCACATCTCCACGTTCCATCCCGTCCCCGGCACGCCCTGGGCACGTCGCCGGCCCGCCTCGGTGGGGACCTCGCTCCGTGCCTTGGCCATCGCCCGCCTGGCGTTTCCTCGGCTTCAACTCGGTCTAGCAGAGGTCGGCGTGGAGAATCCCCGAGACCTCGCGAGCGTTCCCTCGCAGCTCGCCGCCGGAGGCGGGAACACGATCGCCGGGGTTCTCATCTACAAGTTCCTCCGGATCGACAACACCGATCGGATACGGAACCAAGCCACGGCGGCCGGCTTCTTGGCGAGCTGACCGAAAACCGACGAGACCGCGGGAAGCCCGCGCTCGCCGAACCGGAGGATTCAGACCTCCTTCCACCGGCGTGATGGACGCCCCGGGCCTCGAGCCCTACCGCGAGTTCCCCGCGATGGAGGTCGAGAATCCACTAGATCGGACCAAAGCCTATATGGGCCGGAACATCGCCTTCCGAGCCTACCGGCCCGATGTCGCAGCGGGAGAATCTGTTCCGGCCCATCCACAAGGGCATCCGTGCGATGATCTTCGTGCTGGGCCAGCGTCTGGGAACGACCGACTTCACGGATCTTGCGGAGTCGAACGAGGTCGCGAATCAGCTAAAGCGAGGCCTCACCAATTCGACCTCGAACTGCATCCTGTGCATGCTTCAGGTCCACTCCGCCCACGAAGAGAAGGACTTCTTCCAGGCAATCCAGCGTTTC
>DASPQG010000096.1:0-4258 GCA_035625085.1 Thermoplasmata archaeon
GAGGTCCCTACGGCGAAGGCAAGGAACGTCGTGAGCGAAATCTCGTCCGCCCGCTTGAGTCGCCAGACCCGCGCGACCTGCGGGACGAACGCGGCCGTCGTGAACACGGCGGCGATCGAACCGATCAACGTGGCCGACCACGGTGGCAGCGCCATCAACCGCGTCGCGAGCCATGCGGGCCAAAGAATCTGTCGGCCCCGCTTACTTCCGCCGAGGATGTAGTGTTGCCGGTCACTGAGCAGGCTTCGGGGCGATTCCCGGAGTGAACGCAGCACCTTCGGGAGTCAGGCCCTTCGCCACTCGCCAATGCGCGTCAGCGAAGGCGAAGAAAAAGGCGAGGTAGCTGAACGCGAGGAGCGCGTCCAGCAGCGTGATCGGATGGGCGACCGACGCGATCGCGGTAGAGCGGGCCGAGATCGCGCTGACGATTGGGTGCAGCTGGGGCGCGAGAGCCGCGCCGATGAGGCCCGAGACCAGCACCGCCCAGCCTAGGCCGAGACCCATCGCCACTTCGCCCCAACGACCCACGAGATGGGCCGCGACCAGCGCGTAGGTGACGAACGTGACGGCGAACACCAACGCGATCGCGATGCCGAACTCGATCCCCAGCCATCCGGTGGTGTCCGAGCCGCCGGTCACCGTGAGATACGCCACCGGCGCGGCCGCGAGGGCTGTGGCCACAAGGCTCAGCAGGAAAGCCAAGTTGGCGTGGCCAACGCGAGTGCGGTGAGTCTCGTTCCATTCGTGCCGCCCGAACCACAGGAAAAGGATCCCGAAGGCGGAGAAAACCGGGCTCAAGAGGATCAGATACCCGTGAAACGGGAGCTCGGACGCGTTGGTGGCCAATGCAAAGAAACCGCTGGCACTCTCGACCGCGAAGCCGATCTTGAAGATGGTCAGACTGGCGCGTAGGTTGGCCGTCAGAGGAGGTGCCCTTGTGCCGTCGATGGAGGCCGTGCGATTAATAGCTAGGCTCCAAGGCGCAAATCCGGCCCGTGCTGGAGTGATTGGGCCAAGGGATCGCTCACGCGCGCGGGGCTTCTTTGTGCAAAGTTAAAGCGGCCGAGTCCCCAGCGCCCTCGATGGGGGCGTTTCTACGCAGCCACTAGATCACACGGTCGGGGGACCCGTGCGGAGCTTGAGCCGACGCCGAGCCGGGGCTGTCTTCGTGCTTCTATTGTTCTCCGCCTCCGCGTTCGTCGTCGTGGGATGGTCGCCTCCACCCGCGCGCGCTGCCCCTTCCGGAACCTCGGCCAACTCCCTCTCCGACGACTTCACGCACGATACGGCTCTGAATACGAACCTGTGGGAGTCCAACGGAGCCGTGGGATCGCTCTTCGCCGCCGACAATTGTCCCTCCTGCACCGTCATCCCGCTCAACCCGGCGTTCTCCTCGATGGGGATGAAGATCTACCAGGCCAACGCGAGCTCCGAGGTGGGGGCGATCCAGAGCGTCCAAGCGTTCTCGCCGCCCTTCACGATCGACGCCGTCGTCCAAGGGACCGTTTCGAACGGGCATCCGTTCGTGTTCGGCATCACTTCGGCGGATGCCACCTCGGGCGTTCAGATCACGGCGAACCTCAACTCCCGGGACTGCAGCAACGAGACCAACTGCGGCAACTCCCATACGTGCGGCAACCCCGCCACCCCTTCCATTCCGTCGAACCAATGCTACTACGGTATCTACGCTCGGACAGCTTCCGGCAGCGGTAGCTGGACGAAGACGCCGGAACTGAACGAGACGCCGAGCCTGGGAGCGGAGTACACCCTGCAGTTCGCCGTCGACGGTTCCGGGGATGCGCAATACACGGTAAGTGAGGCCGGTCAGGTCCTGGGACAGTCGACGGACCAGATCGGAACCGGCCCGTTCTACGTCATCCTGGCGCAGTCCGAGGGAGCACCGGTGCCGGGTCCCGGACCCAATGTGGCATACTGGAGCTCCGTCTCGCTCACACCGTCCTCGAGCTTCACCGGCTCCTCTCCCTCCGGTTCATCCAGCTCCGGTTTCTCGTGGGTGGACTGGCTCCTCATTGTCGTCATCGCGGTGGTGGCTTTGCTCCTACTGGTCGTTGTGCGGCGCCGACGCGAGCGCCGTCGGACCGTGGCCGTCGTAGGCTCGGGAGGAGCGGTGCCCGTCGCGGGGGCCAGGGTATCGGCGAGCGGCCCTCCGACGGAGGCGGTAACGCCCTCCCTCACGCCTACGACAGGGGTCGTCCCTCCGGGCCCTTCGGGACCAGCCCCGACCGTGGCTCCGCCTCCCCCGGCGGCCCCGGCCCCAGAAGCGGCGGGCCTCGAGGAAGAAGAGGGCTTCGGGGGCGAGCGTATCCGTCAGATTATCCGGACCTTCCAAGCCAAGGGGGCCCTCAGCCCCGAGACCGCCATGACCGCGGAGGAGCTGGGACTGTCCCGGATCTTCGTCCGGATCATGCGACGTCGACGCGGGAAGACGAAGGTCTTCATCGAGGTCAACGGGAAGTACTATCTCGACCAGCAGGCCCTGCGAGAGATGAAGTAGGTTCACCTGGCGGAGACGAACCCGCCGCCGCATGTCGGAGCCGCTCGCGGCGGCCCGGGACTGCCCTCGGCAATCATCGACCGGCGGCTGAGAGGCGGCGTTCGACCTTCCGGCATGGTCCGGCCCGGCCCGACATCTCAGGCTCCCCCACCCGAGAGGTGGTGCCGGCGGCCCCCGAGCGCCCCCGGGACCCCCCGGAATCGACTCTAGCCGACCCGAATGTTGCGAACGGGTAGGTTCCTATAGGAGAAGCCGGTAGCCGAACGCATGGTAAGCCCCCATGCGACTCCCGTAACTATCCCGAGCTGGGTCACTCTGGGTCAGATTGTCACCGCCGTCGGCGCGCTCATCGCGTTCATCGGCTTCATCTTCGGAGCCGCTGGGGTCGCCGCCGCGTCGTCGTCGACGTCGACCTACCAGGGCGACCTAGAGACCTTCTTCGTGCTGGCAGGTCTCGGGATTCTCCTCGCCATCGGCGGCTGGCTCTTCGATGCGGTGTGGCCAAAGTACAAGTCGCGTCCTCAACCGGCGCCCGCGGTTCCCCCCACAGTCGCTCCCCTGCCACCTCCTCCGCCTCCGCCACCGGCCTAAGCGGGTTCGGGAGAGACCGCCGGACGGGATGGGGCGAGCAATCGCCCCAGGGCTCGTTCCCGGACCATCGGTCTCGATGCCGGCCGCGGCGTGCACCTGGCGCTCTGTCGGGCGAGGAGCTCGGAACATCGTCCGAAAAGAGCCAGGGGCTGTTGCCCGTCAACCAGCGGACTTACGAATGGAGAAGAGGTATTCCAGCCCGTCTACGATCGATTGGCGCCAGGACACATCCCCGTGGCCTCCGGAGAACTCCCGGTACATCAGATCGTATCCCTTGAGCCGGAGCACATCGCGCAGGTGGCGGTTGATGCCCAGAAGGGTTGTCCCCGCTTGCGCGCCATAGTGCCTCTCATCGATCCCCGCTTCCATGTAAATCCGGAGCGGTAGCTTGGGCGTTTGGATGAGCTCCTCGAGAAATGCGCCGGGCTCGTGTCGGAGGGGATCCTCGGCAAGAAGCCAGCCCGATTGCGAGAGCACCAACCGGAAGCGGTTCGGGTACTTGATCGCCCAATGAAGTGCCGCCAAGCCGCCGCAGCTCAGGCCAACTAGAGCGACCCGGTCCGGCGCCGGATGGATTCCGGCCGTTCGTTCCACCCAGGGCAGTAGTTCCTGGACAAGGAAACGACCGAAGGCCGGCGACCGCCCGCAAAGGTCCCGCATCCGTTCCTTGGCGCCTGCTCGGCTATCGACGAAAACCCCCACGACCGGGGCGATCCGCCCCTCGGCGGCAAGATTGTCGAGTACGGTGGTCGTGGGAAACGCCTCGGCGTACCAGAAGCCGTCGAAGAAGATGGCCACATGCACATTCCGCAGGTTGGGCCGGAACCCCGCGGGAAGGTAGAGCCAGATTCGACGTGCGTCGTGCAGCTGTCGGCTTTGGAAATGGTGCAAGGAAAGGGTTCCTTGGGGAGTCTCACTCCGACGGAGGATCTCGCGGTGCTGGGGCGCCTCCTCCAGCTCAACGAGGGAATATGTGAGATCACTCCCGGACAGCGGGTCCTTTCTGAACTCGGGGTCTGGAGTGATCTGGAAGGTTTTGGGATTGAACGGATCGCGCTTCCACCGGCGCGCCCAAACGCCGTACTCCTCGAATGTGTCTGGAGTTGGCCCGGGCGGATCATTCACCGCGAAGAGGTACGTCTCCCGAAGGTC
>DASPQG010000097.1:0-18236 GCA_035625085.1 Thermoplasmata archaeon
GTTTACATGGCGGGAGAGGTGCCCGAATGGGGCGTGCTCCGCCTGATCTGTCGGCGGCTCCCTCAGGTCAGCCGCACGCCCGAAGGCAACGGCATCCTGCGGTGGGACGACGGCATGCCCCTCTCGGCTTTCCTCCACCAAACCCTGGAGGTGACGAGGCCCCTCGGTCGCGCAGGCGGATGACGGTCCACATCGCGTCGGTAGGAATGGGCCGCTTCGGCAAGCGACCCGAAGGCCTGATCGCCCTCGCGACCGAAGCCGCTAACCGGGCCCTCGAGGGCGTGGGCCGGAAGCCAATCGACTTGCTCGTCGCGGGGTCCATGTTCTCGTCCGGTCCGCACGGTCGGGAGGCACTCCTGCCGCGTCTCGCGGGCGTCCTCGGCCTCGAGGCGGCGTCCGGATTCCGGGTCGACTCCTCGAGCGGTACGGGGGGGATGGCGTTCCATGCCGCCGCGCTTGCGCTCGAGACCGGACGGTTCAACCGGGCGCTCGTCGTCGGAGCGGAGAAGATGACCGACCGCACGACGGCGGAGGTCACGAAGGACCTCGCCGCGTCCCTCCACATGAGCGAAGTGGCCGCGGGGGCCACCATGCCCGGGCTCGCGGCGATCGTCACGTCACGCTACCTCGAGCGGCACCACCTCACGACCCACGTCTTGGACGTCTCCACGGTCCATGCCCGGGCGATGGCCGCGGTCAACCCGAACGCGCACTTCCAGAAGGCGGTCTCCCTCGAGGAGGTCGCCGCGAGCAAGCCGGTCGCCCTTCCTCTGCGACTGCTGCACTGCTCGGCGATCTCCGACGGCGCGACCGCGCTCGTCCTCGAGCGGGGGAAAGGTCCCGCGACAGTGCTCGGGCTCGGCCAGGGGCTCGACGCGCTGCGGATCGTGGACCGGGAGGACCTCACGAGCTTCGCGGCCACGCGCGTCGCCGCCCAGCGGGCGTACGAGTCGGCCCATCTCACGCGCAAGGAGATCAACGTGGTGGAGGTCCACGACGCATTCTCGCCGTTCTCGATGATCACGATCGAGGATCTTGGGATGTGCGGACCCGGAGAGGCTCCCGAGTGGTTCGAGAAAGGATGGGTCGGTCTCAGCGGACGGCTTCCCGTGAATCCGAGCGGAGGTGTCGTCGGCCGCGGGCACCCCGTGGCGGCCTCGGGGCTCGCCGAGATCGCCGAGGTAGCGCTCCAACTGCGAGGGGAGGCGGGGGCCCACTCGATCGGGACCCTTCCCAAGATCGGTCTCGCCCAGACGATCAGCGGGATCGGCTCGCACAACTTCGTGACGATTCTCGGACGGGAGGCCCCATGAGCTCGGGCCTGACGATCGAACTCATGCGCTGTCAGGCGTGCCACACCCGGTATCTGCCCACCGACGGGCCGTGCCCGCGGTGCGGCTCTTCGGACGGCGTCGCATTCTCGGCCCCGGCGGTCGGGAAGGTGCTGGCCGCGACCGAGCTCCAGTATCCGGCCGCCGGGTGGAAGGCGCCCCATCCGCTCGTGCTCGTGGAGCTCTCGGACGCCGTGCGGGTGCTCGCCATCGTGGAGGGGCCGCTCCCCTCGAACGGCGCTCTCGTGGAGGTCCAGCGCCACGAGGACGTCTATCGGGCACGGCCGGAGCCGACCGCGTAAGGACGCGGGGAGGGGGAACTCCCGTCGGGCCGGTTCGGCCGACCCGGCTTTTGAACCCCCGAGGTGAAACCACCACTGGATTAGCAATCCAGCGCCTTACCGGGCTGGGCTATCCCCGCGCAGGGCGGGCGAGCCGCGTCGGCGCCTTAAACCTTCGGATGGCGGACGGTTCCGCGGTCTTTCTACGAGACACGCGGGTGGAGCGGCGCGGAACTCCGGGCTCGCCGCGGGGGTCAGTGCCCCTCGGTCACGCGGGCGATTCACCGGAGGGTTATGTAGCGGACCGCCGGTCCCGCGCCGGGGGCCGAAATGCGGGTCGTCAAGGCGGGAGTGGTGGGCGCGGGCACGATGGGCGCCGCGATCGCGGAGGTCCTCGCGCTCAACGGGATCAACGTCGTTCTCAAGGACATCGACCAGCCCCTCGTGGACAAGGGGCTCGCCAAGGTGCGAGGGTTCGTCGAGGAGCTGGTTCAGTTCCACGAGAGCCGCCCCGAGAAAGAGATCGAACGGATCAACGAGCTCACGGGAGGGCTCACCGACGAGCAGAAAGCGAAGGTGCGCACCAAGCTCGCCCCGAAGTTCAGCCGGGCCCGCGGCGACGAGGTGATCTCGCGGGTCACCGGGACGACCGACTACGGACCGTTCGTGGACGTTGACATGGTCTTCGAGGCCGTGTTCGAGCGGGACGATGTGAAGCGCCCCGTGCTCGAGGCGCTCGATTCGGTGATCCCCGACTACGCGGTGATCGGCTCGAACACCTCGTCCCTTTCGATCACCCGACTCGCGCGAGGGCTCAAGCACGTGCGCGAGACGCTGGTGGTGCACTTCTTCAACCCGGCCACGACACTCCCGCTCGTGGAGGTCTCGGGGGGCGTCGACACCCGGGACGATGTGATCTCCGACGTCATCGATTTCCTTCAGGGGCTGCGGAACCACCGGTATCCCCTCGTCCCGGTCCGGGTCAAGGAGTCGCCGGCGTTCCTCGTGAACCGCCTCCTGATCCCGGTCCTCAACGAGGCCTGCTTCGCCCTCGACGAGGGGATCGCGTCGTCCCGCGACATCGACCTCGCGATGAAGACGGGCGCCGGGATGCCGATGGGGCCGTTCGAGCTCGCCGACATGATTGGGCTCGACGTCTCGCTCGAAGTCGCCGAGACGTTGTTCCGCGAGTACGGGGACTCGAAGTACCGACCCGCCCCGCTCCTCCGACGCCTGGTGGACGCCGGCCACCTCGGACGGAAGACCGGAAAGGGGTTCTACGACTACTCGACCTAACCGGTCCCGGGCCCCTCTACTCGGGTTACGTTCATAGTACCGGAGGTGGTTCCCCCGAGCATGAAGTTCCCATCGGAGGAGTGGGCGGCCGAGTTCAAGAACGCCATTAACGCGAACGAGGCGTACCGAGCGGCGGCCCAGGCGTGGGAAGGGGACATCCTGTTCCTGGTCCGTGTCCCCGATCCGAACGCCGCGGCGCCGGGGATCCACCTCGCGCTGTCGCACGGGCAATGCTCGGCCGCCACGTATCACGCCGACGCGCGGCAGGTTTCGAGCGAGTTCATCTACGAGGGGACGACGGAAAACTGGGCGAAGCTGCTCAAAGGAGAGGTCGACCCGGTCAAGGCGATTCTCGACGGGACGTTCAAGATCCGGGGCAACCTCGCGAAGGCGATGCGGTTCACGAAGGCCGCGAAGGAGCTCGTGGAGACCGCGTCGAAGGTACCCACGACCGCCTAGTCCGGCGCGCGGGCGTCAGCCCGAAGGCGTCGGCGGAGCCGTCGGCGCGGCCGCCGGAGCCGGGGAGGTCGCCGGTGGTTTCGGTGCCGCCGCCGGAGGAGGGGCGGCGGACGCGACGGGCTTGGGGGGCATCGTCGGCGGTTTGGGCGGGGGCGGTACGAGGTTCTTGCTCAGGAAGCCGATGACGCGGCTCCACGCCGCCTCGGCGGCGCCGACCTCGTAGGCCGGGAGGTCGCGGGCAAGGAAGTGGTGTCGCACGCCCGGGATCTCCACGAATTCGAACTTGGCCCGCGTCGCCGACTGCGCCGCCACGAGCTGCTTCCACGCCTTCGCCGTGGCGTGGTCTTCCGACCCTCGAACATACAGGAGCGGTACCGTGATCAGGTTCGCGAGATCGGGGGGCCGCACCGGCATCGGATACGCCAGGGCGACCGCGGCGAGGCGTGTCTTCTCGGCCGCGAGCGCGAGCGCAAGGCTCGCGCCGTAGGACGTCCCGAACACGGCCGCCTTCGTCGGGTCGACCATCTCCCGGGAGCGGAGGTAATCGAGCGCGTCGGAGTAGAGTCGCAGCAACTGGACGACCTTCGCGGAGTGGACGTCGACGCCCCCACGGAGTTGGGCGCTCGAGCGGAGGGCCACGTGCAGGCTCGGCCCGGCACTGTCCGACTTGATCACGTCGGGCACCATGACCTCGAACCCCTGCCGGGCGAACCGGATCGCCGCATCCAGCAGCGTGGTCGTGATTCCGTAGGTGTCCGGGGTAAGCAGGACGATCGGGTGCTTGACGCGCTTCGTGGGCGAGAGCACGATCCCCTGCGCCTTTCCCGAACGGTTCGTCCCCGTCTCGAAGACGACCCGCTCGCTCCGGTAGAGAGGCGCCGGCACGCCCGGTTTCTTGTCGGTCTTGAGCCACGTCTTGTTGAGGAAGTCGAGCACGCAGAGCTTGAACCGCTCCTTCGTGAGGACCACGACCGCCTGGCGGGCGCCGCAGATATCGCAAACACCCACGATCCCGCTCCCGAACTGGGTGTCGGGCAGATTCAGCAACCGGTCGTCATCGCGCATCGGACTACCGAGGGGACGGCTGCTCGAGCCGAGACCGATTCATAACCGTTGCCGACGGCGGGCAGGCCGTGCCGCGGGGTGGACCGCGGCGGAGGCGCCGGCGCGCCGGCGCCCCCTTCTCGGCTCGAGCCGCTGTCGGTCGCGGGGGACCAGTACCGGAAGTCCGGTGCGGAGCAGTCGCGCTGCCAGCTCCCGGTCGGCCGTGACCACCCAGGCACGCTGACGGGCGGCGCCCTCGAGGATCGCCGAATCGCCCCGTCCCGGGACCGGAGTCACGGGGTAGCGACGGGCGAGTTCCAACGCCATTCGGGCCCCGCGCACGCCGCGGCCCAGCAACCGGTCGAGCTCGGCGACCGCCGTGGACGGGATGGCGATCCGTGCCCCCGGGAGGAGCCGGTCGACTTCCGGGCCGAGCGGAAACCCTGTCCGGGCGACGAGCAGGAGCGCGTTGGTATCGAGGAACACCAGAGCCCGGCGTCGGGCAGTGCCGGTCGCCGGACTACGGCCGCTGGAGGACGACCCCGAGCTTGTCCCGGTCGTGTTCGCCCTCCCCCCGACGGCCCTTCAGCAGGTAGCGCTGCGCCTTCTGGTTCGCGGTCTTCGGGATCTCGTCGAGGAACTCGATGTACTTGGGGACCATGAAGAACGGAAGGTTCGTGGCGCAGAACTCGAACAGCTCCTTGGGGGACGGGTGGGCCCCCGGCTGGAGTTGGATGAACGCCTTCACGTCCTCTTCTCCCAATTCGGCCGGAACCCCGACCACCACCGACTCGAAGACCGCGGGGTGACGGTTCAGCACCGTCTCGACGTCGTACGGGGCGAGGTTCTCGCCGCGTCGCCGGATGACGTCCTTCTTCCGGTCGATGAAGTAGTAGTACCCATCCTTGTCCCGGGTGACGTAATCGCCCGTGTGGAACCAGAGGTTCCGCCATGCCTCGACCGTCTTGTCGGCCTTGTTGAGATAGCCGGAGAACATCGTGTAGGGCGCCCGAGGACGGACGACGAGCTCGCCCCGGGTGTTGGGCGGGACGGGCTGGTCCTCGTCGTTGACGACATCCGCCTCCACGAATCCGAGCGGCGTGCCGATCGATCCGACGCGGATCGCATCGGGGGGGTTCATGGTCGTGGTGCAGCCGCACTCGGTCATTCCGTAGAGCTCGATGATGGTAAGGCCGAATCGCCGCTCAAACTCCGGCCAGACGGCCCGGGTCGTCCCCGCGGTGAGCGCCGTCCGGACCGTGTGGGTGCGGTCCGTGGGCTTCTCGGGCTGCTTGAACAGCACGTTGATCATCGCAATCAAGAGCGAGATGTGCGTCGCTCCGAACTTCGCGGCAGTCTCCCAGTACGTGCTCGCGTGGAACCGTTCCTCGAAGGCGGCCGTCAGGTCGTTCAGCAACGCGTTCAGGGCGGTCATCTCCTGGGCGTTGCAGTGGAACAGGGGCAGGCCGGAGTACAGCACCGACGACGGCGTGAGGCGGCTCCGCAGGCCGATCTCGTACGGGGTGGTGATCAGTTTCTGATGCGGGATGATCGCTCCCTTCGGCGGTCCGGTCGTGCCGCTCGTATACATGATCGAGGCCGGGTCGCTCGGCCGGATCGCGGGAGGAGGGGAGAGCTCCCGATCCGAGGGAAGATCGGTGAACCGTCCCGTACCCGACGGCAGTTCCCCCGGGCTGTCCTCCGGCGTGACGACCCACTCGTGGGCGATGTGGAGCGACTCCCGATGGGGAGCATAGGCATCCCAGAGACGCCGGTCGATCACGAGCCCCGACGGAGCGCTGTCCGTGAGCTCGTAGCGGAGGATTTCTCCCTTGAGCCCGGTGTTGAGCGGAACCAGGATCGCCCCGCGCTTCGCCGCCCCAAACCAAAGCATCGGGAACTCGGGGGTGTTGAACAGCAGGCTCGCGACGCGGTCCCCGACGCCGATCCCGGAAGCCGCAAGGCCGTTCGCTACCCGGTCCGACTCGCGGTCCAGCTCGGCGTAGGAGATTTCCCGGTTGACAAAGCGGAACGCGACCCGGCGGCCGTTCTTCCGTCCTTTTCCGCGAATGAGCTCTCCGAGCGTCCCGTACTCCTCTCCCGGATCGAGCACGGAGGAACCACGAGATTCCTTGGTCCATAAGCTTCGTGGGCAGGAGCTTTCTTAGCTCGGGGCGGGCTCGGTCGGGTCGTGCCGGCCCGGAGCGCTCCGTATCGTCCAGCGGCACCGATCATCTCGGAACTCGCCGCCGGGGCGGTCCTGCTTTCGAACGAGGGGACCCGTGCCTTATTGCTCCATCAGCGCGACGAGGACCGCTGGTGCTTCCCGAAGGGTCATGTCGACCCGGGCGAATCGCTCGAAACGGCGGCGCGACGTGAGATCCGTGAGGAGACGGGGCTCACCGGTGTTCGGCTCGGCGAGGAGATCATGGAGGTCTCGTACCGGTTCTACCGGCCGGCCTCCCGCGTGAACGTCCACAAGACCGTCATCTACTTCCTGGCCCACGCGCCCGAACGGCCCGCCCGCCCGGAGCCGATGTTCGATCGAGCGGAATGGACCGACCTAGATCGGGCCCGCGATCTCGTGAAGTTCAGTACGGACCGCCGCGTGATCGACGCCGTCCGGGCGCTCCCGCCGTCCGAACGCGAGGCTAAGAGACGGTAACCGGTTCCTCGAAAGAACTGGGGGAAAGGGTTGGGTGGGCCCCGGGCGGGGCCCACCGTCGTACGCCTGGCTCCCTTCAGGGCCGGAATTGAGGTCCCTCGGACGGGTCCTTCCCGTCGTTCGGTCCTAGGGCGGGCGGGGAGAGCGCCGCGGCGGGGGGAACGCCATTCGGCCAGCTCTCGCCGTATCCGCCGACCAGTCCCTTCTGGGCCTTGCGCCGGGCGTAGGAGCGCCACTCGATGACGCCGACCGTCCCGACGACGACCGCGACCGCTACGCCGACGAGGGCCACGAGGAGCCCGCCGATCGGGCCGCTAGCGGCGGCGCCGCTGCATCCGTTCCGCAGGCAGTTGGCCTCCCCGTAGGCCGAGCTCACCGACATCGGTTGCGCGAGGACGGAGCCGCTTGGAGAGCCCGAGGCCGCCGGAGCGGTCTGGCTGATCGGCGAGGCCAGCGCGTTCACCGACCCGTCATTGCTGCCGAAGGACGACTGGGCCGCCGTCACGCCGATTCCACCGGGCGTGGGGCTCACGTAGAGCGTCTCCGAGGAGATGCCCGCCGAGCCGAGCGAGACCGAGTCGTAGTCGTGGGGCGCCGTACCGAACACGTCGAAGTCGTGCGGGATCCAGAGGAAGGCGTCGTAGTTGTCAAACACCCCGTCGACCACGAGGATGACCGCCGTGCGGCTCTTGTGGTCCCGGAAGATCGGGGGCTGGTCGACGTGCACCTTGTAGCCCGTGAGGGAGACCGTCCCCGTGCCGCTCAGGGATCCCGTCCTTGCGCCCGAGCCCGAGGCCGTGCTCCCGTTGTATCCCTGCTCACTCCAGGAGTAGCTCACGGTCCAGGAGGCCGAGGGGCTGCCCGTGGCCGTGGAGTTCCACGTGTCGACCCCGCTCAGGTTCAGCGGGATCAGGCCAAGGGACGGCGTGAACGTCGTCGAGGCCTGCCCGACACCGAGCACGTTCAGCGATGCGCTGGCGGTGTGGCCCGCCACCGTCTTGCTGATCGACTCTGCGATGGACGCGTTGATCGACGCCGACGCGTTGTTGATTCCGAGCGCCGGCACCGGCTGCCCGTTCACGTAGACGGTCGACTGGTTCGTGACGTTCGCGAACCCGACGTCCGACTCCGCGCCGTGGTAGTTGTAGGTCACCGTGACGCCCGACGCCGTGTAGATCGCCGAGATCGTGATGCCTACGGTCCGCTGTTCCTCGACCATCCACGTGCCGAACCCGGTCTGGGTGACCGTGAACACGACCGTCCAGCCGTACGAGGAGGTCCACGTGATGTTCCCGAAGTTGGATTGCAGGGAGCCGTTGAACCATCCCTGCCCTCCGTACGCCCATTGGGTCGACGAGTCGGCCGGGACCGCGCTCGCTGCCGGCGCAGCGCTCGCCGCGCCCGAGAGCGCCGGGAGTGCCACGAAGGCCAGGAGAAGCGCGACACCTGCCGTCGCTGCCCACCCTTTCGTTCCGCCGATTTTCGCCATTTTTCTTTTCCTGACGGAGCTCATTCCGTCAAGGAACCCAACGCGGGAATCTCCGAGATAAGGCGGTGTTCCGCGATTTCGGCCGGTCGTTGGACCCCGTGCGATTACCTAGCACGGGGTCGGTCGCTTCGGAAGCGGTTAGAGGATTCGGCCCCCGCGGACGAGCACGCGTCCATCGATCGTGAGCTCGGCGCCGGCGACCGTCAGGATGGCGTTGAAGTTCGCGTCCGTGGTGCCCCCGAACGCCCGATTCGACCCGATCCCGATGCTGATGGCGCCCTTCTCGTTCTCCTGCAGCATCGGGGCCATGTGAGTAGTCGGGTCCAGGCCAACCTCGAGCATGGCGGGAAGGTCCCGGCCCCGCTTGCCTTCGGAGTATGCCCTCCGGATATCGGCGCCTCCGGACGAGTAGCGTTGCGACACGAGGTGTCCTCGGTGGAACTTCCATCGACCGCCTCGGACCAGGTACCCGAAACCATACCCGGGGCGGTTCGACACCACTGTCCCCTCGGCGGTCTTCTCATCCGGAGCGACGAAGATACTCCCGTCGGGTACGCTCGCCATGAACCCAAAGCGCCCCTTCCTCGCTCGGACAGCCGCAGGGGTGGCCGAGCCTAGGACGACCGTGGCCTTCCTCCGTACCAGCTTCAACGTAAGGTCGGTGCCGTTCGGGTGCCAGACCCGGACCTCGCCCGCGTCCTCCATGGCCTTCCGAAGCTTCTCGGCGTCCCGAGCCATCACCTTCGGGTCGAGCATCGATGATTTCACGAGCTCCTTTCTCCAGTCGTCCAACGAGACCCCGGAGTAGCGTGCGTTCCCGGGCGTCGCCCGCGCGATCGCCATACGAACGCCACGGACACCGGCCTTCCGGGCCCGCTCGTACCACTCCTCGTTGAACTCGATGAGCTGGTCCTGGAGCTTCTCGGGCAACCCGCGCATTCGTGTCTGGTCCTCCGGCCCCCAGAAGTACACGTAGACGTCCGTCTCCGCGAGTGTGGCCCACTCATGGGAACCGGGCGTTCCGATCAGTTTCGCCTGGCCCCCCTCAACGCCGGCCCAGTACGAGTTCTCGTCCTCGTAGTGGACGAGCGGTTTGGCCCCGAGGCGTCGCGCCTCCCGGACGAATCCGGCGGCCCAAGGAAGGGACGACGGGTAGACCTCGATCGTGACATTCTCTCCGGCCTTCAGTCCGAGCCGTGTCGTGAGCACCTGGCGCGCGAGCTGGTCGGCCTCTCGAAGCGAAGGTTGGTACATGGCCGTCCGAAACGCCGGGGGTTCAATTCCCTTTGCCTTTCGGAGGGGCGGCATCGCTCAGGCCCGGGACCCGAAATCGCGCGCCGGCAAGCAGACCGAGGGAGGATTCGTACCCCGCGTCGGCATGCCGAGCGACGCCGAGACCGGGGTCGTTGTGCAGCACGCGGCCGATTCGGCGGTCCGCGTCCAGAGTTCCGTCGGCGACGACGACGAGGCCAGCGTGGATCGAGTTCCCGATGCCGACCCCACCGCCGTGGTGGACGGATACCCACGTCGCCCCGCTCGCGACGTTGAGGAGGGCGTTCAGCACGGGCCAATCGGCGATCGCGTCCGAACCGTCCTGCATCGCCTCGGTCTCCCGGAACGGGCTCGCCACGCTGCCGGTGTCGTGGTGATCGCGGCCGATGGCAATCGGAGCTGTCACGGCGCCGTCATGGACCATCTGGTTGACCCGGTGGCCGAACCGCTCCCGCTCCCCGTAGCCCATGTAGCAGATTCGAGCGGGGAGCCCCTGGAACTTCACGCGCTCGGCGGCGAGCCGGATCCATCGGCAGAGATGCTCGTTCTCTGAGAACTCCGAGAGAATCATCCGGTCAACGGCATGGATGTCTTCGGGGGCCCCGCTCAGCGCGAGCCAACGGAAGGGGCCGCTGCCGACCGCAAAGAGGGGACGGATGTACCGGGGCACGTATCCGCTGATGTCGAAAGCGTCGGAGACGCCCGCGTCCCGGGCCTGGGTTCGGAAGTTGTTGCCGTAGTCGAACGCTTTCGCTCCGCGCTTTCGCATCTCGAGGATCGCCCGGGCTTCGACGGCGATCGAGGCCTTGACCCGGGCCAGATACCCGTTGAGATCCCTGGCACGCTCTACCGAGGCCCCCTCGACCGTCATGCCCTGCGGGATGTACCCCACGCGGAGATCGTGCGCCGCGGTTTGGTCGCTGATGATGTCGGGGAGCTTTCCGCGGCGGGCGATCTCGGGGTAGACGTCCGCCGCGTTCGCCCGGAGGCCGACGGAGAGCGGCCGGCGCTCGCTCACGGCGCGCTCCACTCGTTCAAGAGCGTCGTCCAGGTCGTGCGCTTCCTCGTTGAGATACTGATGCTGCAAACGGCGCTCGATCGCCTTCGGGTCGACGTCGACGATGAGGCCCACCCCGCCGAGCATCGTGACGGCCAGCGGCTGAGCCCCGCCCATCTCGCCGAGTCCCGAGGTGAGCATCCACCGTCCGGAGAGCCCGGGGCTACCGAACTCGATCCGGGCCAGCGAGGCGAGCGTCTCGTAGGTCCCTTGGAGAATCCCTTGGGTTCCGATGTAGATCCAGCTGCCCGCCGTCATCTGCCCGTACATGGTGAGGCCCCGGCTCTCGAGGTCCCAGAAGACGTCGTCCGTAGCCCAGCGGGGCACGATGAGTGCGTTCGCGATCAGGACCCGGGGCGCGTCCGGATGGGTCGGGAACACCCCGACGGGTTTTCCGGACTGGACGAGAAGCGTCTCGTCGTCGCTCAGCGCCTTCAGCGCCGCGATGATGCGGTCGAATGATTCCCAATCCCGGGCCGCCTTTCCCCGTCCACCGTAGACAATCAACCGCTTCGGATCGCGCGCGACCTCGGGGTCGAGGTTGTTCTGGAGAAGACGGAAGGCGGCCTCCTGGCCCCATCCCCGGCATGAGAGGGTGGTCCCTCGAGGAGCTCGAACGATCCGGTCGGACTCTAGCGTCCGCGACATCGAACCGTTCACGCGACCGAGGCCTAATAGCCTGTCCGGAAACCCCTCTCGCTCGGGTGCCACGCCTGGGTCGTCGCGTCCGCGTTCATGCGACACCACATCGGGAAGGATGCCCGAAGACTCGGTGGCGAGCGACGGGGACTATTCCTCGTCTCGGTCGAGCTTTCGGGAGTCGACCACCGCCTGGACGACTCCCACCACGAGCAGAACCGCCCCGAGGGTCCAGAGAATGAGGACAGTGTACAAGTCGGGCACCCTGGCGGACGGATCGTTGAACAACGAGGCGGCCGACGAGATGGGGAGGGGAGGATCGAAGACGACCAAGCCGATAGTCACTCCGAGTGCGGCGACCATCGCGAGGGAAGCCTCCGCGTATCCCAGAAACGCGACCACCGCGCAACCGAAGAGCAGGAACGCGGCCGCGGCAATCAGCGCCGCGATGGGGGCTGTGTCGCCGTAGCCCACAGCTCCCAGCCAGAAAATCAGGCCCTCTACGAAAAGCAGGCCCCCGAGTAGGGCCACAGCCCTCCACGCCGCGACGACATCCTCCAACCAGGCGAAGTCGAGGTACTGGAATGTCCTCCCCCCCGCTTTCGCTCGCATCTCGGCCATCCCCGGGTACGCGGTATCCGAGGTCGGCACATTCGGCGGGACGGGACGACTAACCGCCATCTCAGACCCACATCGCCGCCTCGGAGATACTCGTTATGCCGAGTCAGCTCCCAAGGATTTCTGAACGTCCCTATGTTCCCGACCCGAATCGATCGGGCCGCTCCCACCGTGCCTCGCAGGCCCATAGACAAATACGAATCGGGGCTTGTCGGCCGGTCGGCGAGCCCTATGTCGATTCTGACGCTCCGGGGAAGAGTCTTCGACGGAAGGAACCTCCACGAGTCTGCGGTCGTGACGATCGACACCGACAAGGGGGTCATCCAGGACTTCGGTGAAAGAGGAGGGGTAGAGGAGCCGAGGGGGTCGAAGAAGCTCGGGTTCGAAGACGCTACCGTCCTTCCCGGGCTCGTCGACGCTCACGTGCACTTCTACTCTGCAAAGGGCGAAGGCGTGACCGCCTGGGCGTCGGTCCCCGACACCCTGGCCGTGCTTCGAGGGGCCGGGGACCTGGGGCGGCTCCTCCGCTCCGGGTTCACCGCAGTCCGGGAGCTCGGGACGAAGGGCGGAGTGCACCTGGCCCAGGCGGTCGCCGAGGGTTCCATCGAAGGCCCCGAAGTAGTCTCTTGCGCGAGGGCGCTCGCCCAGACCGGGGAGGACGACGACCCTCCGGCCTTCCCGCTCGATATCGCTCAGCAGCTGGCCTCCTACACGTTCTTCTGCGACGGCCCCTGGGAGTGCCGAAAGGCCGTTCGGAAGGTGGCACGGGACGGCGGGAAGGTGGTGAAGTTCTACGCCTCGGGCGCCTTCTCTCGTGGCGGAGGGATCAAACCCAACTTCACGAAGGAGGAGATTGGGGCGATAGTCGACGAGGCGCGGCGCCTGGATCTGAAAGTGGCCGCGCATGCCTACGGGGAGGAGGCGCTTGGCAACGTCATCGAGGCGGGAGTAGACTCCATCGAGCACGGGCTCGGCCTTACGCCGAAGCTGGCCGCCGCGATGGCGAAGAAAGGAATCTACTACGTTCCGACCCTGGTGACGTACAGCAACCCCGCCTACGAGAACCGGTACAACGAGATGGTGAAGCGCCATCTCGCCGAAGACATGGTCGTGGCAAGGGAACAACGGGTGAAGGTGGTGATGGGGTCGGATATCGTGGGAGACGCGGCCCGGCCTCACGGACCGAACTACGAGGAGATCGTGGCGGAGGCGAAGTTCCTGGGGAACCGGGAGGCGCTGATCGCGACCACGTCCAGGGCGGCCGATTGCCTGGGCCTGGAGAACAGCGGCATGGTGAAGAAGGGATTCCGGGCGGACTTGGTTATCGTCAAGGGGAACCCTCTCGAGGATATCGAAGCGCTAGCTCCCAAGAACATCCTCCATGTCATTCGCTCCGGAAGGCTGATCGCGCTAGCGCAGTGATCGATTGACCTCCGCGGCCCATTCTGAACCCGAGTGCGTCGCAGCACGACGATCGGAGCCGGACGGTGGAAAGTGGGTGACTCTGGCCGGAGCCCGCCGTCGCTCTTTCTAGACCTCGTACGCTCTTTTCGGAGGAGTGGCGACTCGAGTCAGAGCCGCCGACGATAGCCGCCAGCCCTCCCCGTCGCCGCGTCGCCTTTAGCGACGTCGGGACCGCCGACGCTTCGAGCTTCCTTTCCCGCGCCGGTGCATCCAGGGCACGAACGAGATTCCAACAATGAGTCCGTCCGGCGTCTGCAGCCGAGCTACGGTCTGTCCCCAGGGATCGGTCCGTGCACCGTGTAGCAGCGAGTAGCCTTTGGCCTCTAGTTCCGAAGCGGCGGCGGCCACACTTTCAGGGCTATCCATTTCGAACTCGACGAACATCTGGGGGACCGGACGCCCCACGGGCCAGTGCTCGTTCCCAAAGCAAGCCTTGGCCGCTTCGGAGAGCGGCCATACTCCGAAGTACCTGGACCCCTGCAATTTGTCGCTGTAGAGGAAGTTGGTCCCTTCGGCCTGCACCAGCGGTAGACCCATCAGGTCGACGTAGAAGCCTCGCCCATCGGCCAGGCTCTTCGAAATCACGCCCACGGCGCCAATGAAGAGCGGTCTCATCTGCCGCCTAGAATGCCCATCGGACGACGAATACTAAGCCGTTCTCCGCGGTTCCTCTTCGCCGACGCTCGCGGTCCGCTCGGGTTTATCAGGTCCGTAGCGACCTGCCCACGAGGCCGGAGGACTCGTTCGAGCGCGTGCAAGGACATGCCGCGCACCACGTCATTTATGGTGGGGGCCGCGTCATCGTTCGCCATGGCGCTTGTCGAACTTTCGGAGAGCGGTGGGATCGGCACACTCGCGCTGAACGACCCGGCCACGCGAAACGCGTTGAGCTCTGCGCTCGTCGAGGAGCTGGTCGAACGGTTGGATCATCTCCGAAAGCAGCAGGCGAGATTGGTGGTGATTCGGGCGCGACGGGGAGCCAAGACCTGGTCCTCGGGACACGATGTCCGCGAACTACCGAAGGGCGGCCGTGACCCACTTACCTACAGCGATCCTATGCGGAACGTGATCCGCCAAATCCAGGAGTTCCCGGGGCCTGTGGTCGCCGTCGTGGAAGGCGGGGTTTGGGGAGGCGCGTTCGAACTGATCACCTCTTGTGACTTGGTCATTGCGGCGGACACCGCCACCTTCGCGATCACCCCGGCACGGATCGGCTTGCCGTACGACATCGTCGGTGTCCTGAACCTGATGCAATCGGTGAGCATGGTGCTCATCAAGGAGATGCTGTTCCGTGCCCAGCCGATATCGGCGGCGCGGGCGCTCGAAGCCGGTGTAATCAATCGTGTCGTCCCGGCGGAATTGCTCGACGCGACGCTTTCGGAAGTCGCTACTGACATCGGACGCAACTCGCCCCTCGTGATTTCGCTGCTGAAGCAGGAGCTCCGGGAGCTCGCTTCGGCTCGACCGCTCAGTGCCGGGACCTACGAACGACTTCAGGCCATTCGCCGACAGATCTACGACAGCGACGATTACAAAGAGGGGCTTCGAGCGTTCTTCGAAAAGCGCACTCCATCGTTCACGGGCCACTAGGAAAGAACCCACCCACTGCGCGGCGAACCGTCGGCGGCTGAGGGAGGCGGTTTCCGGGGAGCTACCTGGGGGGGGTGGCCGTCACCGTTCTCGACCGCCGGAAGGTGCCCCCGCTTCGTGAAACTCGGTACCCGCGGCCGTCGATGTAACAGGGTTCGGGCCAAGCGACAGCCTCCCGTGGAACCTCTTGGGTCCAACTTAAGGGGTCGCATGGGGATACCAGGCCTCTATGTCGGGTCGCTCCGGCGACACGGCTCGGGTCCTGATTCTGGTAGGTCTAGTTCTGCAAGTGGTTTCCGTTTTCGTCGCGTTTGGCCTGGCGGTTTTCTTTTCGTTCGTACCGTTCCTCGCGGGCCTGGTCCTGGTGCTCGCGTTTCTGGGATTGGTCTTCGTGTTCCTCGTTTACTTCCTATCGTACACGCGGGCCGCAGAAGGAGACTACGAAGGAGCTCGAACGCCGACGCTCGTGTTCGCGATACTATCCCTCCTTTCGCTCGGACTCATCTCGGGCATCCTGTACCTCATCGCATATGTGAAACTGGGCGATGCGGCCGACGAGTGGGAGAGTTCCGGTCGGACAGATTGGATTCTGCAAGGAGGGGTGCCCGTGGAGCCCCGCCCGCCGATGGCACCCTCCGGGGCTACGTCCGGAACCGGGTACTCGCCGGCCTCCGGGGCGAGCCTGCCCTCTCAGCAGAGGGCGATTTACTGCACGAATTGCGGCCAGCCCACGCTCCCGCAGGCTCGTTTCTGTCGTAACTGCGGGGCGCGACTTCAGTAGCGGCGACCCGGGACAGCGGGTGAGGGTTCGAAGAAACCTTCCTAGCGACCGGCGTGTGCCCGCGCGGCTTGGGATCACGGAGGAAGGGGTCCCGAAGCGCGTCCCTCGAAGCCCGCTGGGAGGAATCGAAAGACCTCGGCAAATCACGCGTCCAACGCATCATTTCTTGGGCGTTTGGAATTGCTTCAATGCGGACCCGCATTCACCTTCGAGGGTCAGTTCTTCACAGCGCCCCCAGCCGTCAACCCTCAGAGCCTCCCGGACTTGACGGACTCGAGAAGAAGTAGTCAACGCGTCTGTTCAAGCTGGGCATCCGACTTAAGAGCCCTGAGTTCTGCGCTACCAACGTCAGCGACGCTGGCGAAACGGATTTGCCCGTGAATCGTGCGCCAGACCATTCAGCGGGTTTCGACTGGGACGCACTATCTGGGTCATACGTCGGGTTGGCTTTCTCGACGGAATGGAAATACGGTTATCCGTTGGTGCTGGAGTCTCTGGGACAGCTATCGGGTTCGAGAATTCTGGACTTTGGCTGTGGTGACGGAAAGTTCACCCAGGTTCTTGGGAAGTTAGGGGCGAAGGCCGTTGGCGTGGATAAGTCACCCAAGATGGTGGCGGCGGCCAAGCGACGGGATGGAGCGAGTACCGAGTTCTTTGAGGTAATCAACGACGACCTGAGCCGGTTTGGACCCGCATCCTTCGATGCCGCGGTTGCGTGCTGGGTCTTCTGTGCGATCCCTTCGAAGCGGGAGATCAGAGACATTGCGATCGAGATCGATCGTGTACTGGATCGCGAGGGCACGCTCTCAATTCTGGAGAACAATCCGAGATCTTTCGGGCAACGGTTCGAGTCCTTCCAGGTGACCCGGCCGAAGGGATTCCGGACGGGGGTCCGTTCAGTGGTCGAAACCTGCCTCCACGGCCCAGGAGCTACAAAGCTAGCGTTCCGCGATGTCTACTGGCCCACGAAGACCCTGAGTGAAACCGTTGCGTCAGCCACCAGCCTGCGACTTGTTTCGGAGTTGGAATCGAAACCTGCATTCGCCACGGGAGCAAAGCCCTCTAGCTCGGCACGTCCATTCCGATTGGCGGTTTTCCGCAAGCCCTAATTCCGAAGAGCATGGCGGCCGAATGCCGCACTTCGGCATTCCGTTGCTCTATCGTGACCATCACGAGAGCACCAGTCCGACCGACAACGCCACCGAAATGAGGAGAAGGGCGACGAAGGTCCAGTTTCTCCCCGAGCCCTGCTTCCGCCAGGAGATCTTGCTTTCGATTGCGCAAGAAAGGTGCAACAGGCATTTGTCATCGTCCGTAAGCTGAAGGACCGGGGTCTCGCTTCCGAACAGTCGATTTCGACTTTTGATCCAGAATGTCTTCTCGCGTTGTTTGTCGTTGAACACGCCAAGGTCCTTCGCGCACTGAGCGATATTCTCCTTGTGGCGGCAGGGAAGCAGGGCATGCTCAGCGCGCATGGAGGTTTCAACCGCGCCCACCATCAGCGTCGCATTCGTATGGATCAACACCCAAAGCAGTCCGACCCCTCCGATGAGGGAGATCGCGATGGCCCAGCGAACGAACGCGCCGATCCCGAAGATTGTGGCATTCGTGATTGCGATGGCAATCCCGATAGTTGCGAGAGTTACTAGAATCCCGACTCCGGCGGACAGGTGCTGTTGATTGAGTCCCTCGAACTTACCTATGGCGGCCCTGCACTCCTTCCAATACGAAAGCCACTCCGCATCCAGGGGTTGTGGGTCGGCAGGATCCGTCGTCAACCGACTACGCCCGCTGTGCGAATTCCGGATGGAGCCATCTAACTTTCTCTCCGGACCGTCGCTGGCCGACACGAACTCCTCGGGGTGCTGTCCAATGGCATTGCGTGGCACCGAGCCGGAAGAATTGACTCAGCCGCTTGCACGGACCGTGAGCGGGGACGACTGACCCGAATCCGCGCCACTCCCCGTGACTGGACCGGAATGTTTGGAAGCCCGAAGTAAGGGAGATATCGGCTCGTCGCCTCGCGTAGCGAGCCTAGGCGAGCGAAATGGAATGGCTCCTCGAATAGACCCTCGGTCTCGCACATCTCGCCGGCGACATGGACCGGCTTCTCCGCCGCGGGAAGATCTCAGAGTTGAAATCTCATGAACAAAGGCAACCGCGATCCCCACTTCGGCGTAATCGTAACCCAAGCGCCCTACGAACCGATCGAGGACCGGCGATTCGAAACGGTCGAGCGGAAGGGAGTGG
>DASPQG010000098.1:0-6037 GCA_035625085.1 Thermoplasmata archaeon
CGGGCGGGACTCCTTGAGCTCGTTCACGGTCGGCGCCCGGTAGAAGCCGCCGACGCGCACGTTGATCGGGTGGATCTCGCGCCCTCCGAGGAGGGTCATCAAGGCGTTCCCAATCTTCTTGAGCTGGAGGCCGCGCAGGGCGGCTTCCGGATGGTCCTTCGCGAGCTGGATCGCGTCCTCGTATCCCAGGAAGTCGGGGGCGTGCAGGAGGTAGATGTGCAGCGGGTGGCTCTCGATCCACTCCCCGCAGTAGAGGAGCCGTCGGAGGGCCCGGATCTGGCCTCCCACCTTCATTCCGAGGGCCCGTTCCATCGCGTGGCAGCTCGACATCTGGTAGGCGACGGGGCAGATCCCGCAGATGCGCGCGGTGATGTCCGGCGCCTCGAGGTACGACCGGCCCCGGAGGAACGCCTCGAAGAAGCGGGGCGGCTCGAAGATCTTGAGCTGGACCTCCTCGACCTTGTTGTCGTGGATCCGGACTTTGAGCGCCCCCTCCCCCTCGACGCGGGCAAGGTAGTCGACGGCGATCGTCTTCTCGGTCATGCGACCTTCGCCTCCGCGACGGCGGCCTGGCTCGCCGCCTTGAACGCCGGGGCGTTCGAGTTGAACGTCCGGAAGAGACGCTGGATCCCGGGCGGCGCGACGCCCAGCACCTTGAGCTGGCTCGTGAGAGCGTCGGTGTTCGGGGTCCCCTGCGGTCCGAAGCAGCCGTAGCAGCCGCGGTTGAAGGCCGGGCAGATCGCCCCGCAGCCCGCCTGGGTCACCGGTCCGAGGCACGGGGTGCCGTGGGCGACCATGACGCAGACGTTGCCGCGCCGCTTGCACTCGATGCAGACGCTCTCGTTCGGGAGGTTCGGCGCCCGCCCTTGCAGGAATGCGGCGAGCGCCTCCAGGAGTTGTACCTTTGAGATCGGGCATCCCCGCAGTTCGAAGTCGACCGGAACGTGATCCGCGATCGCCGTGGAGGTCGCGAGCGTGCTGATGTACTCGGGTTTCGCGTAGACCACCCGGCGGTACTCCTCGACGTCAGCGAAGTTCCGGAGCGCTTGGATCCCGCCCGCGGTGGCGCAGGCGCCGATCGTCACGAGGGCCTTCGACTGGGACCGGATCTCCTTGATCCGCTCCGCATCGTGCGGGGTCGTCACCGAGCCCTCGACCAGCGAGAGATCGTACGGACCGTCCAGCACTGCACGGGACGCTTCCCGGAAATCGGCGATGTCGACGGCTCCCGCGATCGCGAGGAGCTCATCCTCGCAGTCGAGGATCGACAGTTGGCATCCGTCGCACGACGCGAACTTGAACACCCCCAGACGGGGCTTGCGAGTTCCCGGCATCGGTCGTCACACCTCCTTGATGGCGAGCAGCGGCGCGAGCGCCTTGTACGGCAGCACCGGCCCGTCCCGGCAGACGAACGACGGACCGTACTGGCAGTGTCCGCAGAACCCGAGGGCGCACTTCATGTTCCGTTCCATCGAGATGTAGATCGCCTCGGGCGGCACGCCGCGCTGGGCCAGCGCCTGCGCGGTCAGCTTCATCATGATCTCCGGACCGCAGACGAACGCCGTCGTCTTCGGCGCGTCGAACCGGCAGTCGGGCAGACGCGTCGTGACGACCCCGACGTCCCCGTACCAATCCCGGCCGGCGGCATCCACCGTCACCTGAATCCGCATCTCCCGGCGGGTGAGCCAGTCCCGGACCTCCTCGGCGAAGACGAGGTCCTTCGGCGTCCGGGCCCCGTAGATGATCTCCACACGACCGAACTCGGCCCGGCGGCGGAAGATCTCGTAGACCGTCGGCCGGAGCGGGGGAAGGCCGAGGCCGCCCGCGACGACCACGACATCGCGACCGCGGGCCACGTCGAGCGGCCAACCGTGGCCGTACGGGCCCCGGATGCCGACCGTCGCCCCGGGCTTCAGTGCCGCTAGGGCGTTCGTGATCTTCCCGACCGCGCGGACGGTGTGGACGAGCTCCTCGGGGTGGGTCGTGTCCCCGCTGATCGAGATGGCGGACTCTCCGACCCCGAAGACGTAGACCATGTTGAACTGGCCCCCACGGAAATGGAGGCGGTCGCCCGGTAGGCGGGGCGACAGCCGGAGTGTGTAGGTGTCCGGCGTCTCCTGGATGTTCTGGCGAACGACGAACGGACGGGGCGCGTACGGATGCTCCGGTGGGCCGACGGCCCCGTGCGGGTGGCTTACGAGAGGGTGCGCTTCAGAGGCCATGGATATCCAGGAGTTGCACGCGCGTGTTCTCGAGTCGTTCCCCTACCACGGGCAAAAGCTTCAGTAAGAACTGGTAGGCGAGGGCCGGATGGGCCGCGAGCGCGTAGCGCGCGGTCGCGGCGTGGATGGCGATGACCTGCGTCGGCTTCGTGGCCCGCGCATCGAATCGCCAGTGATACGGGGGGACGAGCCACGACCAGCCGAGCAGCTCTCCGCGACCGATAGTCTCGACGGTGATCACCGCGCGATCGGCGCCGCCGATCTCGAGGGCGACCTTCCCGTCGAGGACGAGGAAGAACTCCTCCGCCGGACGGCCCTCCCGGACCAGCATCTCCCCCACATCGTAGGTGCGTTCCTCGGCCTTCGCGGCCATCGCGCAGACGAGGGTCGGGTCCATCCCCGAAAAGAACGGGTGGCGCATGACGCGGTCTGCGATCGCTTCGCTTGCGGTTTCGGTCATTTCTTTACCTCCGAGGTCGCGAGCGCCGCCGGAGCCGCCCGGATCGCCGCGACCTCCTCCGTGAGGTCGATCCCGACGGGGCACCAGGTGATGCACCGGCCGCAGCCGACGCATCCCGACATGCCAAACTGATCGTACCAGGACGCGAGCTTGTGGGTGAGCCACTGGCGGTACCGGGAGAGGCCGGACTTACGGACCGCCTGCCCGTGCATCTCGGTGAGGCCAAGGTTGAAGCAGGAGTCCCATCGCCGCCATCGCTCCACAGTGTCGACCGACAGGTTCGGCACCTCCTCCTGGTTGCTGCAGAAGCAGGTCGGACAGACCATCGTGCAGTTCGTGCAGGAGAGGCACCGCTTCGCGACGATCTCCCATCGAGGGTGTTCGAGATTCTTCAGGAGGAGGTCGTGGATCCCATCCGTGTCCATCTTCCGCCCCATCGATGCGGCGGCGCGCGCGACGCACGCCGCAGCCTTCGTCGAGTCGTCCTCCGCGAGCGCTTTCAGCGGGACGTGGGCGAGCACGGCGGCGCCCTCGTCCGAGCCGGCCTCGACCAGGAAGTAGTGGCGCGGGGGCTCAACGATCTCGGTGAGAATGATGTCGGCCCCGCCGGAATGGACCGCCGGGCCGGTGCCCATCGACACGCAGAAGCAGGTGTTCCCGGCCTGACCGCACTGTACGGCCACGCGAAGGATCCGAGCTCGGCGGGCCGCGTAGCCGGGGTCGGCCGCCGGGCCACCCAGGAACACGCGGTCCTGAACTGCGACTCCGGAGAGTTCGCACGCCCGCATTCCGAAGAACGCGAAGCGCGGTCCGTCGGTCGGCTCCGGAGTGACGGTGAAGGCGTCGCCGTCCCGGTGAGCGGTCCAAAGGCGCTCCCGGGGGGGATAGAGGTACTTCTTCCACGAGAACGGTCCGACCGAGTAGCCGAACAGCGCCTCGTCCTTCCGGCGCTCGAGCCGGTACTTCCCGCCCGACTGGACGTCCGTCCAGCCGATCGGTAGGTCGTCGACCCCCGACAGGTGGTCGTAGACAATCGCTCCGTCCCGGACGGTGGGCCCCACCACCTCGTATCCTTTCGTTTGCAGGGCGCGGAATAGCGTGGGGAAGTCGTGCCGCTCCAGGACTCGGCGATCACCGACCTTCAGTGGCTCCATGATCTCCTCCGGAGGGCTAGGAAGCCCCCATCGCGAGGGGCGATACACCAGGGCCGTAATCTGGCTGTCGCTGCGCGAAAGCCCGTGGGGTCATCGCCACGCAGACGCGACGAGAACTCACTTCCCTCTCCGGCGCAAAGGAAACGCCCGGACGCATGAACGAGCGGTCAAACGACGTTGACGTGGCTACCGAAGCGGTCGGACCAAGCCGGATCCCGAGGGGCGGTCGTCGGGGGAGACGTGGGGTCCCGAACCGGCGTGTTCCATTCGATATCTTTTTATACGAACGATAGGTTACTTTTGCTGAAAA
Source organism: Thermoplasmata archaeon (assembly GCA_035625085.1). Taxonomy (GTDB): domain Archaea; phylum Thermoplasmatota; class Thermoplasmata; order Lutacidiplasmatales; family UBA184; genus Lutacidiplasma. Next base: position 4,147 of record DASPQG010000098.1, read on the forward strand.
CCCACGAGGTGGAGTGATGTCGACCGAGATTCAAGAGCGAGAGAGCTACGCCGACCCCTGGAGCGACTTCGACCGCGCCTTTGACGCGATGCAGCGCCGACTCGCCGAGTCGTTCGGGATCCTTCCGTTCGGGCCGTTCGAGACGGAGCCCGGCCTGCGGGCCCCGCGCATGGACGTGACCGACGCCGGGACCGCCTACAAGGTGGTCGCGGAGATTCCGGGCATCCCGAAGGAGAAGCTGGACATCCGTGTCCGTGGGCCGGTGGTCGAGATCCGCGCCGAGCACGAGGCGAACACCGAGGAGAAGCAGGAGCGATTCCTCCGCCGAGAGCGGACGTACGCTGGCTACTACCGGGCCCTCGAGCTTCCGGAGCCCGTGGTCGCGACCGAAGCGAAGGCGAACGTCGTGAACGGCCTCCTCGAACTCGAGCTCCCGAAGCAGCACCCGACTCCTTCGGAGGCCGAGGTCAAGGTCTCGGTGAACTAAGCCCGACCGTTTCCCGCCCCGGGGATGTTCCCGGGGCCCCCTCTTTTTTCGGTGTCCGGTTCGGATCGCGCCCGTCCGGCGTCGGGGGGAAATCGCCTAGCCGAACCCGGGGATCGCCTTTCCGTCCCGGCTCGGTCCCGGCCGGAGCGGAGGCTTCCTGAGCTCCTTCGGGCACTCGACGAGTCGAACGAGCGGCGCGGACTGCACGATGTAGGCAGGGAGGCCCGTGTTCGGGTCGTTCCCGGCCCTCAAGATGTTCATGATCTCGAGGCGGATCTCTACGACGGAACCGTCCTTCAGCTTCAGGCGGACCTTTCCGTCCCCCTCGACGATCGTGTAGTCGACGATCTCGGCGCTCGAGAGGTCCGGCGGGGGCGCCCCCGGCGCTCCGATCATCGGGTCCCCCGGGCGGCGGTGCGCGCCTTGAGGACGGCGCGAGGGTCCTCGCCCCCGACCGTAAGACCGAGCGACACGCAACTGCCGATCACCTGGTTCATCCGCTCCTCGACGGACCGGCCGTGGAGGTCGTCGCCCTTCGAGTCGGCGATCCGCTTCACGGCCTCGAGCGAGACGTCGCCGACCACCTCGCTCTTCGGCTTGCCCGACCCCTTCTCCTTCTTCGCTTCCTTCAAGAGAAGGGCCGCGACCGGAGGCCGCCCCACCACGAGGGTGAACTCCCGCGTGTTCGGGTCGACCCGCACGATCACCGGGACGCGCATCCCGGCGAACTCCTTCGTCTGCTCGTTGATCTTCGCGACGACCTGACCGACGTTGACGCCGAGGGGACCCAGCGCGGAGCCGAGCGTGGCGCCGGCCGCGGCCTTGCCGCCCTCGACGAGAATGCTCACCTCAATTGCCACCCTTCCCACCTCCTCGCTCGAGCATGCGCACGTGGTCTCCCCGGACCGTCACCGGGATCGGCACCACCGCCTCGATGAGCTCCACCGTGATCTCCTCCTTTGCTTGGTCGATCTTCTTCACGCGGGCTTTCTCGCCCTTGAACGGACCGCTGATGAGCTCGACGATCGCTCCTTCGACGAACCCTTCGACCGTGATCTTCGGGACGAGGAGCGGCTCGACCTCCTTGAGGGTCGTCTCGCCCTCCACCAGGCCCCGGGCCTTGCGGATCCCCTTCAGCATCTCGCGGACGCCTTCGAAGCTCATTCCCTCCGCGAACACGTACCCGCGGAGTGCCGACGGCACGAGGAGGGAGAAGACCACGTCCGCCTTCTCCTCCGCCCGGGCGAGCAGCGTGTCCGCGACCTCCCGCTCGTATCCGCGGGAGGTCTTGATGGCGAGCACCGCCTGACGCGCGACGCACGCGAGGGTGAGGCGGACGGGCGCCCCTCCCTCGGGCGTGGTGGCCGAGAGTCGCACCTCGACCTGGTCCCCGTAGCGGACCCC
>DASPQG010000099.1:0-3098 GCA_035625085.1 Thermoplasmata archaeon
GGAAGCGCTCGCCCGGGAGCGGGAGAAGCTCGTTGCGCTTCTCGAGAAGACCCGGGCCCGCCTCGCCGACCCCGGCTTCCGGGACCGGGCCCCGCGGGACGTGGTCCGGGAGGCCGAGGAGAAGGCGACCGAGCTCGCGGAACGGGTCCGACGTATCGACGAACACTTGAAGGAGGACGGCGCCTCGCCCGAGACACCCGCATGAACCCTCCCACTCGTTCCAAAGCGAAACCGTCGTCCAAACCTCCCGCGAAACCACCGGCCAAGAGGCCCGCGCCGCCCCCGCGACGGCCGATCTCTAAGACGCGGGGCCGGCCGGGCGCGCCGGTGGCAGCGGCGGTCGAGATCGAGATGATCTCATTACCGGGGGGCGCTCGGGCCCACCCGGCCCTCGGACTCGGCCTCTGGGCGCTGGGACGATGGACCCCGGAGGACGAGGCCCGGACGAAGGCGACGATCGGTCGGGCGTACGAGCGCGGGATCCGGTGGTTCGACACCGCGGAGGTGTACGGGAACGGCCGTTCGGAGCGATTGCTCGGCGAGGTACTGCTGCGAGTTCCCGACGGGGCTCCCGCGGCGTACGTGGTCACGAAGGTCTCGTGGGAGCACCTCCGGGCGAACCAGGTCCGGGCGAGCCTGATCGGTAGCCTTGAGCGCATGGCGCGCCGGTCGGTCGACCTCTACCTCGTGCACGCGCCCGATCCGCATGTGCCGCTCGCAGAGACGATGGGCGCCCTCGAGGCGCTGTGGAAGGAAGGGAAGATCGGGGCGATCGGCGTCTCGAACTTCTCCGTCGAGGAGCTTGAGGAGGCGTCGCGCCACCTTTCGGAAGCGAAGATCGTCGTGAACCAGCTCCGGTACAACCTGTTCCTCCGGGACGACGTCGACCCGGTGCACGACTACTGCCAGAAGCACGGGATCCTGATCGAGGCGTACACCCCCCTTGCCCGCGGGATGCTCCTGGGCCGGTACCTCGACGGGGGCAAGGTCCCGAAGGAGGTACGGGCGTTCGCGCACCGCCTCTTCGAGCCGGACATCCTGCCCGAGATGCGAGCCCGCGGGCAGGCGCTGCGCGACCTCGCCTCGGATGTGAAGGTCCCGCTCGGCTCGATCGCACTCCACTGGCTCAGGAAGATGGGGGCCGCCCCGGTCTTCGGGGCGAGTCGGCCCGATCAGATCGACTCCATCCTGGCCGCTTGGGCGGTCCGGCCCCCGGACCGGGTCCTCCACCGGGCGGACCGGATCGCGCGGGGCGAACGTGCTTAAGCTAGTCGCCCTCGACATGGACGGGACGCTCGTCGACGTCCCGAGCTCCTGGCGGGTCGTCCACGACTACTTCGACGACCACAACGACGACGGGCTCCGCCTGTTCCTCGCGAACAAGATCGACGACCACGAGTTCATCCGGATGGACATCCGCGTCTGGTGGAAGCACGCGCCCGCGCTGTCGATCGCCGACCTCGAGCGGATCTTGGCGAACGTCCCGCTGATGCCGGGGGCCCAGGAGCTCATCGAGGGGTTGCGCGCCCGCGGGGCCCGCACCGCCATCGTGAGCGGGGGCCTCGACGTGCTCGCCCGGCGCATCGCCGGAGAGCTCGGGATCGACGTCGCCCTCGCGAACGGGGTCCGGCTCGACTCGGAAGGGCTGCTCACCGGCGAGGGGATCGTCCGGGTGCCGATCCACGGGAAGGAACGGGTGCTCGCCGCCCTTCAGGATCAGCTCGGGGTCGACCCTGACGAGACCGCCTCGGTGGGGAACTCCGAGATCGACGTCGGGCTCTTCCGCCGCAGCCGGATGGGGGTCGCCTTCCTCCCCGAGGACGATCTCGTCCGCAACGCCGCGACGACCGTCGTGACCGACCGCAATCTCGTGCGCGTGCTCGACGCACTCGGCCGTTTCCCCTGAGGTCGGACGAGACCGGATAGCCTTATCCCTCACTTATTGGTCCCTCGCCCTTCCGATGGAGTCGTACCAAGCCCTCCTGGCCCGCGCCCACGAGAAGCTGCCGCCGATCCGCACCGGCGGGGAGCGCTTCCAGGTGCCTGAGCCGGACGTGATGATCGACGGGAAGAACACCGTGATCCGCAACTTCCAGGAGATCTGCGGGGTGCTCCGCCGCGAGCCGGCGCACGTGATCGGGTTCCTCGCGAAGGAGTTCGGCTGTCCCGGAGTCCTCGATCTCCCGCGAGGGGTCCTCAAGTCCCGCCTCACGAAGGACCAGCTCTCTCAGCGGCTCAAGGACTACACGGTGAAGTACGTGATCTGCTCGGAGTGCAAGCGTCCCGACACCCACCTCCAGAAGGAGGGGAAGCTCACGCTTCTGATCTGCGAAGCGTGCGGTGCGCAGCGTCCGGTCACGGTCCGCAAGGTCATCACGCCCGAGAAGCCGAAGACCCCGGTCGTCGTCGGCGAGGTCTATCGCCTCACGATCGAGGACGTCGGTCGTCGCGGGGACGGGGTCGCGAAGAAGGAAGGGTTCGTCATCTTCGTGACCGGCGCGAACCAGCGGGGGGTCACCGTGAACGCCAAGGTCACGAAGGTCCTCGGCAACAACGCGTACGCGGTCGTCGAACCGTAAGCACGGACCATGCGGAGCCTCCGCTGGCTGGGTCTGCTCGCCCTCTATGTCGGCGCCCAGGCGGTCGGCCTCGTCCTCGCGCAGCCGTTCCGCTCCGAGGGGTTCTCTTCGACTTCGAATCCCCAGAGCCCGACCGCTCCGATCTTCATCATCCTCGTCATCGTCCTCGCGCCGCTGTTCATCCTGTTCTTCGCGCGGCGCCGCGGTGGGCTTGCCGGCCTCCGACTCCTGATCCTGCTCGGGATCTCGGGCGCCCTCTACTTCACGCTCTTCGCCACGTTCTCACTGCTGCCGCCCGGGTCGATCCTCCTCGCGCCGTACGCTGCCGAGGTCGTGCTCCAGCCGGCGCTCGCCATCGCCGGGACCGTGAGCGCGGCGCTCCTGCTCGCGCTCCTGATGGAGCCGCAGTGGTACCTCGTCGACTTCGTCGGCTTCCTGGCCGCCGGCTCGCTGATCGCGATCCTCGGCATCTCCTTCGGGATCCTCCCCGCGTTCATCCTGCTCGGGGCCCTGATGGTG
>DASPQG010000100.1:0-6315 GCA_035625085.1 Thermoplasmata archaeon
GGATTCGGAGTGGTCCGACCTCATCGACTACCTCGTCGGCCTCGGTTTGGCGAAGCATCTCGGCGACCGGATCGTTCCGGGCCGGGGGACCCTGCCCCGTTTCTACGCCTCGCTCTCGCTCATCCCGGACGAGCGGACCTACCGTCTCCGCGACATCGGCACCCGGCGCCTCATCGGCACACTCGACGAGCGGTTCGTCCTCACGCAGATCCTCGCCCAACCCGAGGAGATCTTCCTGCTCCACGGCCGGACCTGGAAGGTTGTCGAGTATCGGGAAGGCGAGCTCCTGGTCGAGACCGTGCAGGAGATCGGCCGGGAACCCCGCTGGGCGGGCGAGGATCTCCCCGTGCCGTTCGATGTCGCTCAGGAGATCGGACGGTTGCGCCGGGAGGGGGCGTTCGATCTCTACCCCTTGCCGGAGGCGGACCGGGCGCACCTCGCGGAGCGGCGCGCCGGGCCGGAGCGCGCCGGGACGATCCCGACCGACCGGCGGGTGACGGTCACCTCCCATGGGCGGGTCGTGGTCTACGGGGCGTGCTTCGGCACGCGGACCAACGAAACGCTGTCGCTCGCGACCGCCGGGCTCCTCACCGCCCGCCTGGGGGCCCGCGTCGAAGTCGCCGCCGTGGAGCCGACCTGGTTCGTCCTGGAGCTGCCGGTGGCGGTCGATGCCGCTACGCTGGTGAGCGCCCTCTCGATCGACCCCGCCGCGCTCCCTCCGCTCGTGGAGCGGCTCGTCCCGTCCGGGCTCGACTACCGCTGGGTGTTCCTTGCGGTCGCGCGGAAGCTCGGAGTGATCCCGGCGTCGGCCGACCCCCGCGACCTCCGGACCCTCGACCCGCTCCTCGCTGCGAGCCGAACTAACCCGCTCGGGGAGGAGACGCTCGAGAAGACGCTGCACGACCGCTACGATCTCGACCACGCGATCGAGGTCCTCGAACGGATCCGGGACGGAGCGATCGAGGTGGTGGCGACCCCGCCGTCCGCGTTCAGTGACGGGCCGCTCGAACGACTGGAGTGGCGGACGGTCCCCGACCTTCCGCCTCCAACGCTCCTGAAGGCCGTCCAGGAGCGGCTCGCGAAGGAGCCGCTCACGCTCGTCTGCCTCCGGTGCGGCTTCGTCCGAACCACCACTCCGGCCCGGTACAAGGCCGAGGGCGGCAGTCGATGCCTCCTCTGCCATGGGTCCCTCTCGGCGGTCCTCTCTCCCCGTCGCACCGAGGAGATCGACCGGCTGAGTGACTACGCGAAGCAGAAGCGTTCGCGAGAGAAACCCGTCAAGGGGCGACGCGTGCGTCGGGAGCGACCCCTGCGCGCCGGCACCGAGTCGCTCGTCCGCGCGGGGTACACCTCGGCGGAGCTGGTCGCGCACTACGGGGAACGGGCGCTCTACGCTTTGGCCGGTCGGGGGATCGGACCCGAGACCGCCCGGCGACTTCTGATGCGGCTGTACCGGGACGACGACTCGTTCTTCACCGAGATCCTCCGGGCGGAACGCGCGTATGCTCGGACCCGCGTGTTCTGGGACTGACGCGCTCGCCGGCCTCGGAAAGCTCGCGGACCAGCCGTTCGACCTCGGAACGGGGGGCGTCCGTCCGGAATCCTTCGGGTCGGGCGTGCGTCCGCGCCACCGAGAATCCCCTGGCGCTGAGACCTTCCGACATCGACCGGAGGCTGGGCGGAGAGGCGAGGTGGAGCTGGGCGGCGAGGACGTTCGTCTCGAAGTAGAACGGTCGGTCCGCCCGGACCTCGTCCTGCAACCGGCCGATGAACCGTTCGACCTCCTTCGCGCGAGCCGCGCCCGGGGGGACCGCGAGCCGACCCACCAGGTCCCGATCGAAGAGGGGGCCGAGCCAGAGGGGCCCGTACGGGCCTCGGTCCCCCAGACGAGGCCCGTCCCAGCGGGCAGGGTCAACCTCCTCCACAGGGGGGGACCGGGGCGTGCCCGCACGGACCTCTACGTACGCGCGCACGTAGTGATCCCGGGAGTAGGCGAGAAGCGGGCGGATCGAACGGCCCTTCCCTGCCGCCGTCCGGGCGAGATACGCGAGAAGGATCCGAAGACCACCCTCTGGGCCGAGCCGGCCCCGTACCGGCCGGGCCCCGTACCGCTCACGACAGGCGGAAGGCTGGGCCCCAGCGAGCACCATCATGTCGGTCGCCGTGACCGCGAGCACTCCGTCGGGCCGAACCGATCGGATGGCGTTCTCAAGGAAGGGGGCCGGGGTCCCATACGGATCGAGGTCGACGTAGTCGAACGGGGCGCCGGCCACCGCTTCCCGAGCGTCCCCCTCGACCGCCGTCGCTCCCGGAAAGCGAGCGACGTTCTCGCGCAACACCCGGAAGGCGTCGGGGTTCGCCTCCGTGAAGCGGAACGTGCCGAACGCCTCGGTCTCATGGAGGAGGCGCAACCCCCTCACCCCGGTCGCCGAGGTCATCTCCCATCCCCTCCGGGGCTCGTGGGTCCTCGGTGCGAGGGCGCGCGCGAAGGCCACGGCGAGGTCGCGGTCCCCCGCCATCGCCGGATTGTAGAACACCGGCGCTCGCCGACCCGGACCCCGCGAGAGAGCGGCCCGGGGAAGGAACAGCTCGGTGCGCCCTTCGCCGGCGAGGATCAATGCGCCCGACCGGTGATGAGGTGGACGATCTTGAACGCGAGAAGGTTCTTGTTCACCGGGGTCACTTCGAGCAGGCGTAGTTCGTCCCTCCGACGGATGTCCTGAAGGAGCGGGTTCCGGGATTTCTTGTGAAGGGTCATGACAATCGACTTGCTCGCATCCAGGGTGTCGAGCACGCTCTTCGTGAACACCTCGCTCTCAACCTCCATCTTGCCGACCTCGTCGATGACGATGACGTCGGCGGATTCGCGAGCCTCGGCAAGCGCGCGGGTGCCGAGCCCCTCCAAGGCGGCGATGTTGACGCCGTACCTTCCCGAGCGGACCCGCGACTTGAGCCCCTCGTGGGCGAACACTTCGTGCTCTTTCGTCATCCAGTCGGTGATCTGGAAGCCAGTCCGGCGTTGCTTCTCGACGATCGGCTCCGTGACCATGCCGCCGACGGTCACTCCCTCCTCCTCGAGGAGCTCGATGATCCGTAGCAGGGTCTGGGTCTTCCCCGACCCGGGAAGGCCGGTGATTCCGATCTTGACTGGAGGAGAAAGTCGACGGGGCATTGCCAATTAGCTCGGTAGGCTAGGTTGTACGCTTGGAGCCAATAAGAAGCCATCGTGCCGCCGCCGCGCCGGCGGCGGATGGCCGGGTTTCCGCCCTCTCTCGGGACGGCCGTGCGCCCGTCTATCCGGCTCGGGAGGACACGATGCTGCTCCTCCCCTTTGCCGAGGTCCCTCCCGGTCGATGGCTCCTCGAGGTGGGAACGGGATCCGGGAAAGTGGCTCTGGCCGCGGCCCGGTGCGGGGCGCGGGTCGTCGCGACCGACCTCAACCCTCACGCGCTTCGGGGGCTCCGAAACGAGGCACGCTCTCAGGCTCTCGAGGTCCACGTCGTACGGACCGACCTCGCGCGCGGCTTGGGACGGTTTGATCGAGTTCTCGCCAATCCCCCGTATCTCCCAACGCTCCCAGAAGAACGCGACCCGGATCGCTGGCACAACCTCGCGCTCGACGGCGGGCCGGATGGCTGCCGCGTCACCGCTCAGTTGATGGAGGAGCTGGACCAGCACCTCGTGCCGAACGGAGAGGCGTTCGTTCTCGTCTCCTCGCGACAAGACCCGAAACGGCTCGCCCGAATCGCCGCCGACTGGACGGCGCGCGGCGGCGCACTGGAAGTGGCGGCCTCCCGACAGCTCGAGGGGGAGCGCCTCGAAGTTTGGCGGCTACGGTTCGCCGCGCCCTACGTGTGACGCTCCGCGTACGTGAGGACGGCCTCGAGGAAGCGTCGACCGTCCCCGAACCCCTCGGGCGATCCGGAACGGGTCCAGTCGGGTGCCTGAGCGCGGAAGAAGGAGCGCTCGGGATGGGGCATCAAGCCAAACACATTCCCCTCGGGGTTGGTGAGCCCCGCGATGTTCCCCTCCGAGCCGTTCGGGTTCCATGGGTAGGTGGCCGGCGAGCCGTCCGGCGCGACCCAGCGGAACAGGACCTGGCCGTTCTCCTCGACCGCCCGACGAAGCGCGTCGCTGCCGAGGACCAGCTTCCCTTCGGCATGGGCCGATGGGAAGAGGAAGCGGGTTCCTTTCGGCGTTCCCTGGAGCGGGGGGAACAGTCCCCCCTGCCAGGCGACGAAGTTCGGCCGGCATTCGAAGTGGCCGGAGTCGTTCGTCATCAACGCGGCCTCGGGCGGGGCCAGATGACCCCCGGGCCGCCCGGGCAAAAGGCCGAGCTCCGTGAGCACTTGGAAGCCATTGCAGATGCCACCGACGATCCGGCCGCTCCGTACGAACTCCTCCAGCTCCGGGCCGATCGCCGATCGGACCCGGGCCGCCAGGATCGCCCCGGCACGGACGTAGTCCCCGGCGGAGAAACCTCCCGGCACGAACAGCCCCTGGTAGTCCGAAAGCCGCCGCCGGGCCTCCGGCAGCACGTCCCGGCCCTCGAGCTGCTTCAGGTGCACGATCTCGGGACGGGCCCCGAGGGTCGCGAGCGCTTCGCGGAGCTCGTCGTCGCAGTTCGTTCCTTCGATCGAAAGGATCGCCAGCGCGAGGTCACGGCGCGCCACGATCGACCGAGGCGAGGGACCGCTTAACCGTTGTTCCCGAGGGAACGGCCGGTTCGGGCGGAACCCCAGGACCGAGGGGAGGATCGAGAAAGTGCACGCGCACGCGCTGGCCCCGACGAACGACCCGACGGCCCGGAGGAAGGAGGGCGAACGCCGTCGCCCCGGAGAGGCTCGTGATCACCGAGGATCCCCGGAAGGTGGTGAAGGCGAGTCCGTTCTCGAAGCGGAGCGGTACGATCGTGGCCAGCCCCGGGCTCGGCGCCACGGCATCACTCCCGAGCACGGCCCAGCCATCGGTCCATCCCGGCCCCGGACGGTGCGCCAGGCGACGGAGGACGGGCAGAACGAGCCAGTACATGTTCGCCAGACACGAGGTGGGATGACCGGGGAGCCCCACGATGAGCTGGCGGCCGCGCCGGGCGGCGAGGGTCGGCTTGCCGGCCCGGACCGCGATCCCGTGGAACAAGAGGGTGCCGAGGCGGGGCAGGATCCGCGGGAGATGGTCCCGCTCCCCGACCGAGCTTCCGCCCGTGGCGAGGACGAGGTCCGCCCGGTCCAGCGCGGAACGAATCGCCCGCTCGATGAGCTCCGGGCGGTCCGGCACCGGGGGATGGAGCTCCGGGATCCCTCCCGCGGCGAGCACCACCGAGGCGATCGTGGCGTTGTTGCTTTCGTAGATACGCCCCTTCCGGGGGCGCGCCCCGGGGGCGAGCAGCTCGTTCCCGTTCGGGATCACCGCGACCCGGGGTTGAGCGTACACCGGGACCTTCGGAACGCCGCAGGCCGCCACGGCACCGAGCGCGGTGGCGGTGAGCCCCTCCCCCCGTCGCGCGAGAAGAGCGCCTCGAGGGAAGTCGTGCCCCGGCGGAGAGATCCGGTCCCCCTTGGGGATCGAGCGAGAGACCCGGATTCGATCTCCTTTCCGAACCACTTCCTCGAAGATGACGACCGCGTCGGCGCCGTACGGGATCGCGCCACCGGTGGCGATGGCCACCGTCTCTCCCGATCGGAGCCGTCGGGGGTACGCCTGCTCCGCGAAGACCTCCCCGACGATCCGAAGCTCCGCCGGGTGGGATCGAGTCGCCGTGCGGGTGTCTCGGCCCAGCAGTGCGTAGCCGTCCCACGTCGTTCGGGGGAAGGCAGGCACCGGCGCGGGAGCACGGACGTCACGGGCGAGAACTCGTCCGAAGGCGCCGTCGGTCCGCACGAGCTCGATCCGATCGACCGGTCGCGCGGCGGCGAGCAACCGTCGACGGGCGACCTCGACGGGTGTCAGGCGGCCGAACGCGTGCATCTCCATACGAACGTGCTACCTCACGCCTTCGATCCACCGCGCCGAGCTTCGGGTCCCGGCCGTGAGGCATGACGCGAGCGGTTGCCCGGCGAACCACGCCGCGTAGAACCCGCCCCGAAAGGCGTCGCCCGCCCCGACTAGCGTACGAACGCGGGTCGGCCGGGTCGCGGGCACGTGCACCGAACCCGCCCGAGAGAAGGCCGAGGCGCCGCGGTGGCCCTCCGTACGGATGAGGAGCGGCACGAATTCGAGCAGGTCCTCCGCTCGGTGGCCCCCGACGAACTCGAGGGCCCGGGCGATCTCGGAACGGTTACCGAACAGGATCTCGGAGCCGCTCAGCAGCTGACG
>DASPQG010000101.1:0-20429 GCA_035625085.1 Thermoplasmata archaeon
CTCCCGTACATCTACCTGCACCCGATCTACGCGCCCCACACCGAGGGGAAGCTCACCGGCAAGCCGTTCCTCAAGACCCGGATGCACCTCGTGGAGCGGCTCGCGAACCACCTCATGAAGGGTGGGAAGTTCACCGGCAAGAAATCGAAGGCGCTCGCGACCATCCGCAAGGCGTTCGCCGAGATCGCCCAGAAGGAGGAGAAGAACCCCCTCCAGCTCCTCGTGGACGCGGTCGAGAACGCCGCCCCCCGGGAGGAAGTGACGCGTCTCCAGTTCGGCGGGATCTCCGTCCCGCGCGCTGTCGACGCCTCGCCCGCCCGCCGCCTGAACGTGGCGATTCGGAACATCGCCCTCGGCGCGATCCAGGCGTCCCACAAGTCCACGAAGCCGATCCACTCGTGCCTCGCGGACGAGATTCGGCTCGCCGCGAAGGGCGACCTGACCTCGTTCGCCGTCGGCCGCAAGGAAGAGGTCGAGCGGGTCGCCCAGTCGGCGCGGTAGACCGGAGGAGCTCGCGATGACGCACATTCGGGCGGAACTGGCGAAGGCCATTCCCGAGATGATGCACAACGTGGACCGGATCCGGAATATCGGGATCGTGGCCCACATCCACCACGGGAAGACGACCCTCTCCGACAACCTCCTCGCCGCGGCGGGGATGATCTCGAACGAGCTCGCGGGGAAGCAGCTCTACCTCAACTTCGACGAGCAGGAGCAGGCGCGTCTCCTCACGATCAACAACGCGGACGTCACGATCGTCCACGAGTTCGAGGGCGAGCAGCACCTGATCAACCTCATCGACACCCCCGGCCACGTCGACTTCGGCGGGGACGTCACGCGCGCGATGCGGGCGGTCGACGGGGCGATCGTGGTCGTCTGCGCGGTCGAGGGGGTCATGGCCCAGACCGAGACCGTCCTCCGCCAGGCGCTCCGCGAGAAGGTGAAGCCGGTCCTCTTCATCAACAAGGTCGACCGGGCGATCAAGGAGCTCAAGCTGACGCCCGAATCCTTCCAGAAGCGGTTCCTGAGCATCATCTCCGAGGTCAACGAGCTCATCCGCAAGATGGCCCCCGAGGAGTTCGTCGACGAGTGGAGCGTCGACCCCCGGGACGGCTCGGTCGCGTTCGGCTCGGGCTACGAGAACTGGGCGATCAGCATCCCGTACATGCAGAAGACCGGCGTCAAGTTCCCCGACATCATCGAGTACGTCTCGACCGGTCGCTCGCGCGAGATCGCGCAGAAGGCGAAGATCAACGACGTCGTCTTCGACATGGTCGTCCGTCACCTCCCGAGCCCGAAGGTCGCCCAGAAGTACCGCATCCCGAACATCTGGAAGGGCGACTCCGGCTCGTCGATCGGCAAGGCGATGGCGAACACGGACCCCGCCGGCCCCACGTCGTTCATGGTCACCGACATCACGATGGACCCGAGCGCGGGCGAGATCGCGACCGGCCGGGTCTTCTCCGGCCGCCTCGTGAAGGGGATGGAGCTCCAGGTCGCCGGCGCGAAGGCGAGGGACCGGATCCAGCACGTTTCGCTCTTCATGGGCCCCGAGCGGCTCATGGTCGAGGAGGTGACCGCGGGCAACATCGCCGCCGTCATCGGGCTCTCGGACGCGTTCGCGGGCACGACGATGAGCGACGTGCCCGAGATGGTCCCGTTCGAGGAGATCCGGCACGTCTCGGAGCCGGTCGTCACGGTCGCCATCGAGCCGAAGCGGATGGCCGACCTCCCGAAGCTCATCGAGGTGATGCGGAAGATCGCGAAGGAGGACGCGAGCCTCCGGGTCGAGATCAACCAGGAGACCGGGGAGCACCTCCTTTCCGGGATGGGCGAGCTGCACCTCGAGATCACCCAGTACCGGATCGTCAACGACTACAAGGTCGAGATCGAATCGTCGAAGCCAATCGTCGTCTACCGCGAGGTCGTGAAACATCCCGGCGGCCCGTTCGAGGGGAAGTCCCCGAACAAGCACAACCGGTTCTACTTCGAGGTCGAGGCGCTCCCCGCCGAGGTCGTGACCGCCCTCAAGGAGGGCGAGATCCCTCAGGGGAAGTCGTTCAAGGACGTCAAGACGCTCGTGACCAAGCTCGAGGGGCTCGGCGTCCCGCGCGACGAGGGCCGGGGGATCATCGCGGTCGAGGGGACGAACATCCTCTTCGACGTGACGAAGGGAATCCAGTACCTCAACGAGACGATGGACCTGATCGTCGACGCGTTCAAGGAGGCCGTGAACCGCGGCCCGCTCGCGAACGAGAAGGTCTACGGCCTCAAGGTCCGTCTGGTCGACGCGAAGCTCCACGAGGACTCGATCCACCGGGGCCCCGCCCAGACGATCCCGGCGGCGCGTTCGGGGATCTACGGAGCGATGGTCCTCGGGGACCGGCTCCTGCTCGAGCCGTTCCAGAAGGCGACCGTCAACGTTCCGCAGGAGGTTCTCGCCGGCGCGACGCGGGAGTTGCAGCGTCGCCGCGGAGAGATCCTCGACATGACCAGCGTCGGCGACCTCCAGACGGTCGTCGCGAAGGTGCCCGTCGCCGAGATGTTCGGCTTCGCCTCGGACATCCGCAGCGCGACCGCCGGGAAGGTCCTCTGGGCGACCGAATCGATGGGATTCGAGCCGGTGCCCGGCGAGCTCCAGCCGAAGGTCGTCGCCGAGATCCGCCAGCGGCGGGGCCTCAAGCCCGAGCCGTACGACGCCGCGTACTACGCCGGATAGAGACGCCGGCCCGTCGCCTCGCACGAGGGGGGCGATCCCCCGTCTCTCCACGAGTTACTACTACACGTAGTAAGTTGGCATTGCGAAACCGTTGGCCGGAGAAGGGGGTCGCTTCCCACGGCGTTGCGAGGAGGGTGCGCGCCCCGATTTGGCCGATGCCCGATCGGTCGTGACCGCCGGGAGTGATCGACCTACTATGAGGCGTAGTAGGTGATCTCGTCCTAGGCCATCGGCGCGACGGTGCGGGCGGTCCTCGGTGGCTTCTCTTCGAGAAGGGTATCCAGGGTCCGCTGTCCGTGGGGTCGGGGACCCTCGGCCGACCGGGACTTGAGGGGCCATGCCCCCTCGTGGTCGAGGAGCCATCGCTTTCTCCACAGCCCAAGGCCGAAGCCCGTGATCTCGCCGCCCTGTCCCACGACCCGGTGACACGGGATCACGATCGGGATCGGGTTGCGGCGCATCGCACCGCCGACCGCGCGCGCCGCGCCGGCGTAGCCAACCCGCCGCGCGAGTTCGCCGTAGGTGACCGTGGTCCCGGCCCGCACCGTCTTGAGCTCCTTCCAGACGGCCCGGTCGAACTCGGACGCGCTGTCGGGCTCCACCTTGAGGTCGAAATCCCGACGGTCGCCGCGGAAGTACTCGCGGAGCTGGCGGGCGGGATGGCCCGGGGGGAACGGCGGATTGCGCCGGAGCGCTCCGTTGGGGATGCCCGTCTGCGCCACTCCCTTTTCGAGGAGGTCGACCACCCGCACTGCCGTGCCGGCGTAGATGATGCGGAACGTGCCGATCTGCGTGGAGACGTCCGAGAACTGGAGTGTATCGTCCATCGCCCGGGCAGAAACGTCGGACTTTATGGTTGTTTCAGCCGGAGCCCACGCTCTCGAGCCCGCTCGGCCCGATGCGGAACTCGGCCGACCCCTCGGGACGGGACCGGTGCTTCACGAGAACGACCCGCCGAACGGCACCCGATAACCGGTCGAACCGGAGGATTGTCTTCGCGGCGTGATTGAGGAACGAGCCGCCGAGCGGTTCGAGCGTGCCGTCGCGCATGCTCCGCCAGACCTGGTTGGTGAAGAGGACGGGCAGATGCGCCCGGAGGGCCGTCGAGACGAGGTCCGCGACGGAGAGAGAGAGCGACTGGCGCGCGTCGTCCTCGTCGTCTCCCGAGAGGGAGAGCCGATAGAAGAACGTCCCCGAATCGACCACGATCAGTCCGACCGGTCGCTGGCCGTCGCGGGCGAGGGCGCAGGCGGTGGCGATCGCCTTTCCCTGCTCCGCGAGGTCCTTCGGAGTGGTGAGCAACCAGCGTTTCAGCACCCGGTCGAGGTCGTCGCCCGCGATCGCCCGTAGGCGGTCGACGCTCACACCCTCCGTATCGATGTAGAAGACCCATCGATTCTCGAGGGCGACCCGGTGCGCCACCTGGAGACAGAAGAGGGTCTTCCCACTCCCGCCCTCCCCGTAGAGCTCCGTGAGGCAATCCGACTCGAGCCCCCCACCGAGCAGGCGGTCGACCGAGGCGATTCCGGTCGGCACGCGGTCCGGGTCCATTCGAACTCCGAGGCCCTGCGCGCGGTTAACCTCTCGTCGGGCCCCGAACGCTAGCTCGTAAGGGAGTACGTCCGCCCCAGCTCGGGGAGGCGCACCGAGGGACCGGCCTTCTCGAACGCTTCGGGGTGCTGGGTGTGAATCGGGTAGACGGCCCGGGCCCCGGTCAGCCGCATCAGGTCGATCAGCTCGGTGGCCGACGCATGGCCGCTCGCATGCATCTGGTGGAACTGGAGCCCGAAGTGGTCGAGCCAGTTGTGCATCACCCGGTCGTCCACGTCGTCCTCGCTGAACGGCTCGCTCATCGAGTGGAGGAACGGGCTTCCTTTCGGAGGGCGAAGGTCGATCAGCTCGGGGAAGTGCGCGAGGTCGAGCGCGAGCAAGTACTTCCGCCCCTGACGACGCACCTCCTCGGACGGGAGGGCCCCGTCCAGAAACGGCCTCTCCCAGAGGTACGACAGGCGCTTCTTGCGGACGTGCACCCGAAGGCCAGGTGCCTGGCCAGGCACGGGGATCTCGCCGCTCGGGAAACGGGAGGCCACTTGGGAGAGCAAGTGGGCCGTACGGGTCGACACCACGAGTTCCCGGCCCGCCTCCACCGCGGCCGAGTAAAGGGTGCGGAGGCGATCGATGTCGCGCGGGTACGTGCACGCGAGCGCGAGCTCGGGGCTCGCTTCGAGCACGCGGTCGACGGCGCTGCGCACTCCCGCCTCGCTCAGGTTCCGTCGGGGGTCGGGTCCCGCCCGCGTCCCCTCAATCAGAAGGGCGTCGACCTTCTCGGCGGCGACCGCCGCGAAGAAGGCGTGGGTGTCGGCCGCCCGGGGGCCATGATGGCGAAAATCTCCCGTGTACGCGAGCGTTCCTTCGCTCGTGTGCACGAGGAATCCGTAGGCAAATGGGATGGAGTGGTCGACCGGGAACGGTACCACTTCGATCCGACCGACCCGGACCGGTTGGCGGTCCGCGAACACCTCATAGCGGTGGCTTCCGTACTTCATCCGAGTCGACGTCTCGATCGCGGTCATGAGGGTCCGGGTCCCCTCCCCGACGTGGACCGGAATCGCCGGGTCCACGAGGTCGAGATAGCCCGCGTGGTCGGCATGGGCGTGGCTCACGAAGATGCCGTGCACTTCCGGAGGGGAGTAGGCGAGGTCGCCGTCGCCCAGCGACTCCTGGGAATAGAGGCCCGAGATGCGAGGGACCAAATCGAACTCGAGGAGGTCCTTCGCCCGGCAGGTGGAACGGGGTTGGAGGTAGTCCACGTAGTACTCCTCCACCCGAGGGGAGAACGAAGGGCCGAAGTCGAACAGTACCCGGTCCGGCCCGTCCTCGATGAGGATCTTGTTCCCGCCGATCTCGCGGACCCCGCCCAGGAACTGGATGGTCGGGCCTTTCACGTCCGCCCGAGAAGGCTCCTTCCTGAAACGGTTTGTCGCTCGGGGGCCGGAGAAGCTTTCGGTCCGGGGCGATTCGTTCCCGGGATGCGGAAGGCGGTTTCTCTCCTCGGCCGGGGGAGCCCAGCGAACGAGCGGCGCAATCCCCCCGCCAGCCCGGAAGAACACCGCAAGGTCCTTCGCTTGGCGTCCCGCCTCGCCGAGGAGCTCGACCCTCGGGGACAGGCGGCGGTGCTCCTCGCCGGGAGCTGGGCGCGCGGGGACGCCCACGAAGCGTCGGACGTCGACCTCTGGGTCGTCGGGCGAAAGGGCCCGGAACGGATCCTCGAGCGGGACGGTCACATGGTCTGCGTCAAGTTCAGCACCGTGGCGGAGGAACGCCGGGAACTGCGGACGCCGTTCCGTCTCGATGGCGCGGTACCCGGATGGCGGAACGCGAAAGTCCTACGGGACCCGCGAGGAATCGCCGCCCCGTTGAAGAACGAGGCCCGAGGATTCCGTTGGGCCCCTGTCCGCCGGGCCCGGGACGCCTACATCGCCGACATGCTGGCGGGATTGGCCGAGGAGGTCGCGAAGCTCCTTCGGGCGCTCGAGACCCGGGAGCAGGAGACGGCCTCCGTCCAGCGGAACCTCCTCGCGAACCGCATGGCGTTCCTGCGCATGCTCGCCTTCGAACGACTGTGGGAGACGGAGAACGGAATGTGGGAGGAGGCGGGGAAACGCTCGGGGCCCGAGTTCCAAGCGGCCCAGCGGGCCGCGCTCGGCACCGATGGGAGCGGCTGGCGAAAGAGTTGCGAAGGGGCCCTCCGCCTCTACGCGCTCACCGCGAAGGAAAGCCTCGGGCTTCTTCACGGAGACCGGCGCCGGGTCGTGCTGGCGGCCTGTCGCCGGGCCGGCTATCCGATCGACGTTCGGAAGGATCGTCGGTCCTCTCGGCCGCGCGCCTAGCGGGCCTTAAGGACCTTCTTCACGTTGGGATGCTCCTTCGTGAAGATCTTGCCCCCGCAGTTGTCGCAGCGGACGCCGAAGAGGTTCGCGTCCGAGGGGAGCGCCTCCCCACAGCGGATGCAGCGGAACATGACCACCGGTTCGACCTTCCTCGAGGGCTTAAGCGTTGCCCGAAGCGGTCTCCCGCTCGGTGCGCTGGATCGGCGGTGGCGCGGCGAAGACGTACGCATTCGAGCTGAACCGGGTACCGCACCGGCGGCATTCGAAGATGCCGCTCGCCACCCTGCGGAGCGTGACGGTCGAGCACCGGGGGCACGGCGCATCGGGCTCGCGGGCGCGGTCGATCTCGACCACGCGACGGCGGATCCGGATCCCGTAGCGGGGGCCCATCCAACCGGTCGGGCCGGCCTTCTTCGTACGCTTGCTCATGCGCTGCCTCCTTTCGCGAGGGCGCGGTGTTTCTCGCCGTGGCGGAACGCCCGGCGGACGATGTCCTTCACGTCGTCCGGGGAGAACGCGCCGACGAGGCCCTTTTGCATCGCGACCACCCGACCGACCTCATCGGTGGCGACCGTGATGCGGCCCTGCGCGGCGCGCTCCTCGTCGAACGTCGGGTCGACCACGATCGTGTCCCCGAGACGGACGAAGGTGCACTCCACCGGGTAGTGGTTTACCTCAAGCGGGTAGTCGGCCTCGGCGACCTCGAACCGCTTCGCCGGCACCGTCGCGTGGGCGAGGGCGCTGACGGCGGCCAGGGACGCCGCATCGATCAGGTTCCCGGAGTGGTCGAGGACGTGGATGTCCACGTAGCAGATCCAGCTCTTCTCGCCGGGCGTGACGCACAGGCGCGTGAGGTCGATCGTCTCGGCCGCGCGGATCGCCCGGTCGACGACGCGCGAGACCTCGATCGCTCCGGGCTGCGGAGGCCCGGGCTCGAACGTCGGGCTCGAGAGCGGGATCAGTTCCGCGTTGGTCGTGAGGACGCCGGCGTTCGGCGTGTCGGGGAACGGCTTCCCCGGCTCGAGCTTGATGCCCGCGAGGACCGCCGTGTCGCCGAGGCGGACCAGCGCCGAGCCATCCGCGGTGGCGACGAACCCCGGTTCGATCGAGATTGCCCGGTACTCGTCGGGTCCTCGGCCGTCGAGGCGCTTTCCCTCGGCCGCGAGGTCGAGGATGTGGGTCGTGAGGATCTCGGCGGAGACCTCTTCGCTCATGCGGAGCCTCCCACCGGACCGGTCGAATAGCGCTCGCGCAGCGCCTGCTTCATCTTCTCGTAGATCTCGCGGCAGCCCGCCACGCCCATGTCGAGGGCTTGGGCGAGCTCCTCCTCGCTCATGTGCCCCTCCATCTGGAGCAGCACGAGCCGCCCGGACTGCGGGACGAGCGCCATCGGGAGGTCGGCCTCGCCGAAGTTGTCCTCTTCCTTCTTGAGGTCGAGCGCGATCTTCCCGGCGACCTTCCCGACCGCGACGGCGGGAAGGAGATCGACCATCGGGATGCCCGCGTCCGCGAGCGCCACCGACGCCGCCACCAAGCCCGCGCAGCGGGTCCCCGCGTTCGCCTGCAGGACCTCGATGTAGATGTCGATGCTCGTGCGCGGGTACTCCTCCGCGAACACGACCGACTCGAACGCCTCCCCGATCACCTTCGAGATCTCCTGCGAACGGCGGTCGAGGCCGGGACGCTTTCGCTCGTCCACGGCGAACGCCGCCATGTTGTACTTGCACTGGATGACGGCCTTGTTGTTCTGCTGCAGGTGCCGAGGGTGGACCTCGCGCGGCCCGTAGACGGCCGCCATCACCTTGTTCTGGCCCCACTCCACGAACGCCGAGCCGTCGGCGTTGTGCAGCGAACCGACCTGAATCTTGATCGGCCTCAGTTCGTCCAATCGGCGCCCGTCGATCCGGAGCCCTTCCGGGCTCAACAGGACGGGAACTTCCTTCGCTCCTACGTTTCCCATGTTGGTTCTCCTTGGAGAGGTAATGTCGAGAATCGCCCGGACGCCGCCCTGTGCGACGTCACTGCTCCTCCGGCTCCATCGTGTCGGAGGAGTCGTCCTCGGTGTCCAGGGTCTCCTCGTCCGGCTCGGCCGAATCGAGGACCCGCGGCGGCGCGTCGCGGTGCGCGTGCTCGGGGGGAGGGACCTCGAGGCCCCGTGCCCCCGTCGGAGTCGTCGATCGCAGGTAGCTCTCGACCAGCTCGGTCAATCCGGAGTGCTGGGCGTTCGTCTCGATGAGCCGGAGGACCTCGCTCACCCGGTGGATCGCCTCGGGGGTCCCGTTCACCCAGATCCGCCCGTTCTGGCCGACCGCGACCTCGGCGCCCGTGTGCTCGCGAATCGTCTGGATCATCGAGCCGTTGCGCCCGACGACCCGGGGAATTCGCGCCGGGGAGATCCGGACGATCGTGCCTCCCTCCAGCTTGCCCAGCCCCTCCCCGTTCATCGTGACGCCGATGCGGCCGGTTGCTTCGAGGCTCTCGACCTCGACGATCACCGCGTCGCCGACCCGCAGGAACCGGTCGGTCTCGTTCTGCTCGACCTGCCAGGGGGTGCCCGTCATGTGGAGCGGAGCCCAACGCGGAGCACCGATGTCGAGCAGCCAGAACGTCCCCTGCACGTCGGTGACCGTGCCGATGACGACGTCGTGCGCCTTCGGGATGTACCGCCCGGAGAGCGGGATCACCGAAACGAGGGGGGGTCGCTCCGAGAGCAGTCCGAGGACGCTCGCGTACACCTTGCCGCCGGTTCGATACGTGCCCGGCCCGGGTTTCAACCCCTGGGCACGGATCTCTTCACCGGGAAGAACTAGTACCCGCTCCCGGGAGGGAGACGAGGGATGACCCTCGTGGCCACGACCTCGGTGGCCCGGACGATGACCTCTGGACATTTTGCGTGCTGCACCGCGGCGCTCGACCTGCGTGCCCTATTTAACTAAAGCGGTCTCAATAGCACCCTTCGTCCGCGCGCTCAGCTTCTCGTAGAGCTCGGTCTGCATGCCCGCCGGGATCTCGACGATCCCGGCCCAGCTTCCATCGGAAAGCCAGTTCTCCTCGAGGAGCCGGCCGAGCCCTTTGACCTCGCCGATCACGCGCGGGTAGAACTGAGCGGGGATCTTGATGCGGACCTTGACGACGTCGAGGCGGATGGGGATCAACGGGCGCAGTTTCGCGAGCACCTCCTGGACCTGCTCATCGACCGGGCGGAACGGGTCGACGTGGACCTTCGCCTCGTTCATCGCGGCCTCGATCCGCGCCGGGGGGTGGGGAGCTCCGGTCTGGGGGTTCATGGCGTTCCGCGCGATCGTGGCGACGATCTGCTGGTGCTTCGCCGCCTGGAGACGATGGCGCTGCTCCGTCGTGACCTGGACCTCTCCCTTCTGGATGATGATCCGCGCGATCTCGGCAAGGTTCCGCGTGTGGAACGTCTTCTCGAGGTGCTCCTCGGAGATCTTGTCGCCTTTCTTCGCGTCCTTGAACACCTGATCGAGGGCGAGCTTGTCGGCGAGATCGACCTTCTTGCCGTCCTTCAGGTCCTGGACGGCCTGGGGGTCGACGAGGACCTCGAACCGGGAGCCCTGGGTCTCCCAGCGCGCGATCACCGCGTCCTCGACCTTCACCATGGGAGAGGGGTGAGGTCGTGCCGGGTTATGTACGACTCGTGCGCCCGGGCGCACTCGCCGGAGGCAGGCGGGCCACGTACTTCTGGACCTCGTCCGGTGGGAAGCGGGTCATCCCTTCCCCGATCTCCGTCGCGCAGACCTCGACCTGGGCGAGATTGCCCCCTTCCTCGAGACCGGAGCGCAGTCCTTCGAGCGCGAGAAGAATCGCGGCATCCCGGTCCATCCCGGGCCGGTACTTCTGCTCGAAGAGGTCCATGACCGGTCCCTTGTTGCCGCCGGTCGCGGCCGCCTTGAAGCTCGTGAGCGAGCCCGACGGTTCGGTCTCGAAGAGGTGGACCCCGCTGTCGTCGTAGCCGCCCACCAGGAGCGCCGTCCCGAACGGTCGGACCCCTCCGAACTGGGTGTACTGCTGCTTGTAGTCGCAGATGCGGCGCACGAGCAGCTCGACGGACATCGGCTCGGAGTAGGTCACCCGGTTGATCTGGGCCGAAAGACGGGCATAGTCGACCAGCACGCGGGCGTCCGCGACCAATCCCGCGGTCGCGCACGCGATGTTCTCGTCGATCTGGTGGATCTTCTCGAGGCTCGCCGCCTCGGCGAGCTTCGGGTTCGGGATCCGTCGGTCCGCGATCAGCACGACCCCGTTCACGTACACGACCCCCGCCGTGGTCGCGCCGCGTCGGACCGCCTCACGCGCGTATTCGACCTGGAACAACCGGCCGTCGGGGGAGAAGACGGTGATCGCCCGGTCGTAGGCCATCTGGCCGGGTTGCATCTCCATGCGGAATGCCTCGACCGGGCACTGAGGTCCCCTTTATAACGAGCGCGCGCGGAGTAACGTTCCCGTGAGCCGATTACGTGGCTCACGGTGGTGGCCGGAGCCGGACCGCCCCAGCCGACAACCGTAAGAGCCGCAGCCGGCCCTCCCGACCGATGGGCCCGGCGGAGCCGCCTTCCTCTCGCAGAGCCGGCGCGTGGCGTCTCGCCGACCGGACCTCGTCGTACCTGAGGAGCGCGGCCGAGCAGCCGATCGAGTGGTATCCGTGGGGACCCGAGCCGTTCGAGCTCGCTCGCCGGACGGGCCGCCCGATCCTGCTCGACATCGGGGCGTCCTGGTGCCACTGGTGTCACGTGATGGACGAGGGGACGTACTCCGACCCGGAGGTGACTCACCTCCTCTTCCAGCACTTCGTGGCGGTCAAGGTCGACCGCGACGAGCACCCCGAGATCGACCGCCGGTACCAGCGGCAGGTCGGCGCTCTCACGGGCGAGGGAGGCTGGCCGCTCACGGCGTTCCTGACTCCCGAGGGGGAAGTGTTCCTGGGAGGTACGTATTTCCCGCCGACCGACGGGCATGGTCGACCCGGATTCCGTCGCGTGCTCGCGGAGGTCGCCCGGATCTGGCGCGAGGAACCGGAGCGGGCCCGAGAGAACGCCCAGGGGATCCAGGGAGCCCTTCAGCGGATGCGGGAGGCTCGCACCCCCGGGGACCGACCGCCCGACACGTTCGTGGACGACGTGCTCACCGAGGTCCGATCGAGCGTGGACCCGGTCCACGGCGGGTTCGGCACGGCGCCGAAGTTCCCCCACCCCACGGCGGTCTCGCTGCTCCTGTGGGACGAGTTCGCGCGGGGCGCGGTCGAGAGCGGCGACGCGGCCCGAGAGACCCTCCTCCGGATGGCGGACGGCGGGGTCTTCGACCAGATCGGGGGCGGATTCCACCGGTACTCGGTGGACGAGGGTTGGCACATCCCTCACTTCGAGAAGATGGGGATCGACAACGCCGCGCTCCTCTCCGTCTACACCGACGGGGCCGCCCGGTTCCCGGACGCCCGTTTCGAGGAGGTCGTGCGTTCGACCCTCGGATGGGTTCGCGAAACGCTCGCGGATCCGCTCGGAGGGTTCGGGGCCAGTCAAGATGCCGACAACGCGCCGGGCGACGACGGGAGCTACTTCACCTGGTCCCGAGCGGAGCTCAAGGAAGTGCTCGACACGGACGAGCTGAAGCTCGTCTCCCGGTTCTTCGGAGTGGGGACCGATGGAAGAATGCCCCACGATCCGGACCGAAACGTGTTGTTCCGCCTCCTTCCCCTGACCGAGGCGGCCGACGGCGTTTGCCCTCCCGAGGCTGCCGGCGCGAAACTCGCCCGCGCATGCGCGAAGCTCAAGGCTGTCCGCTCTGCGCGGGCGACCCCCACCGTCGACCGCGCCGTATACTCGGACATCAACGGAC
Source organism: Thermoplasmata archaeon (assembly GCA_035625085.1). Classification (GTDB taxonomy): domain Archaea; phylum Thermoplasmatota; class Thermoplasmata; order Lutacidiplasmatales; family UBA184; genus Lutacidiplasma. The sequence continues at coordinate 12,463 of DASPQG010000101.1, forward strand.
GGTTCATCGCCGCGTTCGCCCGCGCGGGGGCATTCCTCGGCGACCCCCTGGTCTTCGCGGACGCCCGAAGCGCCGCCGACCGGATCCTGAGGGAAGGGTACCGGCCGGGCCGCGGGGTCGCGCATCGCATCGGCCCGGACGGGGCGGACGGCTTCGGCCTGCTCGAAGACCAGGTCGCATTCGCGTCTGGCCTCATCGAGCTCGCGGGCGTGCTCGCCGACCCTAACTACCTCGCCACAGCGATTGCCCTGCTCGAGCTCGTGGACCGGGAGTTCCGCGGAGAAGACGGGCTGTTCCGTGACGTCGCCCCGGGCCTGTACGACGGCCCCTCGGTCGGCGGCGTGCGGGAGCCGTCGTATCCGCTGGAGGACAGTCCCCATTTCGCGGCGAACGCCTCCGCCGCGCTCGCCTTCCTGCGGGTCGGCTCGCTCTGCCACGACGACCGCTGGACCGAGAAGACTCGCGCCCTCCTAGGGCCGATCGCGCGGCGAATCGGAGGCGCGGGGCTTTTCGCGGCCGGCTCGGCATTGGCCGCCGGCCTGCTCGGCACTCCTCCAGTCACCGTGGTCGTCGAGGGAACCGGACCGAGGGCCGATAAACTCCTCTCCGCGGCCCGACGGTCCTGGCACCCGAACAGCTGGGTGTTCGCCGGGCCACCTCCTCCGCCGTTTTCCCTCCCCGGGGAGCTGGGAGGCTTCGGGAGTTCGAGCGAGGCTCGGGCGCTCGTTTGCTTTGGGACTGCCTGTGCTCCCCCGGTCACCGACCCCGCTGCGATCGGCCCGCTTCTCGCGAGCGGGGGCCGGTCTCGTACGACGTCGTGAGCTTGCCGAGGTCGGTGCCGTCCAGCAGGAAGGCTCGCGCTTCGCCCGAGGCGAGGAACCTTCGGTAGAGGAACGAACGGCCCCGGGCCGGTCGCTCGCGGTTCAACGACTCGGTGCCGGCGATCGGGTTGAACGCGGGCAGGATCACCACTTCGTGAGCCCGGGGCTCGATGTGGCGCCGGCGACGGTGGGCCCGGCCGACCGCGGGTGTCCGCTCCACCCGTACCCAGCACCGTAGTTTCCCCTCCGGATTGTCGGCCGTCGGCGCGAGACGGAATCCGGGATGGAGGTGGCCCGCCACCAGGGTCGGAGCCTTCAGCACGGCGTTGGAGGGCCACCGATGCCCGTGGAACACACCGACCTCTCCCCGCACGAGGCCGGTGGCGGGATGCACGCTCACCTCGCGGGGAAGGTGGCGGACGATCCCGACGTCGTGGTTCCCGAGGACCAGGTCGACCTCGAGGCCCTCGTGCAGCAGCTCCGCGAAGAAGTCGAACACCACGGGGCGGAGCGCCGGCGGTGTCCCTACGATCGGGTGCTTCGCGTCCCCCGCGATGAGCACGGCCCCGGCCCGGTGGGTCCGGGCGAGCGCGACGAGCGCTCCCGCAAGCCGGTCGGCGGACCCCTCGGGGGGACCGAGCGGTCGTTCGACGGAGCTTCCGAGCCCGAGGTGGATGTCCGCGACGACGATCGTTCGTGGGTCGGTGCGCCGGGTGGGCTCAAGGAGCAACGCGGGGGCATCCGGAACGGGGCGCACGGGCTTCTCCACGGCTCTCGGAACCCGCCCTGCCCCAAGACGGTTCTCGGTCGGGTGCGGTTCCGCTCTCCGAGAGCCCCGACCATGTGTTTTTATATATAAGAGGTAAATGGATTCATCTGGAGGGAGTGATTTGCAGTCGGCTCGGGAACGGTCGATCGAGCGGGTCCGGGAGCTGCTCGAGCGAGCCGGCTTCTACGTGGCGGACACGCACTCGATCCGCCCGACCAGCTTTGACCTCGCGGCCCGACGGGACGCGACGCTCCTCCTCGTGAAGATCCTGAAGAACATCGACGCACTCGACTCCGAAGAGGCGACGCGCCTCCGCGAGCTCGGCCATCTCTTCCCCGCGATCACCCTCGTGATCGGACAGACGTCCGGGGCGGCCGACCTCGACGCGGGTGTCGTGTACACGCGCTACGGGGTGCCGATCATCAACGAAGAGACCCTCAAGGAGTTCCTCGAAAAGGCGCTTCCCCCGTTTCTCTACGCGAGCCCGGGCGGCATCTTCGCCCAGATCGACGGGCCTCGCTTGCGGGAGCTTCGGAGCGAGCGGGATCTTTCGCTCGGGACGCTCGCGACCATCGCCGGAGTGTCCCGACGGGCGATCCAACTCTACGAGGAGGGAGCCGGTGCCGAGGCCCTCGTCATCGAGCGGATCGAGTCGTTCCTCGGCGAGCCGATCGTCCGGCCCATCGACCTCTTCGGCTGGCCACGTCCTTCCCAGGAGGAGGAGAGCACCGAGGAATCGGAGAAGGAGCCGGAGGAGCATCCCGACCGATCGCTCCCCCTCACGGGGGACCCGCTGCGCGACGGCGTGCTCCGCCAGCTCGACGGGATGGGACTCGAGGTCACGGTCACCGTGCGGGCGCCGTTCGACGCCCTCGCTCGGACGCCGGACGTGCTCCTCGCGGCCGCGGGGAGCCTGCGGACGGCGCTCCACCGGGCCGAGGTGCTGCACGGCCTTGCGCGGGTCGCCGAGGGCCATGCCCTCTTCGTGGTCCGGGACCCGGCACCTCGCCCGGCGATCGCGGGGCTACCGATCCTCACGATCACCGAGTTGAGGCGCCATCGCGATCCGGACGAACTGATCGAGGAGATCACCGAGCGGGAAGGCCCGTGATCAAGGCCCGATTCTCGGAGGCGCCCGGCGTTCTCTTGCTCGGCCCCGTGCGCGGGCTCACGTCGGAGGTTCCCCGCGTACTCGGTGAGCTCGATTCGTTCGCGCCCGCCCGCGTCGGCATCGGGCTTTCGCCGACCGAACTCGAGGCCTTGCGAGAGTACTTCGTGGAGGCCGAGGCGGAACCCGTTGTCCCGCTGACCGAAAACGAGCGCAGCGAGGTCCGGGGCCTCGTCCGGTTTGGAGAGGTCCGGGTACCCAACCCCTCGTTCGTCGAGGTCCTTCGATGGTCGGAGGCCCGCGGGGTGCCGGCGGTAGGGCTCGACCCGGACGACGAGCAGACCGCCGCCCTGTTTGCCGAGCACATCGGCTACATCGAGCTCGTCCGCCGCACGGTCCGCGAGCGGCGGGTCTCGCGGAGCCCGCCGACCCCGTCGTCCCCCGACGAGTACGCCCTCGAGTGGGACCGGGAGGTCTCCTCCGGGCGCGGTTCCCGGGCGTTCGCGCGGGCACGGGACGCCTATCTCGTTCGCCAGATCCCGGCGCTCACGGCCGGTCACGAGCCGCTCGCGGTCGTCGTCGATCGGGAGCGGTTCGCGTCCGTGCGCGAGCTGCTCGCCCAGGGACCCCCGCCGGAGCCGGCCTAAGCTCGGGGGACGACGCCGTTCACTCCTCGCGAGCGAGGATCCTCTCGAGCATCGTGCGGCCGGCGCGTCGGAACTCGTCGAGCGATCCCTCGTTGACGAGCATCCCGTCTGCGAGGGCGAACGCGCTCCCGATCCCCCACTTGAGCTCCCGTCGATCCCGGTCGTAGAACTCCTGGAGATCGGTCGCGTCGTCGGCGCGGCTGCGGCTCGCCATCCGGTCGTGCCGCGTCTCGGGAGAGGCAAAGATCCCGAGGACGAACAGGTCGCCGAAGTTGTGGCGGAACACCGTCACCTCGGCGTCCGAGCGGCAACCGTCCACCAGCATCCGGGTCTCGGTCAGTTTCGGGATCGCGCGCTGCGCCCAGACCCCGGCGCCATGCTTGTCGCGCTCCTCGGAGGCGATCCGCGCGACGTTCGCGTTCGTCACCGGTAGGCCCCGGCGTCGGGTCTCGTCGCGGACGAGGTCCCCCATCTTGAGGGTCGCGAGGCCCATCGAGCGGGCTACGCCGACGAGCTCGTCCTTGCCCGAACCGGGCATCCCGACGGTGACGATGAGTTTCATAGCGTGGGCGGGGGCTCGTCGGATGACGGCTTCGAATCGGTCGCCGACGCTTTCAGGTGATCGGCGACGTCGTGCTCCGTGACCAGCTGGAGCCGGTCCGCGCGCTGCCGGTACGCGACCGCCTCCTGCTCCTCGAGGCGCGCGGTCTCAACGTACCGGTTCACTTTGACCTTGAGTTCCGCGGTCTTTTGGGTCTTGGTCGCGGCCCGCAGCTCGAGCGCGCGGGCCTTCTGCTGCCGGTCGACCACCTTCTGCTGGAGCTTGCGCACGCGGTAATGGAGGCCGGTCACGTCGGAGCCGAGCGGGGCTCCCCCGGCCCGGTTCGTCGCGGCCGCGATGTCCCGCTCGTGCTGCTTCATCTGCTGCTCGATCTCGGGGATCTGGGCGAGGGCCCTCTGGGCCCGTTCCCGCAGCAGAGTCGCTTGGTGCCGGAGCTTGTCGATGCGCGTGTTCAGTCGGGCTACGCGTTGCTGGGCGCGCGCCGCGGCCCGGTCGTGATGGGCGGCGATCTCGCGCAGCTTCGTGATGTCCGCGTACTGCTGGCCGATCCAGCGGGACCGACGCGCCGCGAGAGGAGTGGCCGCCCCGGTCGGTTGCGAGGATTCGCCTCCACCGGACGACATCGAAACGCCGTGACTCGGCCGCGAGATATATCCGTTGTCTTGCCCGGGAAGGTGGGCGCTCACGCGCTCCGCTTCGGTCGCGGAAGGCGGAACGCAGGCGCGAGCCGGCCGGCGAGCTCCGTCGCCGCTACCCGCTCTTGAGTCTTCGAGTCGCGGGAACGGACGGTGACCGTTCCCCGACTCGGGCCGTCGGCCAGCGTCTCCGCGTCGACGGTCACGCAGAACGGGGTGCCCGCCTCGTCCATCCGAGCGTACCGCTTACCGATGGTGCCGGAGTCGTCGTACAGATTCGACACGCCGGCGGCCGCGAGATCGTCGGAGAGTTGCTCCGCGAACTTCGCGTGCTCCTTCGGGATCAGCGGGAACACCCCGACCGGTACGGGCGCCAGGTACGGCGGCAGGCGCCACACGGTCCGGTCGCCGTCCTTGCCGAGGTGGACGTCGGCGACGGCCCAGAGGCCCCGATCGACACCGTACGTGAGCTCGAGCACGTGCGGAAGCACCGCGCGCCCGCCGGTGAGGGTGACCGAGAGGTCCTTGCCCGAGCCCTGGCCGTGTCGGCTCAGGTCGTAGTCCCCGCGGTAGTGGACGCCCCCGATCTCCTTGAACCCGCCCATGCTGTCGAGCAGGACCTCGACGTCGAAGTGGAGGCGATTGTAGAAGGCGCGCTCCTGGTCCGACTTCTCGAGCAGGCGGATCCGCTCGGGAGGGATCCGGAGGACGTCCCGGAAGAACCGGAACGTGTGGACCATGTGGTAGACATAGAACTCGGGAAGCTTCCCGGCGGAGACGAGGTCGGCGGCGGAGGTGAGCACGACCTCCTCGTCGCCGGCCAGTCGCCGCTCGGCCCGCACGACCGGGAGCTTCTCATCCCGCACCCGGTCGAACGGCAGCGGGAAGTGCTCCGGGTCGAAGAAGATCTGGAGTTCCGCCTGCTCGAAGCTCCGCATCCGCAATAGGAGCTGCCGGGGGGCGATCTCGTTGCGGTACGCCTTGCCGATGATGGCGATCCCGAGCGGAAGCGCGTGCCGGCCGACGTCCCACATCCGGGGGAACGATAGGTAGCTGCTCTGCGCCGTTTCGGGGCGCAAGTAGGCCCGCTCGTGGCCGGTCACACCGTAGTCGAGCCCGAACATCAGGTTGAACGGGGGAGGGACGCTCAGAGTGGTCGCACCGCAGCTCGGGCACTTCACGCCGCGTCCGCGTACGATCTCCTCGATCTCCTTCGAGGGGAGGCCGTCGACGCCCTCGGGTCGGATCTTCTCGAGCACCGTGTCGGCGCGGAAGGCGTTGTGGCAGGTGTCGCAGATCACCTCGGGGTCGGTGAAGTTCTCCAGATGGCCCGAAGCCCGTACCACCGCCTCGGGCAGGATCTCCGCCGGATCGATCAGGTAGTAGTCGTGCGAGAGGCCCACGAACCAGGCGGCCCACGCCTCCTCGATGCGTCGTTTCAGCGCCGTGCCGAGCGGGCCATAATCGTAGAGACCCTGGGTACCCCCGTAGATCTCGGCGCTCGGCCAGAAGACCCCGCGACGGCGCAGCAGCGCGAACAGCTCGTCGCTCTTCATCGCCTCCCCTGCGACCGGTGGGGCCCGGGTCGGACCCGGGCCATAAGGTGTTCGGTGCTCCGGGTGACGACTTGGTACGCGGGGTCGTCCGGCGGCAATCGGAGAACGATGGGAGGAACGGGCATCCCGGGAGCGACCAGCGCGGCCTCGGGCGTCCCGAGCCACGACCACGGTTCGACGAGCGCGGCCCGCGCGAGGAACGCGGCCGACACCGGCTTTCGCCGAAGACGGGAGGCGACGTACGCGAACTCCATCTCGCGCCAGATCGAGGGGGCGTGGAACATGGCGTTGTCCGTGCCGAGCAGCACGGAGAGTCCCAGTCGCTCCATCGCCTGTAAGTCCGGCTGCCGGGCGAACAGGGCATTCGACCGGGGACAGACCGCCACCGACACGCGCTCATCACGGACCGCGGCCAGGTCGTCCGGCGTCGCTTTTGCGAGGTGAATGAGGAGGTCCGGCCTCGGTTCGAGGTACTGATCCGGTCGCTCACGGACCGCTTCGCTCGCGTGGAGGGCGAACTTGCGCCCCGCGGCACGGCACGCGCGCGCCACGTCCCGCCGGGTCTTCTCCGTCTCGTCGCGCGCGCTCGAGAGTCCCACCCCGTCGGCGACGGCGAGCAGGCGAGCGAGCTCGGACCGGCTCACGGGGCGGGCCAAGGGCCGTCCCAAGGCGAGCACTCGAATCGCTCGGCCACGCGCCGCCTCCCGGAGCAGTTCCACTCCCGGGCGGCCCTCTTCCCGGAAGTCGACGGTGACGGCGACCTCATCCCGTTCCATACGGCGGAGGGCGGTCCGAATCGCCGCGATCTTGTCGGAGCGAGACGAGCTGGCCAGGAGCCGAAACTTGTAGCCGTGGGGAGGTTGGATCAGTTGGGAGACCGGTCCCGGCGGGGGCTCCCGCACCGATACGGCGTCGCCGAGGTGCGTGTGGGCGTTGACGGGAGGCGGGACCACAATCCCACGGAGGACCCGCTCGTTCCGGCGACGGCCCTCGGTCCCCCGGACCCCCACCTCGGTGACCCGGCCGCCCCGGAACCGCACATAGGCCGGTCGTGCGCCCTCGACGTCCAGAATCGCACCGACGACGAGCATCTCTCGGTCGGCGGCAACCCCCCGGCGACTTAAGCGGGTTACCGAGCTCCCCCAAGCGATAAGCGACTGGGGGACTGACCGGACGACGCGAACTATGAACCGAGCGATCACCGACCGGCCCCGGGACCTTCTCGTCTCGGGTCACGTGATCATCGACCGGTTCCTCTCCGTTCGATCGTTCCCGGCCGCCGACCGCACCGTCCCGGTGCTTCGGGGTCGGGCCGAGCTCGGCGGCACCGCGACGAACATCGTACGCGCCGCGTCCCGGCTCGGGGTCGCGACCGGGCTCGTCGCTCGGGTCGGGGACGGCTTTCCCGATGAGTACATCGCCACCCTCGAACGGGCGGGGGTCGATGTGCGGGGCCTCGAACGGGTCCGCGGCGAGCCGACTCCGACCTGCTACATCGTTGAGGACGAGAAGGGATCTCAGCGCACCCTCATCGACCAGGGCGTGATGGGAGACGCCTCGAAAGCCCCCGTGCCTACCGGCTGGCTCCCGGAGTACGACTGGCTCCATCTGACGACCGCGGACCCGAGGTACCAGCTGCGCCTCCAGAGGGCCGCTCGGGCCTGCGGCCTCAAGGTCTCGGCCGATCCGGCCCAAGAGATACACTACCGATGGGATCGACGATCGTTCCGTCAGCTGCTGAGCGGCTCCGAGATCCTGTTCGGTAACCGTTCCGAGATCGCCCGGGCCCTCGAGTTCGTCGGGGGCCACCGAGCGGAGGACCTGCTCGAATTCGTGCCGCTCCTCATCCGTACGGAGGGCCACCGCGGC
>DASPQG010000102.1:0-8816 GCA_035625085.1 Thermoplasmata archaeon
CCTTGTGCGGCCGTTCCACGCGGGCGGGCCGCGGTCGAGCTTGACCTGGGGCGTGGGCCCCCTGGCTCCCCGTGAATCCTACTGGGCGCTCGAAGATTTCGGGGGAAATATCCGCGGTTCCCTCGCGCTAAAGTCCCAGCAAGGACGCGGCGCGGCCACCTTAGTGGACGCGAGTGGGGCGGTCGTGCTCTCCGTCGAGGTCACCCCTCACTTGGGCGGCATCAGCGCGCGGGCCATCGACCCGGCGGGGCAGCCGATCCTCGAGGCCCGCGGCAACGTGTTCCACCTCAACTTCTCTCTCCATGACGCGCGCGGACAGGAGGTCGCGAAGATTCACGAGGCGGCGGTCTCCGTTCGTGACACCTACCGACTCGACCTAGTCGGCAACGTCGACCCGGTCCACGCCGTCGTATTCAGCGTTCTGATCGACCACTTCAAGGGGCACTGACTTCGCCGATACACTTACTACAAATCGTAGTAGGTTATTCTCGCCGACCGGGCGGGCCTGATCCGGACTGCCAGGCGGGGCCGCGCCTATCCCGCGTAGTAGGCCGCGTCGTACGGCTCGGGCTTGAGGCCCCGGCGCTGGCGGACCTCCGCCACGACCTTCGGCTGGAGATCGCCGGGTACCGGCTCGAACCCCATTGACTCGGTCGCCCAGAGGACCTTGCCCGCGGTGGCGCTCCGGATGTCGGAGGCGAAGCCGAACATCTCCGCGACCGGAACCTTCGCGACGACGGTCTGGAGGTCGCCGACGCTCGTCATGTCGAGGATCTCGCCGCGCCGCCGCTGGAGCTCGCGCGTCGCGCCGGCGAGGACCTCCTGCGGGACGTTGACCGTGGCCTTCTGGAACGGCTCGAGGAGCAGGCGGTCGCCGAGGCACATCGCTCCGTAGATCCCCGACCGGGCGGCCGGGATCGTCTGCGCGGGCCCACGGTGGATCGAGTCCTCATGGAGTTTCGCGTCGACCAGGCGGACCTTGAGGCCGTAGACCTTCTCGTTTGCGAGGGGGCCGCGGTTCACGGCCTCCTTGAACGCGTCGACGATCAGGTCCATCGTCTCGTTGAGGTACTGGATTCCCTTCGTCACGTCGAAGAGGATGTTCGTGCCCTCGACCGCGATGATCCCCCGGCCCTCGTCGCGCGGGACGCCGAGGCCCTCGAGCTTAGTCACGAGCGTCTTGACGTCCTTGAACGACTTCCCCTGAGGGATCTCGCCCTCCTTGAGGGCGTTCACGACCTCGGCGGGGAGCGCCTCGACCTCGAAGTAGAACCGGTTGTGCTTGTTCGGGGACTTCCCCTCGAACGGCCCGCCGGGATGCTTCACGACCTCGCGGTAGACCACGATCGGCTTCGACGCCTCGATCTCGACCTTGTAGTCGTTCACGATGCGGTACTGGGTGATCTCGAGGTGGAGCTCGCCCATCCCGGAGAGGAGGTGCTCTCCCGTCTCCTGGTTGATCTCGACCCGGAGGCTCGCGTCCTCCTTCGCGATCTTCCGCATCACCTCGATGAGCTTCGGAAGGTCGGCCATCCGCTTCGGTTCGATGGCGACCGTCACGACCGGTTCGGAGACGTGTCGGATCTCCTCGAACGGGACCATGTCGGGTAGGTCCGACATCGTCGTTCCGGCGAACGCGTCGGAGAGACCGATCACCGCGGCGATGTTCCCGGCGGTAACCTCCTCGACCATGAGCCGCTCGGGGCCCATGAACAGCGAGACGTGCTGGATCCGGTTCTTCGCCTTCGAGCCCGCCACTTGGAGCTCCATCCCCTTCGTGAGGCGACCGGAGAAGACCCGACCGGTCGCGATCTCGCCCGCGCTCGGGTCCATCGTGATGTCGGTCACCATGAACGAGGTCGGCCCTTTCGGGTCGGTGTGGGTCATCGCCTGGCCGATCGTCGAGCCGGCATCGCCCTTCCAGATGTTCGGGATGCGGTACTTCTGGGCGACGCGGGGGCTCGGGAGGTGACGGACGACCATGTCGAAGACGACGTCGTTGATCTTTGCCCGTTGGGCGATCTCCCGCGACCGTCCCGTGGAGACGTAGTCGATGATGTCGGGGAACTTGACGCCGGTCTTCTGCATGTAGGGGATGCTGATCGCCCAGTTCTCGTAGCCCGAGCCGAAGGCGACCGACCCGTCCCTCGGGTCGACGCTCCAGTCGTCGACGAACTCCTCCGGGGCCATCTTGCGGATCAGCTCGTTGACCTCGGAGATGATGTTGAGGAATCGCTTCTGGAACGACTCGGGCGTCAGCTTGAGCTCCTTGATCGCCCGGTCGACCTTGTTGATGAACAGGACCGGCTTCACCTTCTCGCGGAGCGCCTGCCGGAGCACGGTCTCCGTCTGCGCCATGACTCCCTCGACGGCGCAGACGACGACAATCGCGCCGTCGACGGCGCGCATCGCCCGCGTCACGTCCCCGCCGAAGTCGACGTGCCCGGGGGTGTCGATCAGGTTGATCAGGTGCTGCTGCCCCTCGAACTCGTGAACGATCGTGACGTCCGCGTTATTGATCGTCAGCAGGCGGGCCTGCTCCTGCTCGTCGAAGTTGAGGTAGAGCTGCTTTCCCGCGAGCTCGGTCGAGATCATCCCCGCGGCGGCGAGGAGGTTGTCCGAGAGCGTCGTCTTCCCGTGGTGGATGTGGGCCACGATCCCGATGTTGCGGATCTGGTCCACATTGTGCATCATCTCGGGAATGGCCTTCGCCAGTTCCGCCCGAATGTGCGTCATCGCGAACTCCTCCGGCCTACCGCGCCGACTGGGCGACCCGTTCGACCTCTTCCTTCCGGCCGACGGCGAACGAGGTCAGGTCGCCTTTCGCAGCGAGACGGATCTCGTCCGCGAGGCAAGAGTGGATCGGCTTCGTGGACTTGTGCGACGCCTGGATCGCCCCAAGGGCGATGTTCCGGATCGCGACGTTGAGGCGTCGGGCCGGCGAGGCATCCACGGCCCGCGGAACGGAGATCCCGCCGAACTGAAGGCGAGTGACCTCTTCGCGAGGAGCGGCGTTCTCCACCGCATCGACGAGGAGCTGAAGGGGGTTCTTCTCCTCCTTCTGGGCGATCTCGGCGAACGCCTTGCGGATCGTGGCGAGGGCCTTCGACTTCTTGCCGGTGAACTTCCCCCCCTTCATCAGGTGGTTCGCGAGCCGCTCCACGAGGTGCATGCGGGTCTTGAGGAACGGCTTCCCGGTAAGCTTCCCCTCGGTGTGGGGGGCGTAGATCGGGTGGAGGTAGACGTACGGCAGGAGACCGGGGTCGTGCACCTCGATCCCCTCGAACGGGTACTTGCCGAACAGCGGGGGCAGCGGAAACGGAGGGGGCGGGGGCGGCTGGGGCCGGTGAACGATCGGGCCCTGCTCTTCCTCGGTAGGCTCCGGGGGGCGGAGCGATTCCGGACCTTCGTTCATCGGGCCGGCTTCTCCTTACGTCCCCGCACGAGCTCGTCGAGCGAGACGTTGTTCACCTGGATCACTTTGTAGCGCACGCCGGGGATGTCCCCGTACGAGCGGCCCATTCGGCCGCCGATCCCTTCGACCAGAACCTCGTCGTGCTCATCGATGAAGTTGATCGCGCCGTCCCCGACCGCGAACGCGGTCACCTGACGGCCGTTCTTGATCAACTGGACCTTGATGCACTTCCGAATGGCGGAGTTCGGCTGCTTCGCCTCCACGCCCACCTTCTCGATGACGATCCCGCGCGCTTGGGGAGCGCCCTCGAGGGGGTCGGACCGCTCTTTCAGGTGGAGCGTTCGCCGCTTGTAGTACCGGTCCGACCAGCGCCGACGCTGACGGAGGGTGGCCAGACGGCCCGCTGTGTTCAGTCCGGACGGCGGCGACATATCGGCGAAGGGGCCGAGCCACAGGGTAGCGGTATTTAAGGTCCGTGCCGAGTGCAGCGCGGCGGACGGCCCGGACGGGTCGCCGTGACGAGGGGAACGCCATGAGCGGGTCGGGCGCGGCGCGTCGGGGGGTCCCGTCGGGGGGCCCCGTGCGAAAGGTGCGCTCGCCTCACCGGAGCGAGTGGGAGCGCCTCTCCGCGGAGATCCGCTCCTGCCGAAAGTGTCCACTCGGCTCGCTGCGAACCCACGCGGTCGTGTACCGAGGCGGACGTGCACCGCGAGTCGTGTTCGTGGGGGAAGCCCCCGGGATCGAGGAGGATCGAACCGGCCTCCCGTTCGTAGGCCGGTCCGGAAGAGAACTGGACCAGGCCGTGGCGACACTCGGGCTCGAGGCGGGAGAGTTCGGCATTCTCAACGTCCTCAAGTGCCGCCCGCCGAAGAACCGGTTCGACCGGTCGGCCGCGCGGACGTGCCGGCCGTACCTCGACCGACAACTCGCGCTCCTCCAGCCGGAGGTGATCGTGACGCTCGGGGCGCATGCGCTCGCCTCCCTCGACCCGAAAGCGCCGGCCGTTCTGACGGCGGCCGGACGTTCCCGGCCGGGCGCGGCCCCGGCGGTCTTCCCGCTGCTCCACCCTGCGGCCGCGCTCCGGTCGCGTCGCTGGCGCCTCCGGTGGGAGCACGACGTTCGGGCGCTCGCTCGGTTCCTTGCCCAACGGCGCGCGTAAACGGCTTTAACTCAGGTCCCGCTCGCTCTGCCGTGCGCACGGTCGAGCTGTTCCTCTTGGAAGGTTCGTACCAGGCCGTCGAGGACGGGGTCGTCGTCGAACTGTTCGGCCGTACGAAGGACGGGAGCTCGCTCGTCGCGCGGTACTACGGGTTCCGACCGTACTTCATGATCACCGAGCCCACCGACGACGTGCGGGCCCGCCTCAAGGCGGACCCCGAGATCATCGAGTTCCACGACGTGACGACCTGGGTCGACGGTCGGGAGCGGCCGGCGCTCCACGTCACCCTCCACCGGCCGTGGCTGGTCCCGCAGTACCGGGACAACTACCGACGCCGCGGCGACGAGAACAGCGTGCTCGCGTGCGACATCCCGTTCGTTCACCGGTTCCTCTACGACAAGCATCTCGGCCTCGCGGTCTCCTTCGAGGCGGAGGACGAGCCCGCGGAGATCCGCTCCCGCTACGCCATCCCGAACGTCGTGCGGGTCGTGACCACGGAGGATCATGACATCCGACCCGCCGAGGTGTTCCGCCCTCCGCTCCGGACCCTCTCGTTCGACATCGAGAACGCGATCCGAGAGCGAACGATCTTCACGATCTGCGGCGTATCCGAGGGAGGCGACCGCCCGCGCCGGTCGTTCCGGATCCATGGACCGGACGAGCGAAAGATCCTCGAGGAGTTCGTGGCGACCGTCCTCGAGGACGACCCCGACGTGATCACGGGCTACAACATCGGCGGCTACGACTTCCCACTCCTTCTGGAGCGGGCGACCGCGACCGGGCTCGGCGCGCTCACGCTCGGTCGGGAGCGCTCGGCCCCGCGCGAGATGGGGGAGCGACTCTGGAAGGTGACCGGTCGCGCGGTGGCGGACGCGTGGTGGTCCGTTCGCCGGGACCTGAAGCCGAAGCAGGAGACGCTTCAGTTCGTCGCCCGGACCCTGCTCGGCGACTCGAAACTGGACGTCGACCGCCGGGTGATCGAGAAGGAGTGGGCCGAGGACCCGGTCCGGGTGATGGAGTACTGCGAGCACGACGCCGACCTCGCGCTCCGCATCCTCCAACGACTGCGGACGGTCGAGAAGGCCGCCGACCTCGCTACCGTCGCCCACCTCCCGCTCGAGGAGGGAATGAACGGACGGACCTCCCTCTACATTGACGCTCTCCTCATCCCGCGGGCGGACGGCCAGAACGTCGGCGTCCCGATGAGCCACTTCTCGGGCCGCGAGGCGCCGATCGAGGGCGGCTACGTCCACCCGATCAAGCCGGGGATGTACCAGTGGGTCGTCGTGCTCGACTTTAAGTCGATGTACCCTTCGATCATTATCTCTCACAACCTCTGCTTCACGACGCTCTCCCCGAACGGGACGACCGTCGCCCCGTCGGGAGCGCGCTTCCTGGCACCGTCGGTGCGCCGCGGGATCATACCGGAGATCCTGTCCGACCTGCTCGCGGAGCGCACGCGATTCCGCCGCGCCGGGCAGACGGCGACGAGCCCGGAGCTGAAGGAGTACTACGACGGACTCCAGAACGCGGTCAAGGTCCTGATGAACTCGTTCTACGGGGTCCTCGCCTCGAGCTTCTACCGGTTCACCAACAAAGAGATCGGCGCGGCGATCACCGCCTTCGGGCGGGACGCGATCACGTCGATCATCCGGGAGCTCGAAAAGGACGGGTTCGAGGTCGTCTACTCTGACACGGACTCCGTCTTCGTCCGGTCCCCGGTCGCCTCGCTCGAGGGGGCGCGCGAGTTCGGGGAGCGGCTCGCGAAGCGGTTCACCCACGAGGGGGTCACGTTCGAGTTCCAGTCGGTCTTCGAGTCGTTCTTCTCCCACGGGGTGAAAAAGCGATACGTCGGCCGCACCGTCTGGCCGGAGGAGGACCTCGTCGTTCGCGGCTACGAGACGCGGCGCACCGACGCGTTCGACTTCCAGTCGGCCGCCCTGCTCGAGGTGTTCGATCTGGTGCTGAAGGGGGACACCGACGCGGCGCTGCGTCGCGCCCGGGAGCTCGTCCAATCGGTCCGCAACCGCGAGGTCGCGGTCGAGCGCCTAGTGATCGCCCGCACGGTTCGGGCGGAGAGCGAGTACAACGAGACGACGCGCGAGTCGCTGCCGTTCCTGCGCGTCTACAAACAGCTGCGGGCAGAGGGGTACGACGTGATCCCCGGGATGCGCGTCGCCTGGATCGTCACCGACTCCCGCAAATCCCCTCAGGAGATCGAGCCGTGGGTCGATGGTCGGGCGTTCACGAAGCAACCCGACTGGGACTACTACGCCGACCGGGTGGCCCAGACCCTCGCCCGGGTGACCGAAGTGTTCGACTGGGACGCCTCGGCGTTGCTGCGCGGCAGCCACCAGCGGCGCCTAGCCCCGCCGCCCGACACCCCCCGCCCCGCCGAGTCGAACGCCGCTCCCGCCACGCTCGACACACCGATCTCCGAGGTCGGCAAGCCGGCCAAGCGTCGCGCGTCCACGCGAAGTCTCACCGACTGGCAGTGAGGACGACGCGCCTCTCACTCGGCCGGAGCGGGCGCCTTCGGAGTTTCGGTCGGCACCGCGGACTCACCCCGCAGCGCGAGGACGCCGCCCACCACGGCGACCGGTATTCCGAGGACTCCGACGAGAGGGAGCGCGATCCCGAGAACACCGGCGGAGAGAAGGAGGGTGAACACGGGAATCGAGGTCATCAGCATCGGGGGAATGACGAGCCCCACGTCGCTGATGGCACGGAAGTAGAGCACGGGGGCCAGGAAGAAGCTCGTCAGTCCGCAGAGGGTCAGCAGGAGCAGCGGAATCGGAGCGACCGTGACGAGTCCGCTCCAGCCGCCGGGGAAGAGCGGGGCACTGATCGCCAGGAGGGCTCCCGCGGCGAGCGTCGATTGCGCGACGACGGCCGAGGGAGCGGTCGTTCGGTTCGCCTGTGCGGTGAGAAGGAAGTACGTCGCCACGAAGATCGGCACCCCGGGGACGACGAGCCATCCCCAACCCTGGACGGCCGAGAGCTTCTGACCTCCGACGATCGCCATCGTTCCACCGGCGAGGCTCACGAGGAGGCCGACCGCGAAGAGCGGGGTCGCGATGCGGGGCCGGTAGGCGGCCAGGAACAGCGCGACGATGATCGGGGTCAGCACCACGTCGCCGATCAACGAAAGCAGCGAGGCATCCACCGGTCCGGTCAGGTACGTCGCGGCGAGCACCGCGACCATCATTCCGTAGAGGAGGAGCGTACGACCGTACGCCATGGGATCGGCCCAGAGCGACACGAACGCCCGGCCGTGACCGAGCGCCACGGACCAAGCGGCGTAGATGATCCCCCCCGTGACGAATGGATAGACGAGGACCGCCGATGGCGCGGTCCCGGGGGTCACCCACAGCACGAAGAGGTAGTACGTGGCCCACGCTAGGGCGGAGAGGAGGGACAGGACGATGGCCCAGACTACCGCGCGCCTCCTGACCGCCATGGGCGTTCCTTAGAATCGGCGAGCGATAATCGTTGCCGGCTTTTGGCTCACCGAGGAGAACGCCGTAATCCCTACGAGTACCCTTGGAACGAGAGTCCGAAGGGAGGAACGGTGACCCCGGTTCCGCGCTCCACGTGCCCGACCTCGAGCGCATCCGGAGCTCCTGCGCGGGCGAGGCGTCGACGGATCTCCGAGAGCCGAGTCGAGCCGACCACCAACACGAACCCGATCCCCATGTTGAACGTCTGGAACATGTCGTCGTCCGCCAGGCCGCCCAGCTGTTGAATCCAGCGGAACAGCGGAGGCACGTCCGGCCAGCGATCGAAGACGAACTGCACTTTCGGATGCAGCCGCACGAGGTTGCGGACGCCGCCGCCCGAGAGATGCGCGAAGCCGTGGGTCGAGGGGGAATCGGCGAGCGCGTCTCCCACCGGAGAGTAGATTCGGGTCGGCGTGAGAATCTCCTGACCCACCGGGATCTCGGCACCGGGCCGGGGACGGAGCAGATCGACCGAACGCTCCCGGAGCAGCCGACGAACCAAGGTGAGCCCGTTCGCATGGACGCCGGACGACGGGATACCGAGCAGGCGGTCGCCCGGCCGGATTCCCTTCCCGAGGACCGGTCGCCGACCGCGCGGGAAGAATCCGAAGGCGGTCGCTCCGAGATCGATACCGTCCACGATCTCGGGTACCACGGCCGTCTCGCCCCCGAGGAGGGCGCAGCGGGCCCGACGTAGTCCCCGGTCGAGTCCCTTCCCGATCCCCCGGAACGCCTCGGGGTC
>DASPQG010000103.1:0-37193 GCA_035625085.1 Thermoplasmata archaeon
CGAAGCCGTTCTGTTCGCCAGCGGGAAGCCCCTCGCCGTCAAGGAGATCGCCGAAGCCCTCGGGCTCGACGACTACCGCCCGGTGCAGCGGGCGGTCCGCACACTCGAGCAGACGTACGGGAACCGCCAGTCGGCCCTCGAGGTCCGGCGGGTGGGGGACCGCTATGCGCTCCAGCTCCGGGAGAAGTACGTCCCGACCGTCCATTCGGTGACGCCGGTGGAGATGACAGCCCGCACGCTCCGCGCGCTCACGCTGATCGCCTACCATCAACCGATCCTCCAGAGTCACCTAGTACGGATGATCGGTGACGTCGCCTATGAGGAGGTCCAGCACCTGCGCGGAATCGGTCTCGTGCACACCGAGCCGAAGGGCTCGACGCTCGACCTCACGACGACGCGGCGGTTCGCCGAGTACTTCGGCATCGCGTCGACGAAGCCGGAAGAGATCCGACGGTTCCTCGAGCAGAAGCTCGGAGTGGCCTCCCCGGCGCCGTCCCCCGGTCCGTCGGCTCCCGAAGGTTCGGGCGAGCCTGCGCCGCCGGGCCTCCCCGCGTCCGACACCTCTCCCGAGGTTCCACCGGAGGACCACCCGCCGGAGGATGAGCCGCCCGCGGAACCTCCGCTGACTTCGTAGGCGGTCCGCGCGTCGGGGCGATCGGCGCCGCTAGAGCGCACCGCACTGGGGACAGCGCACCGGCTCCGCGGATCGTATGCCTCCGCAATAGGGGCAGAGGTAGGTCGCCCCGGGGTACGATCCCGGCAACCCCGGAACGCCGTTGGCAAGGGTCCCGCTCCCTTGGGCTCCGATGGGAACTGTCGGGGGCTTCGATTGGGACCGCGATGGCCGCGCGGCGATCACCACGAGCACGATGGCCACTGCAATCCCGACACCGAAGATCGCGAAGATCACCGGCCAGGGGATGGTGCCGCTGGGCGAGGACAGGCCCGTCGGCAGGCCGGGGGTCGGGCCGGCGTACACGTAGCTGAGCAACGTCGAGTTGTGCAGGGCGGAGAGGAGGAGGGGAGCTTCCACCATGCCCCATCCGGTGGTCCCGTCCCAGCCGGGGCCGGCCGAGAAGACGTAGTTGTGACCGGTCGTCACGTCGAGGAACGGATCTCCCGCGGCGCCCGGGTGGGTCGCGAAGTAGCTCGCGAACTGATAGATCTCGGGGTCGAAGAATCCGAGAGAGGTCCAACTCCCGGACGACCCGTTGTTCTCGACCGCGATCACGTCGGCCAGGAGACCCGCGAGCACTGGGGCCGCGATGCTCGTTCCTTCGAGAACGGAGAAGTAGATGTTGCCGGACCCGTCGGCGGCGACCGTGGCGATGGTGGTGTTGCCCGGCATCGCGAGGTCTGGCCCGCTGCGCCCCAGCATCGAGGTGCCCTGCTGGATCGTCACGTTCACGATGTTCGGCTCGGCCGCGGAGTGGAACTCCCAGAGCGGTTCCGGGAACACGGTGCTGACCCCTCCCTCGGTGCCGGCCACGATCCCCCCGGGGGACGACGCGTCGTACCACGCGGAGTCGCCCGAGATCGTTCCGTCGTCTGGGTCGAACGTCAGATTGAGGGAGGCGCCGTTGTAGTAGGAACTCGGGGTGCCCGAGAGGCTCAACGAAACGCCGCCCACCGAGACGGCGCCGAAGCCCTGCTGGGCGTCCGAGGCGGGCCAGACCGGCCATTGTCCGTCCGAGCGCCCGGTCGCGGAGTCGGGGGCGTTTCCCTGGTCACCGCTGGACGCGACCACTGTCACCCCCGTCGCCGCGGCCGTCGCGAGAGCGGCGTCCCACGCCGTGTCATCGAGATCCGGCAATCCGAAGGAACAGCTCACGACCGTCAGGTGCTGAGGCGAGTAGGGGTACGCTAGGGCCTCCGCCAGCGCCGTCGCGAAGTAGTCCGCGGCATCCCCGTTCGTCGTGGATCCCGTCAGGACGCTCGCCGCGAAGTAGAAGTTGTACAAGGAGGCGCCGGGAGCGAGGCTACCGGCCATCTCGAGGTCGAGGGAGTTCTCCGTCTCGTACGAGGTCGAGTCGTTCTCGCTCCCGTACGAACCCGGAAGGGGCGGAACGACCGTGTTCACGAGCACGGGCACCCCGGTGACGTTCGAGATCGGCCAGCCCGGCCCGAGTGTGTCGTTGAAATACGTGTGAATCACCGCGGGGTCCCACGGCGGAAGATTCTGGTTAAGGGTCGAGTTGTAGGCGCTCACGAGGAGCGTCGCGATCGCGACGGATCTCGGGTACGTGGCATTCAGGACACTACCGGTCCCCGGAAACAGCTGGGTCGCCCCGTACTCCTGGGTGTAATCAGAGCCGACGTACCAGTTCTCCCCAGACTGATTGTCGTGGGCGAACTCGGAGTAGGAACCGAGACCCGCCCGCGCCTCGAGGGTCGAAGAGACTCCCTCCGACGCGAGCTCGGCGGTGGCGAGGTCCGAGAGGCCGTCGACGCCGCGCACGTCGTCGGCGAGCCCGGTGGGGAGGGAAACCGCCCCCACCGCGGTATACAGCGTGAGGCCGGCGGCCGAGCCGTACTGCACGAGAGAGATCCCGAGGAGCTTCTCGAGCGAGGCGGCGGGGAACACCGCGCTCACCGAGGACCGGTCGGCCGCCGAGGAGATCTCACGTCCCCCCGCGGACGAAAGGGTCGACTCGACGCTCTGCACCTCCGATGTGGGTGGGGCGAACTTTGCCTCGAACTCGGGGAACGTGAGGAAGTGGTGGTAGACGGGGGAGCCGGGGTGCTGCACCTGCTCGAGGAAGCTCGCGAGTGCGGCGGCGTGAGGATTCTCCAGCGTGAAGGTGACGCTCAAGGAAGCGGTGGAGGAGAGGGGACGAACCGGGGCACCTGCGGGAAGAGCCACCTGATCGGTCCCGATGGCCGCGGTTCCCGGGGTCGTGTGCACCACCGCCTCGGGCGAAGGGCTTACCGCCGCGGCCGTCCCCGCAATCAGCAGGACCGCGAACAGCGGACCCAGCACGAGCGAGAGTCGTCGCATCACGCGTAATGAGACCACGTCCTCCTAATGAGGTCGACCGGACCCCATCCGCGACAATCCTTTAGGCAGTCGAGGGGTTTGCGCCGGCGATGACGTCCCCGGAGGGGAACGGGGGAGAGCGATGCGTGTTCTGCGACATCGTGAACCACCGACTCCCGGCCCACATGATCTACGAGGACGCCGCCACGGCGGCCTTTCTCGACAACTACCCGTTCACGCGGGGCCATCTGCTGGTCGTCTCGAAGCGGCACGCCGCTCGACTGACCGACCTTTCTTGGGACGACCAGATGGCGCTGATCCGGACGCTGGATGAGCTCTGCCGTCGGGCGGAGCGACTCTCCCCGGACTACAATCTTTCCTTGAACGCCGGGGCGAACGCGGGGCAGGTCGTGTTCCACGTTCATTTCCACATTATTCCCCGCTACGGCGAGGCAAATCCGTTCCACGTCTCACCCCGTCCCCGTTTGACCGACCGCGACGCGCGGGCGCTGGTCGCCGAGCTGGCCCCCACCTGAGGACTCATGCCGAGATCTCCTCGACGGCCGGTGGTCGCGGGTGCCTTCTACGAGGGGGACGCAACGGCGCTCGCCCACCAGATCGAGACCGCATTCACCGATCCGAGGGGACCCGGCGAGCTCCCGCCCCGCCAGCGCTCGAGCACCCGCCGGGTGCGCGCGGCGGTGGTGCCGCACGCGGGGTACATCTACTCGGGGGCAATCGCGGCCCACGCGTACCGGTTGATCGCGGCCGACCGCCCTCCGGAAAGCGTGCTCATTCTCGGGGTCGACCACTACGGACTCAGCCCGGGGGCCTCCCTTTCCGATCGCCCGTGGCTCACTCCGCTGGGACCGACCCCGGTCGATTCGGATCTGGTGGCGGCCCTCCGTCACGAACCGGTCGATGTGAACGAGGAGGCCCATCAGCGCGAGCACTCAATCGAGGTCCAACTGCCGTTCCTAGAGTACGTGCTCCCCCACCCGAAGTTCGTGCCGCTCGAGGTCGGGTTTGGCCCGTATGAGTTCCTCCGGGACGTGGCGAAGGTCGTTCGATCGGCGGTCCAGGACCGCGACGTCCTCCTGATCTCTTCGACGGATTTCTCCCACTACGTCCCTCCCGCGACGGCGCAACGTCTCGATCGGATGGCGATCGACCAGATCCTGGCATCGGACTCCCGAGGGCTGTACGAGACGGTGACCCGGAACGACATCTCGATGTGCGGGATCGCCCCCACGACCGTGCTCCTCGCCGCGCTCGAAGGATCGGGCGTCCGTCCTCGGCTACTGCGCTGGGGCCACTCCGGGGAGGTCGAGAAGATGCGCGACGTGGTCGGCTACGCGGCGCTCGTCTTCGAGAGCGACGAGGACCGCTCCCCCGTTAAATAGGGCGGGAGGCTCGGCGCGCCCGGCCCTCGATGATACTGTCGGACGTAAAGATCCGTTCGGCGATGCGCGAAAGGCGCATCCTCATCCGGCCGTTCCGTCCGGAGTGTCTCGGAACGAACTCCTACGATGTGCACCTCGGCCCGTACCTCGCAATCTACGAGGACGCGGCGCTGGACGCCCGAGAGGACAACGCGGTCCGTGAGTTTCGGATCCCGCGCGAAGGGTACGTGCTGATTCCCGGCCAGCTCTACCTCGGGGTGACCGAGGAGTACACCGAGACCCACGGATTCGTCCCGTTCCTGGAGGGGAAATCGAGTGTCGGGCGGCTCGGCATCGATATCCACTCGACCGCGGGGAAGGGCGATGAGGGGTTCTGCAACTACTGGACGCTCGAGATGAGCGTCAAGCTACCCGTTCGAGTCTACGCGGGCATGCCGGTCGGCCAGCTGATCTACTTCGAGATCTCCGGTCCGGTCGCGCACAGCTACTCCGACAAGAAGTCCGCGAAGTACCGCAAGGTCTCCGCCCACCCCACCCCGTCTCGGATGTTCCTCAACTTCCCCCACCCCCGCTCTCGGGGCCGATCCCGGAAGTAGGCGAATGGCCCGCCGCTCGAGTCCGCTTCGGGTTCGGCTCACCCGCCTCCGGTTTCCCATCCACGGTCCTCGAGTGGATCTCGTGCTTCCCTCCTCTCGGCACGTGCCCGCCCTGGTACGGTTGATGGAGGAGCCCTCCGTGGCCCGGGGATCGCTCCATATCCCGTATCCTTACTCGGTGCGGGATGCGCTCGCCTGGGTCCGCGCGACGGCCCGGGATCGACGCCGGGGCGAGGCGCTCGGACTCGCGATCGTCCGGCGGGCGAACGGTGAGCTCCTGGGCGGCGCCCTCTTGCACCAGTTCCACGAGGGAAGTCGGCGGGCGGAGGTCGGCTACTGGCTGGGTCGCAAGCATCGTGGCCAGGGGTACGCCACCGAAGCCACGAGGCTTCTCATGAGCGTCGGCTTCGATCGGCTCGGCCTCCACCGGATCGAAGCTCGCATCTTCCCGAGGAACGCGGCGTCCCTTCGGGTGGTCCGTCGGTGCGGGTTCCGCTACGAAGGCCGCCTGCGAGACGAGGTCCAGAAGGACGGACGGTGGCGGACGACGCTACTGTTCGCACGGCTGGCGAGCGACGCTCCGCCGCGTCACACCGCGCGGCGCAAGTAGAACGCGGGCCGTCCGGGCCGAGCCCGCTCGCGGCGGCCGAGCGGGTCAAGCTCTCCGGCTTCGCTCTCCCGCACGACCCGCACCGAGGGGAACCCGAGGCGTCGTCCGAAGTACGCCTCGGCCCCTCGCAGCGCCGACTCTTCGTCCACCCTCGGGCCAACGGGCGGTGGCTCTGCGCGAAGCAGCGGAGCCACGCGAGGCACGTACCTCGCCAGCTCGCCGCGGTGGGCGGCCACGGCAGGATCGGTGGCGGCGCGCGCCATGACGTCCCGAAGGTTCGGCTGCTCACCGCGGTCGACGATCTCCCGGAGCCATCGCTCCGCGGTCTCCTTCCACGGCTCCGCCACGAAGAAGACGGCCTCCTCGACCGGCTTCTCCCCCCGCTCTTCGGCCGGCCGCAGCACGGCCCTCAGGTCCTCCTCGACCCGGTCCAGGAACGACTCGTGGGCGTCCGCGACCTCCGAGCGCGGGAACTCCTCAGGATCGGGAAACCGCTCGACCGCGACCAAGCCCGCGAATCGGCCCTCCCCGAGCTCCTCGGCCAGATGCGGTGTCAACGGAGCCAGCAGGCGGATCCAGGCGAGCGCGACCCGGGCGGTCGCCTGACCGGGCACTCCCCCGCGCAGGTAGTATCGGCGGAAAAGGGTTGGCACGCCGACGTACGTCGCCTCGGCCGCCGAGCGCAGATCAGTGGAGTCGTACGCCGATCGGACCGTGGCGATCGTCCGGTGGAAGGCGGAGTAGAGCCAGGCGTCGAGCTCGGGGGGCCCCAGCGAGTCTCCCGGCAGGGCCTCGCGTACCAGCCGCTCTACCTCGGCGAGACGCCCCACTGCCGAGTCCACGAGCGACGGGTCCCATTCGACATCCTGGGACGGCGAGGCCGCGATCGCATAGAACAGTCGCAACGCGTCCGGCCCCCAGGTCTCGAGCGCTGCATCGAGCGGTGGGATCCGACCGCCCTTGCTCGAGACGTCCTTCTTCGAGACCTTGGCACCGGTCGGCCCGGTGATCCAGCCGTTGACGTAGATGCCGTGGGGCTGCAGCTCTTCCGGGAGGAGCCGCGCGTGCGTGTAGAGGAAGACGGGAAAGTGGACCCGCTTGTGTTCCTTTCCGCCGAGATTGAGGTCCAGGGGGTACCAGTACAGGAACTCCTCCCGCACTTCTTCGAGCAGCTTTCGGTCGACGGTCGGCTCCCCCGGCCCCTCCCCGAGAAACACGTAGTCGAAGAACGGCACGGTGAGCTGGGGTACGGTGAGGCGTCCAGTTGAGACGAAGCGGCGGACGATGAAGTACGCCATGTAGAACGTGGAGTCCGCGATCGGCTCGATAATCCATTCCGGGTCCAGGGGAAACGGCGTTCCGAGCCAGCGACCCTTCCGTGTGCAGGGGCGGTCCGCGAACCAGTCGATGATGCCCGGAAGCTCGCGGGCGTACTCGGGAGGCCAGGTGACGAGGCGGGCGATGACCGCCTTCGTTCTCTCCTTCCACTCCGGATCCCCGTACGCGAGGAACCATTGATCCGGAACCTTCCGAACGATAACGAGGTGACCGTTTCGGCAGCGCACCGGCTTCGAGAACTCTTGGAGCTCGAACGTGCGGCTGTCCCGGGCGAGCATCTCCACGACGCGCTCTCGTGCCTCACGCACCGCGACTCCGGCGAGGGGCGGAACGGTCATCTCGCCCCGCGAGAACTCGAGCCGGTACAGTCGCTCGGTCGCTTCTTCCAGCGCGGCGACGTCCGTTAGGCTCTTCGTGCCCGTGGCTCGCAGCGCGCGTTCGGCCGGGGTTCCCGAGCCGGCCGCAAGCTCGCTCTCGGAGGCGGTGAGCTTGATTCGCGCGGGGATCTGGAGGAGTACGGGGGGCGTCTCTAGGCCCGCTCGGACGTCGGCGGGCAGCGCCTGGAGCGCCGCCATATCGGCCGGCGCGTGCGCCGGGACGCTCATCACGACGCCGGTCCCGACGGTCGGGTCGACGAGCGAACTCTCGAGGATCGGCACCCGAATCCCCCGTAACGGCACGTCGACCGACCGACCGATGAGCTCGGACGCGGGGAGTTCGTGGCCGAGGTGCCCACCGTGCTGTTCCACCAGGCGCTCGCCTCCCGGCCGAGCGACCAGGAATGACTGACCGCCCTCGTGCCAGACGACGAGTGTTTCTCCCGGCGCCAGCCACAGGTTCGTCACCCCGTAGACGGTCTCCGGCCGCAGAGTCGCCGCGAGCAGGATCCGACCGTCGTCGAGCCGGAACGGCACCGTGGAGAATCGCAGGAGCTCGGCGTCGCCTCCCGTGGAGAGATCGGTCTCCGAAGGGTCGACCGCGACCGGGCCGCAGACCGGGCATACCGGGGCCGTGTACGTCCCCCGGACGATCACCTTCGCCCGTTCCAGAGCGCGGAACTGCCACCGGATGAACGCCTGGTAGTCCTCGTCGATCGTCGTCACGTAAGTGGTCGGGTCGAACAGGACCCCCACTGAGCGCAACACGGTTCGGTACGACTCGCCGAGGAACTGCGCCGCGTACTCGGGGTCCCGAAGCCGCTCCCGGTCCTCCGGGGAGACCCGGGCATCGTCGAGCTGCTGTCGGACGCTCGAGTCCCCATCCTGGACCCGCTGCGCGAACGTGACGGCTGGGAGACCGGACGCATGGATCCCAAACGGGAACAGCACCGACTCTCCGAGCATCCGGTGGTAGCGGTGGAAGGCATCCGTGTACAGGAGCCCCCGAACGGTTCCCACATGCAGGAACCCGCTCGGCCCGGGGTAGGCGTTGAGGGCGTAGAACTTGCCCCGGGAACGAATCCGTTCTCCGGTCGCTATCCCGGCCCGATCCCACTTCTCCTGCCAGTGCCGGACCCGGGACGCGTCCATCGGGCGCCATCGACACGGTCACCGTATTTGAGGGATTCCCGGCAAGAGGACACATCGAGGCCCACCGGAGGCGATTTAGCCCCTCGACCCTCCTCGGGAAAGAGATGCGGATCATCGAGGTGTTCCACTCGCTGCAGGGCGAAGGACCGCTCACCGGGGTCCGCACTACATTCATCCGGACCGCCCGGTGTAACCTCCGCTGTTCCTGGTGCGATACGAAATACTCATTCGGGCCGGGGCACGAGCGGTCAATCCCGTCACTGGTCGCGGAGGTCGCCCGGAACCGTACGCACCATGTCTGCCTGACCGGCGGGGAACCACTGCTCCAAACCGACTCGGTCGAGCTCGCGCGTCGCCTCGGTGCGGAGGGTGTCACGACCGTGGTCGAAACCGGCGGATCGCTCGATGTCTCGCCGTACCTCGGCGTCCCGAGACTGGTGCTCAGCGTCGACGTGAAGTGCCCTTCGTCCAGAATGGAGGCGCACAACCTCTGGGGTAACCTACCCCTGCTCCGATCCCGGGACGTGCTGAAGTTCGTGATCGCCGACCGGCGGGACTATCTGTACGCGCGCCGGGTGCTCCGACGGTACCGTGGACCGGCGACCCTCGTCTTCCAGCCGGTGTGGGGCACGGACGCCGGGCGTCTCGCCGATTGGGTGCTCGCGGACCGTCTTGACGTCCGGGTGATGCTCCAGGAGCACAAGCTTCTCTGGGGAGACGTCCCCGGCCGCTGATCGGTCCCGCCGCTCGGCCCCACAGTTAGGCTAAAGAGCCACGTTCCGTGGTCGCCGTTCTAGCTCATGGCTTCGCAGGAACCGTCGCCCCGAACCGTGGTGCCGGCCTACGAATCCGTGTTCGGTAAGGCCAAGGGGATGGTGTTCCCCCGAATCGTCCTGGTCGGCCACGGAGTGCTCGACGAACTCGCGACCACGTGTCGACGGTTCGACTTTCCGGACCGGGGCGTCGTGATCACCGGCCCCAAGACCGCGGAACTCGCGGGCCGTCGCGCCACGACCATCCTCCAGGAGGGAGGATTCCAGGCGTCGATGGTCATCGCCCATGAGGCGAACGAGGCCGAAGTCGACCGGGTCGCGGACGAGGTCCGCACGGCCCATGCGGAGTTCCTGATCGGCGCGGGCGGGGGCAGCAAGATCGACATCACGAAGGTCGTGGCGGCGCGCCTCCACATCCCGTTCGTGAGCCTGCCGACGTCCGCCGCGCACGACGGGATCTCCTCTCCTCGCGCGTCGCTCCACGGGGCGTCCAGCATCGTGAGCACCGAAGGCGCGGTGCCCATCGGCGTGGTCGCCGATACGCAGCTGATCGTTCAGGCGCCGTTCCGCCTTCTCGCCTCCGGGTGCGCGGACGTAATCTCGAATCTGACGGCAACGCTCGATTGGCGCCTCGCCGTCCGACTTCGCAACGAGGAGTACTCGAGCACGGCGGTCGCCCTGAGCGAATACGCCGCGCAGGAGATCATGGATCACGCCTCCTCGATCAAGCCGAACCTCGAGGAGTCGGTCTGGATCGCGATCCGGCCGATCCTGGTGGCCGGCATCGCGATGAGCGTCGCCGGATCCTCCCGACCGTGCTCGGGGAGCGAACATCTCTTCAGCCACGCGCTCGATCGCGTGAGCGAGCGACCGAGCCTGCACGGCGAGCAGTGCGGGGTGGGAGCGATCATGATGATGTACCTTCACGGCGGCGACTGGAAGCACCTCAAGAACGCCCTCCTCACGATCGGCGCCCCCACGACCGCCCGGGAACTTGGAGTGCGCAGCGACGAAGTGGTAAAGGCACTCGTGATGGCGCATTCAATCCGGCCGGACCGGTACACGATCCTGGGGGACAACGGGCTCACGCGGGAAGCCGCCGAGAAGCTCGCCACCGTTACTGGAGTGATTGGATAACAACATGGCCGAAATCACGCTGCTCGCGATCGCTGAGTCACGGGAAGGTTTCGAGTTCGACTACCAAGGCGGGGCCCCGATCTGCCGGACGTGCCCGTACCGTCACGCCTGTCTCACGCTCGACCCGGGGCGACGCTACTCGGTCACCCGCGTGCGGCCGGTGACGCACCCGTGCGCCCTCCAGGAGACGGAGGCGCACGTGGTCGAGGTGAAGGCGGTAGCGAGGCCCCTCGTCGTCGACGCGCAGAGCGCCGTCGTCGGAAGCTCGGTAGAGATGGGTCGCTTCGCTTGCCGACGGCTCGACTGCCCGAACTGGACGATCTGCGCGGGACCCTCGCTGCCGGTGAAACAGCGGTACCGGATCGAGAAGGTCCACGACGAGCCCGCCGAGTGCCTCATCGGCCGAACGTTGAAGCGCGTGGACGCAGTCTAGTGGAAACGGTTCGCGATGCGGGGCTGTGGGGTAGCTACGGACGCGAGGTCGTTCCCTCCGTCCGCTCTACTGGTCCATCCTTCGAGCTTTGGGAGCTCGGGACCCCGATTCAAATTCGGGCAGCCCCACTCGACATTCCCGGAGTAGTACCGCCACGGGTTTGCTCGAACGCTGGGCACCGGCAAACCCCTAGCGCAGGGCGAGGCTGGCCGCGGGCAGGCATTTGCCGCTCGTCGATGGAAGGTTCCTGGTTCGATGCGGCCGTGGAAGGTGCCGGTCAGCCGGGATCATTCGACGACAGCACGGTAGACGTCGAGGACTCGTTCCACCATGCGATCCGAGGAGAACTCCTCGGCCGTCGCCCGGGCCGCTTTGGCCATTTCCCTCGCGCGCTCGGGCAGTGCGAGCAGTGCTCGCGTCATCTCCTCCTCGGAGCGGACGCAGACTCCGGCACCTCGGGCGCTCAACTCTTGGGCGGCTCCGGCATCGAATGCGACGAACGGCTTGCCGGTGGCCATCCCTTCGAGGAGGCCGATCCCGAACCCTTCGAAACTGCTGCCCTGAACATAGGCGTCTGCCGCGTAGTGCGCGGCAATCACCGACGACCTTGGGACCGCCCCGAGGAAGCGCACCGGCGCGGAGAGTTGGCGCGAGAGCGCCTCACAGTGGGAGCGATCGTACGGAGAGCCCGGGATGTCGGGTCCGATGACTACGAGCCCCCACTTCCCTTGCGTCGCCGCGATAGCGCGGACAAGGCGGTCGACGCGCTTATTGTCGTAGAAGCCCCCGACGTACACGGCAATGTGCGGGGTTCCGAGTTTCCAACCGGTGCGGACGGAGTCCCCTGACGCCGGCGCTTGACCGAGTTCGGTGAGGTCGACTCCCACAGGGATCACGTGGACGCGATCCGCCGGATACTTCCATGCCACTACTTGGGCTCGTTCCCCTTCGGTCAAGGCGAGGTACGCGTCGAACCGCCGAATCCGTCGGGCGAAGTACTGGTCGTAGTAGAGCCACCGAACGAACCCCGAGCGCATCCAGTAGTGGTAGAACCCGAGAGGCATGATTACCTGGGCCCAGTCGAAAGATCCCGCGAACGGTAGGTAGTAGTCCACGTTCCAGATCCGGTTCCCGATCTGGTGGAGGAGGTCGGCGTCGAGCGTTCGGAGACATCGGAGATACCCCTTCGGAATGCGAAACCCAGCGACGTGACGCATTTCGAGACGGAGGACCCGGACCCCCGCGATGGTCTCCTCGTTTGGCGTGCCGGGCTCGGCTTGGGTGACGACCGTGACGGCGTGGCCCCGCCGAGCGACGCCTTCCGCGATCTGTTGCGTAAGTCGGGTGGCCCCGCCCAGTGCCGGAACGTAGCGCAGCACTGGGAGAACGATCCGCACGAGGTCGCCCGAGGCGCAGACCCGAACCTCGGCCATAAAGTCTTGCGGACCGCAAGGGGCACAGGCGGGCCGCGGGCCTCTCGAAGACGAGGCATTATCTCCGTCCCGCGCGGTCCCCGAATAGACCGTCCATGCCCCTGTCCCTCCCGGCACCCGACAACGGAACACCTACCGAATCGAGGCGGAGGCGCCGATGAGGATCCTCCGGCTCGACAGCTGGGACGGGCCGACCGTGGGCGGGGCGCAGGTCTACATCCGCCGGGTCTCCCAGGCGCTCGAGGCGCAGGGCCATCCGAACGTCACCGCTGCGATCGTTACGGACCCTGTCCCCGAGAAGCTGGGACCGGTTCAATCGTTTCGGGCGCCCCGGTCTGCCCTTCGACGGGCCGCCGCGGAGCTCGCGGACGGGGGACCGCTGACCCGCTGGCTCGACCAGCTCGCCGCGGAGGCGAAGCCCGACGTCATCCACCTGCACCGGTTCGAGACCGGATTTGCCGCCCTCGGCCCTTGGCTCGGCCGTCGGAAAGAGCCGATCGTCTTCACGGCGCACGACGTGGAGATGGTCTGCCCGATCGCGACCCTGACGCTGCCGGACGGCACGCCATGCCCGGGCGGCATCCTTCCCCGATGCCAGTTCACCGGTTGTGCGGTGGGCTTCGGGATGCCGCTCAACCTCGCGAAGCGTCGATCGTTCGACACGTACGTGAAGGACCGAGTGCGGTCGTTCATCTGCGTGAGTCAGGCGACGCGGCAGATCTTCGAGAACCTGGGCTACCGCCCTACGGATCTGCTGCGCCCGATGATCCCCGTCCCGGACGAGCCGGCCCCGTTTCCGGACGGACCGTTCACCGTCGGGTTCCTCGGTCGTTTCGAGCGGCAGAAAGGCGTCGACGTCCTCCTTCGGGCGTTCGCCCTGTTCCGGGAACGACACCCCGAAGCCCGGCTGCGGTTCGCCGGCTCCGGGCCGGTATCCATCCCCTCCGGGAACGGCGTTTCGCTCGACGGGTGGATCCCGGACAGCCGAACGTGGCTCGGTGGAATCCACGTGTTGGCGGTGCCGTCGCTTCCGTGGGAGAACCTCGGGAACTCCCCCATCGAGGCGCTCGCGAACGGCGTCCCGTCGGTCGTCACGGAGGCGGGGGGGCTCCCCGAGACCGTGGGGAGGTTCGGAACGGTGGTGCCGCCGGGCGACGCGCCCGCATTGGCGGCGGCGCTAGAAGACGTCGCGACGGGCTACGCCGAGGCCAAGCAGCTCGCCCTCGCAGGTCGGGCTTGGGTCCGCGAGGAGTTCTCGACGGAACAACACCTTCGGCGCCTTCTCGCGATCTACACGGCCGCGGCTACGCCGTAGGGGCCGCCGCGCTGTCGCCACGGCGGGCCAGCCGGAAGGAGTTAAGTCCGACACCGATAGACCGCCTCGACCGAAGGGAGCGGAGACGAAGATGGCCGAGGTCCTCGTGACGGGGGGAGCGGGATTCATTGGAAGCCATCTCGTCGACGCGCTGGTCGAGCGTGGAGATCGCGTTCGCGTCGTGGACGCGCTCTTCCCGCAGGTCCACGAGAGCCGACCGTCCTACCTTCAGCCTCGCGTCGACTACCGCTTCAAGGATCTTCGGGACCCGGGGGCCGTCCCCGAGGCGCTCGAGGGCGTCGACACGGTGTTCCACCTAGCGGCCGCCGTGGGGGTCGGTCAGAGCATGTACCAGGTCGACCACTATGTGGACGCCAACAGCCGAGCCACGGCCGTCCTGCTCCAGGCGCTGACGGAACGCACGCATCGCGTCCGGAAGTTGATCGTCGCCTCTTCGATGAGCATCTACGGCGAGGGGGCGTACCGTTGCCCGTCGTGCGGACCGATCGCTCCTTCGCTTCGACCGACCGCTCAGCTCGCGTCTCGGGAATGGGAAGTGAAGTGCCCCCAATGCGGGATGGCCGCCACTCCGGTCCCGACGCCCGAGGAGAAACCGCTCCAACCGACCTCGGTCTATGCGGTCACGAAGCGCGATCAGGAGGAACTCGCCCTCGCGGTCGGGCGCGCGTTCGGCATCCCGACCGTGGCGCTTCGGTTCTTCAACGTCTACGGCACCCGTCAAGCCCTCAGTAACCCGTACACGGGTGTCTGCGCGATATTCGGGAATCGGCTGCTGCACCGGCAACCTCCGATCGTCTTCGAGGACGGAAAGCAGAGCCGCGACTTCGTCTCCGTCCACGACATCGTACGTGGGATGCTGCTCGCCGAGTCGTCGAGCGCCGCCGACTACCGCGCCCTCAATTTGGGCACGGGTCGGCCGACCACGGTAGCGGAGATCGCGGCGCTGCTCGGGAGGCTCCACGGCCAGCCCATCCCCGCGCAGGTTACCGGGGAGTTCCGGGCGGGCGACATACGGCACTGCATCGCCGACATCTCGAAGGCGCGCGACCTCATCGGCTTCCGCCCCTCCGTCCCCCTGGAAGAGGGGTTAGCGGAGTTCGTCGCCTGGAGCCGGACCCAAGGTGGCCTCGACCGATCCGAGACGGCCTACCGAGAGCTCGCCGATCGGGGACTCGTTCAGGGCGGCCAGCGCTAGTTCGAGGAGACTATCGCCGGGCGGCGGTCCGGACGAGCCTCCAGAGGTTCGCCCGACGCTCGGCGAGCGCGGGCGCCACCGTGATGAGCCAGGCCCCCGTCGCACCGAGCTCTCGAGGGTCTGCGATCAATCGGTTCCAGAACAGGTGATTGACCGCCTCGCGGCCCAGCGAGCCGTACCGGATCGTGATGCCGGCGTGCTTCAGCAGCGAGAACCACGTGCTGCGCAGGCGCATTCGCCGAAGTGGTCCGGACTTCCCTCCTCCTCGCGGGTTGTACGGGTGCACCGCCACCAGGCCCGGGACCGTGAAGAACCGGTATCCGAGGAGGTGGGCGCGAAGGGCCACATCGACCTCGTCCCCCCCGAAGTTGATGAGTTCGTCCCAGCCCCCGAGACGCCGCATCATCTCGGCCGAGACCAGTCCGCACGCACCGTGGTAACCAAACACCTCGCCCGGTAACCGCGGATTCGGCTCTCCCGCGGCGGCCCGAGGGGTGATGTGCGCCGAGAGCTCGAGCGGGGAGCCGGGGCGGCCCTCCCACTCGAAGGAGGGGCTGGCCCCTCCCACTTTCGCGGCAACGGTCCCGGCACCGACCCCGTTCTCGGTCTGTTCGACTAACTGCTTGGTGAGGTTGGCCGGGAAGCGACAATCGGGGGATAGGAGGAGGACCCAGCGTCCCGCGGCCTCGCGCAGCGCGTCGTTCCAGGCCGGAGTCACACCGGCATTGGTGCCCCGGGTCACGACTCGTACGGGAAATGGCAGTGGGTGAGTACGTACGAACTCCGCCGAACCGTCGGCGGAGGCATTGTCGACCACCACGAGTTCGAGCGGTCGATACGTCTGCGCCGAAAGGTCGCTCCACAGCGTCGGGAGGTGGGGCCGGTCGAACGTCACGACGACGATGGCGCTCACGAGAGGGGGCCCACGGACTCCGTCGGCCGGCACGAGCTATCGCCAGCCGAACGGGGGCTCCGTTAATACCGCCATCGCAGCGAATCGCGACAGTTCGGATGCCGCGCATCGTGCGTTCTACAGCTGCTACCGCCGCCCCAGGATTCGGGAGCGCGCAACCCGCCTCACGAAACGCTTTAGGCGGGAATCCGCTCGTACGATGCGACCACTTTGGGCGATACAGTCGTAACGGGAGCCGCAGGGTTCCTCGGTTCACACCTTGTCGACCGCCTTCTGGCGACGGGCTCGGAGGTCCTCGGTATTGACAACCTCAGTACCGGTCGGGCCCGGAACCTCGCGGACGCGCGGCGGTCGTCCCGGTTTCGGTTTCGGCGATCGGACCTCGTTCGGGCACCGTCGCTTCCGACCGCGGATCGCTACTTCCACCTCGCGAGTCCTGCTTCCCCTCCGGCCTATCAGAGCGATCCGGTCGGCACGTTGCTCGTCAATTCGATTGGAACGCATCGAGTCCTCGAGTCGGCGCGACGGGCCGACGCGCGGGTACTGCTCGCGTCCACGAGCGAGGTCTACGGCGATCCCGAGATCCACCCGCAGGTCGAGGGCTACTGGGGCCACGTGAACCCCGTTGGGCCCCGGAGCTGCTACGATGAGGGGAAGCGATACTCCGAGGCTTTGGCGGCCGCGTACCGGCGGCATTACGGCCTGGACGTGCGAATCGCTCGGATCTTCAACACCTACGGGCCCCGGATGGACCCGAACGACGGACGGGTCATCTCCAACTTCATCGTTCAGGGGCTGCGAGGCGAGCCCTTCACCGTGTACGGGGACGGCTCACAAACCCGATCGTTTTGCTACGTCTCGGACCTCGTGGACGGTCTGGCTCGATTGATGGACGCCCCTCGCGGCGTCCCGACCCCGATGAACCTTGGGAATCCTCGGGAGTTCACGGTCCGGCGGGCCGCGGAGGTCGTCGCGCGGGCCCTCCACGTCCCGGCGAGGTTCGAGCGGCGACCCCTCCCCGAGGACGACCCGCGGCAGCGTTCTCCCGATATTCGGCTCGCGCGGAAACACCTCGGATGGTCGCCGAAGGTGCGATTTGAGGACGGGATCTCGATGACTGTCGAGCACTTCCGGTCCCTCGGAATCGGCCGCGGGAGGCGAGCGTGACGCGGTCCGCGGGCCGAGCCCCGCGGGTCGGTATCGTCGGACTCGGGTACATGGGGCTCGGTACCGGCCTCGCTTTCGCCGCGCGCGGGCTACCGGTCGTCGGCTACGACGCGAAGCCCGAGATCCGGTCGGCCGTGGCCCGGGGCGTCACCCCGTATCACGAGAAAGGACTCGCCGCCTTGCTCCGGACGCAGGTTCGTTCGGGACGATTCCGCGTGGTGGACCGTCTGGACGACCTTGTCGCGGGCGCGGAAGGGATCTTCCTCTGTGTTCCTACCCCTCCCCGCCCGAGCGGACGTATCGATCTCCGACCGCTCCGGCGCGCCACTGCGGAGGTCGCCCGAGCGATCGGCGCGGTCACTCGATACCGCCTCGTCGTCGTCAAGAGCACCGTCGTGCCGGGCACGACGGAGGCGGTGGTTCTCCCCGACGTGCTTCGACACTCCGGCCGCACCCCGCGCACGGTGAGCGTCGCCTCGAATCCGGAGTTCCTGGCCGAAGGGACGATGGTGCACGACGCGCTCTACCCCGACCGGGTGGTGATCGGGACGCTCGACCACCGAGCGCAGGAATGGCTCGAGCGGGCGTACCGGCCGTTCCGAGCCCCGGTGGTGTCCCTTACCCCCTCCGGGGCGGAGCTCGTGAAGTACTCCGCGAACGCGTTCCTCGCGCTCAAGGTCTCGTTCGCCAACGAGGTCGCCCGACTGGCGGACCGGCTGGGGGTGCATGTGGACCGGGTGATGGACGCCGTGGGCCGAGACCCCCGGATCGGGCCGAGGTTCCTGCGGGCTGGGCCCGGGTTCGGCGGTAGCTGTTTCGAGAAGGACGTCTCCGCGTTCGTCGCAAGGGCGCGGGAGCTCGGCGTACCGCTGCGGACCGGGGCCGCGGCGCTCCGAGCGAACGAGGAACAGATGGCCTATACCCTCGATTTCGTCCGAACCGTCGTGGGAACGTTGGCGGGCAAACGGGTCGCGCTCCTCGGACTGGCCTTCAAGGCGGGAACCGACGACGTGCGGGAATCACGCGCGATTCCGATCGCGGAGCATCTGGTCGCTGAGGGCGCCGAGGTTCGAGCCCACGACCCGGTGGCTGTCGAGCCGTTTCGTCGAATCTGGATGGCCCCCGGCCCTCGCGCCCGAGGGCGCTTGAAGCTCTGCTCCTCGCTCGAAGAGACCCTCACAGGTGCCGACGTCGCGATCCTTCAGGCCGATTGGCCGGACTACCTCCGTTGGACCCGGGCCCGCTCCCGCCGCATGCGACGACCGCTTCTCCTCGACCTGCGGCGAGCCCTCGATCCTCAGGCGGCCGAACGCGTCGGTTTGACCGTGATCGGTCTCGGCGCCGGCGGACCCGTATCGCCCGCGCGAATCGCGAGGGCCCGGAGGGCGCGGTGAAGGTGGTCATCCCGGCGGCCGGGCTCGGCACGCGGTTCCTACCCGCCACGAAGAGCCAGCCCAAGGAGATGCTCCCGATGGTCGACCGCCCGATCATCCAGTACGTCGTCGAAGAGGCGGTGGCTTCCGGGGCCGACGATATTCTGATCGTGACGGGTCGGGGCAAACGGGCGCTCGAGGATCACTTCGATCTCAGTCCCGAGCTCGCAAAGTGGAACGACCGGCCGGAGCTCCGACGGCTCGAGGAGCTGAGCCAAAAGGCCCGCATTCACTTCGTGCGGCAGCGCGAACCGAAGGGACTCGCGAACGCCATTGAGTGCGCTCGCCACCACACCGGTTCGGACCCATTCGGGGTCCTCCTCGGGGACACGATCAACGTCTGTGACCCCCCGCTCCTCCGACAGCTGTGGAGATGGTTCGAGCGGCGGAAGGCGCCGATCCTGGCGGTCGAGCCGGTGCCCGACGAGAAGGTCGGTGACTACGGGATCGTCGCCGGCCCTGAGGTCGAGCCAGGGCTGTACCGATGCGAGCGGCTCGTGGAGAAGCCGAAGCTGGCCGACGCACCGAGTCGGCTCGGGATCACCGGCGCCTATGTGCTCACCCCGGACATCTACCCCGCTATCGACCGGACCCGGCCGGGGCGGAACGGGGAGGTCCAGCTCACGGACGCGCTCCAGCTGCTCGCCGAGGAACGGGCCGTCTACGCCGCGACTTTCTCGGGGACCCGCTACGACATTGGCGACCAGTACCTCTGGCTGAAAACGAACATCGAGTTCGCCCTCCGCACCCCCGGACTCGGGACGCGGTTGCGTAAGTCGCTCGAGGCACTGCTCCGGGAAGTTCCTTAGAATTCGGGGCAGGCCCTTCTCGTTTCGCCCGGCCTAGGTTCCCAGCACCCTGGTGCGGAGGACGGTCGCGAGCGCGTGCCCCTGCTGGACGAGAGAGTACCGCTCGACCACTCGCTCCCGGGAACGCTCGCCCATCCGGTGACGATCCTCGGTTCGACCGGCGAGATAATCGATGGCGCGGGCCCAATCCGCCGGGGAGTCGGGGGGAACGAGCAGTCCGGTGTCCCGGTCGGACACTGCTTCCGGGATCGCCCCGGTCGCCGAGGCGATAGGGGGAAGGCCACAGGCCATACCCTCGAGCATCGACTGATTCAGCTGTTCGCGCCACTGGGGAGTCGGGATCGACGGGATCAGTTGCACGTCCGACGACTGGCGAAGTCGGCGAAGCTCTTCGCCGAACCGCGGGCGGAGGAACTGCACCGAACGGGCCGCCGCCGGATTCCCGCGTCGGTTCCGGGACTCGATCAGCCAGCGAAGCCGCTCCTCCTGAATACCCGCCCCGACGATGGTGAGCCGGACGGGTGCCGTCACGAGGTCCAGGGCTTCGATCACCGTGTGGATGCCTTTCGCCCAGTCGAGCCGCCCGACAAAGAGCAGCTCGACCGGTGACCGAGGCGGCGACGCCGCGGGCCCGGGCCGCCAGAACTCGGTATCCACGCCGATGTTCACACGGGAGATTCGCTCCTCCCGAACACCCATCGCGCGCAGCGCCCGGCGACTGTCGTCCGTGAGCGCGAGGAAGTGGTCCGCCCCATCGAGCACCGCCTCGTAGTGGTGGCGGATCGGCCGGTCGTTGGGCCAGTTGAACGGGATATTGTCCCAGCACTGGACCACGACCTTCTTCCCGAACTTCCGCTCCATCACCGACTGGTAGCTCGTGGGGTGGCCAAGATCGACGGGACAGAGGATGTCGACCGACTGGACGGCGCGGTGGAATCCCCGCAGATACTGGTGATAGTACCGGTAGGGCGACACCCGTCCGATGAGGTATCCCCCAACGAGCGTGGGCGCGAGGAGCGAGGCGACGAGGGGGAGGGCCAAACGTCGGATCGGCATCCCCGCCTGGGCTTCGGTCACCCGGCTCCGTTTCGAGCAGAGGAGTTCCGGGTCGAAGCCTTCGTTGCGAAGCGCCGCGTACATCCCGAGTTCGGTGAAGTTGATCCGCTCGACTCCCCGGACGACCGCAAGACGGGACGTCACGGTGGACCTCGCGAACCGGGAATCGAGGACGCGCGGCGAGCGTCGGTGTCGATCGTGGAATCGGCCCTGGGTTCGCGCATCTCAGCTTCGGCGCGACGGGCCAGCATCCCCCACCTCAAAAGGCCATGCGCACGGAGACGTGCGCCCGTCCCCTCCGGGTCCGTTGGCGCCGACGAGCCCCGGCCCACGGGGCCGCCACCCCACGCTTTATTGCCTCGCGCGCCCGACCGCCCTCGATGGTCCGCATTGGAGTCACCGGAGCCACGGGATTCATCGGCGGCGCACTGGTGCCCTATCTCGCCGCTCGGGGGTTCGAGCTCCGACTGGTGGACGATCGATCGGGTCCCATTCACGTGGAGTACTCGGAATGGCCGGCCCTGGCGGCCGACTTCGCCGGTGAGTCGGCGCTACGGGCCCTCTCCGACTGCGATGTGATCCTCCACCTGGCCGCGGTCTCCGGGGTGATGCCATGCGCCCGCGACCCCAGCGGGACGGCCCGCGTGAATGTCGACGGAACGCGTCGGCTTTACGCCATGTGTAAGGACCGGCGGATCCCGGTGGCATTCGCAAGCAGCTTCGCCGTGGTGGGTGCGCCGGAACAGTTGCCGGTGCGGGAAGGGACCCCGGCCCGTCCGACGCACGAGTACGCCCGCCAGAAGGCGATCGGAGAGACCCTCACGGCGGAGCTTGCGGCCACCGCGCACATCGCGGCCGCGAACCTCCGCCAGAGCAACGTCTACGGAGGGTACGTCGCCGCGGGTCGACGCGTGTCGAAAGGGAACGTCCTCGAGGTCTTCGCCCGGCAAGCCCAAGAGGGGCGCCTGCTGGTGAACGCTCCCGGAACCCAGCGTCGGGACTTCGTGCACATCGAGGACGTCCTCGCGCACTGGGAGGCCGCGGTCCGCTTTCTGACCCGACCCTCGGTCCCTCCCACCGCGACGACCTTCAACGTCGCGAGCGGCGAGGCGATCTCCGTCCTCGAGATGGCCGAACGTGTCGTGCACGCGTACACTCGGCTGCACCCGGAGCGACCGGCCCTTCGCGTGGAAGTCGTCCGGAACCCGCGAGAGGGTGTGGAGCTCGTCGAGCCGGCGTTCGCCGTCGACCGGTCGCACACCGAGCACGTGCTCGGCGTCGCCTGTCGACACCGTGTGGACGGGGAGCTTCCCGAGATCTTGCGGAGTGCCGAGCTCTCCTCCCCTTCCGGCTGACCCTCGTCGGGAGGGTTCACCCGATGCGGGCGCGGAAGAGGGAGTCGGAACCGTCAAGCGCGTCCCGGCCCATCGGGTTCCCTCCATGAGTCCGGAGTCGGCCGCGCCCAACGATAGCGCGGAATCGACGGGCTACTCCCGACTCCACTCCGCGACCCTGGCCTGCGAGAACTGCGGACGCACGACTCCGCACCGAATCCTTCGTCTGGATCGGGCGAGCGCCTCCGCCGGAACCCATCTTCAAGGTGTCGCGCGATGCCGGGTCTGCGGGTGGACCCACGCCTTCGATGTCCGACGAGAACGGCACGTCCGGCTGACGGAGATCGTTTCAGAGGGCCCTACCTCCACGCGTCGGGGAATCGAGGTGCCTCATGGCCGACGTCTCCAGGTAGGTTCCGACGTACCCGGGTCGGAAGAACGTGCTCGGATCGTCCGAATCGACCTGCGCAGCGGTGAGTCGGCTCCCGCCGCGGTCGCTCACGAGATCGCCACGGTCTGGACCGTCCCCGACCGGGGCGCCGTGGTGCCGGTGTCAATCGTGGAAGGGCGCCGCACTCGGCCGGCGCGACTCGTGCTTCCCCCCGAGACCCGGATCGAGGTCGGCGCGACGATGCGCGTGGAGGCGACGGCGGTGGAGGTGGTCGCGATTCGCGCTCGTCGGACTAACTGGCGTCGCCCCGGCGATGCCTTCCCCGCACGTGAAGTCCAACGGGTCTACGCGCGACGCACCGAGATACCGCCGGCGGGAAGGAGCGACTGGAGCCGGGGCCGTGGCAGTCCGAGGTCGCGGGCGAGCGCCACCTCCTCACGGGACCGGTCGGCCTCGGGTCCCGGAGTGAGATACGCCCGAACCCGCCCCCGGTCGGTGAAAGCGGACGGCGGCGCTACCGTCCACAGTGGCTCGCCCTCGTAGTCGATCGTCCCGATCGCGACCTCGAGGGGGAGGTCGTGCAGGAAGTGCTTCGTGCCGTGGATCACCCAGGCACCCCTTGCCACGAACTCGCCGCTGCCTCCGGACTTCGAGACTTGGTCGGGGCTCACCCAGAACGCGGAGGCGGCGGCGAGGCCGGCTCGCCAAGCCTTGGAGAAGGCGACCGCCCACTGGGAGGCTTCGCGATACGTCGCTTCGGTGAGCGGGGGACGGCCCGAGGCCGGATGTTTGACCACTACGCTGGCGGCCCCGTGGAGATCGGCGTGGACGTAGACGTCACCCTCTTTGAGATGGCGCTTCACGACCTGGTCGTTGGAGGTGGCATCGCGGCCGGCGACCACGATCGCGCCGTCCGAACTGACGAACCATCGGTACCGCTCGAACCAATGTTCCCGGCGCCGGGGACCGGACTCGGCGATCGGCGCGGCGCTGGGGAGTGAGCCCGACGGCGCCCGCGCGAGTGCCGACAGCTTTGCCTCCGCTTCGGCGACCGCGCTCACCGCGCCGCTGAACTTTGCCTGCGCTCGCTTCGCTTCCGCAAAGAGCTGCTGTGCGGTCACCCGGGGACTCTCACCAGCGATCAGGGAGACCGTCCGGTCCCCCAGGCGGGCTTCGATGGCCGAGGCCTTGGGGTCTCGACGCCGCCCTTCGGCAAGTGCGCTCTCCGCTTCCGGATAATGGTCGAATACCGCGGTCGCGTCGGCCTTCAGCTCCTCGACGCGGCGCTCGAGCTCGACGACGGCGGACCGCTGCCGCTCGATCTGGTGCTCGAGCTCCTTCACCTGCCGAGAGCGCGCCAGCTCCTCCGGGGATACCGGTGCGGCAGAGAGAGTGGAAAAGTACTCCGTGGCCGCCAGCGAGAACGTCGGTCGTTCGACCTCCTCGACCGACGGGACCTCTTGCCAGCGGCGCGAGCGGTAGGGTGTTGCGTCGACCGCGACCCCTTCGCGTCGGTAGAGGTGGCCCGTAGGGTGCTCGCCGACCTCGAGCCATAAGGTCTGGAGGGCGCGGTGGAGCTCTGGCCCGACTTGGCCCGCCGCCGTGGCCGCGGCCCGGGCTCCGTCCCATCCTCCCCGAGCGATCAGCTCCTCCGCGAGCGGCCCACCCAGCGCCAGTCGCGCTCCCAGCGTGCTCGCGAGGTCGGTGCGCGAACGGGTGAGCTCCGCCTCGATCTCGGCGGACCCCAGCGTGAATGGATCCGGTCGGCTCGGTGGCCGCGCGTACGGAGACCCGACCGCCACGGTACGGTGGGCCCACCGACGGGTCGTCGCCGTGGCGGCGATCGAATCGCCCCGAGCGACGATGAGGTTCCCCGAACCGAACATCTCGAGAGCGAGCCGGATTGGTGCGGGATCGTCGGACCGGCGCAGCACGACCTCGAGCAGTCGCTCGCCACCGGGGTCCGGTACCTCCTCGAGCACCGCTCCCTCGAGCAACCGGCGAAGCTGACGGGCGAGCGGGGAGAGCTCCTCAGTGTGGGCCGCCGACTCCGAGAGCAGCGCGACGTACCGCCCGGGCACCAAGAGAAGCTCCCGACGCCCTTCCCGAGGAACCCGCAGCGAGAGCCCCCAGCCTCCCCCCGAGAGGTCGAACACTTTGTCGACGCGGGCCCGTCGAAGGCCCCGGAGCTCGCGCACCACGGCGAGCGTGTCGAGCGAGGTGAATCGGTCTTTGGGAGTCGGCCCTCCCGGCATGCGGCATCACCTCCCAGCGGGAGCCGCGACGGGCCGCCACGCATTAAGAGTTCGTCGTGATGGCCGGGCCCGTGGGCAGGCCTTTACCGGCGGATGCGAACGGTTGGCGCACACGAGCCCGCACGTTCGCCGAAGAGCGAGTAGCACCCCTCGCCGAACGGATCGACCGGGAAGACCGCATCCCCGACGAGCTGGTCCGGGGCCTGGCCGAGGAGGGGTTTCTCGGGCTCGGGTCGCCGCCCCAATGGGACGGGACGGGAGGGGATACCCGGTCGACGGTCGCAGTACTCGAGGAGCTCTGCCGGGCGAGTGCGTCGATCGGCGTCCTCGTCGCGGTGCACCTCTCGGTCTGCTCGGCTCCGATTTTCGCCTGGGGGACGGACGTGCAACGGGAGCGGTTCCTTCGTCCCCTCGCTCGAGGGGAACAGATCGGAGCCTTCGCGCTCACCGAACCGAACGCGGGGTCGGACGCCGCGAGCCTGAGGACGCGGTACTCATCGGTAGCAGATGGGTTCGTCCTTCGCGGTTCCAAGACGTTCATCTCGAATGCCGTGAGCGCCGGGGTGGTCCTGGTGTTCGCGACCTCCGATCCGACCCTCGGACACAAGGGGATTTCGGCGTTCATCGTCCCTCCGGGGACTACGGGTTTTTCCGTCGCCCAGCGGTTTGAGAAGCTCGGGATGCGGGGCAGCGAGACGGCCGAGCTCGTGTTGAGCGACGCCCACCTACCGCCGGAGTGCCTGCTCGGGCGGGAGGGTGAGGGACTTCGCATCGCCCTCGGCGCCCTCCAGGGAGGTCGGGTCGGAATCGCGAGTTGTGCTCTCGGCGTCGCCGAGGCCGCATTCGCCGAACTTCTCCGATCGGTCACCGCCGACGACGCCGACTGGAAACGCACGATCGTCGCTCGCGCCTTCGCCGACCTCGCCTCGGCCCGGGCGCTGGTCGCTCGGGCCGCGGAGGCGAAAGACACCGGGGCACCCTACGTCATGGACGCCTCGGTGGCGAAGCTGGTCGCCTCCCGAGCGGCGGTGCAGATTGCGGCCGCGGGCGTGGACGTCGCCGGGAGAGCGGGGATGCGAGCAGGATCCCGCGCCGAGCGCCTCCTACGGGACGCACGAGTGTTTCCGATCGTGGAGGGCACGACCGAGATTCAGGAGCTGATCCTTGCCCGGAACCTCCTTTCCTCCGAGTCCGGACGAAACCCTTTGTAGCGACCCGGGCTCCGAGGCGACGTGCCTCCACGCAGTCACCGGCACTCCCCGGGCGGCGCCGGAAAGGAGGGCGGCGAGCGCTCCGTCCCCCTCATCGAGACCGCTCTGGATCCGGCGTGGCAGAAGGTCCTCGTCGCGGACGGGATCTCTTCGCTCTACCCGCCGCAAGCGGAGTCGCTCGAGCCGGTGCTCTCGGGCAAGAGCCTCCTGCTCGCGTGCCCCACGGCGAGCGGGAAGTCACTGGTGGCGTACCTGGCCCTCCTTCGGGCGGTCCGCGAGGGTCGCACCGGTCTCTACCTCGTACCGCTCCGCGCGCTGGCCCACGAGAAAGTCGAGGAGCTCGAGAAATTCGAGGAGCTGGGGCTCAAGGTCGGGATCTCGATCGGGGACTTCGATCTGCCGGCCGAGAAGCTCGAGAAGCTCGACGTCCTGGTAGCGACCAGCGAGAAGGCGGACGGCCTGCTGCGCCGCGGCAGCCCGTGGCTCGACCGCCTCGGTGTCGTCGTCGCAGACGAAGTGCATCTCCTGCGCGACCCCGAGCGAGGCCCAACCCTCGAAATCAGCCTCACCCGCCTTCGACGGCGATACCCGGACCTCCAGATCGTCGCCCTCTCCGCCACGGTCAGCAACTCCGAGGAGGTCGCGGAGTGGCTCGACGCGCACCACGTGGTCTCCGAGTTTCGGCCCGTGCCCCTCAAGCTGGGAGTCTATTTCGACGGGCGAATCACGTTCACGGACCTCAGCGTACGGGATATCCCGGCCCCCGGCGAGGCGGTCCCTCGCCTCGTGCGCACAGTCGTGCAAGAGGGGGGACAGGCGCTCATCTTCGTTAACAGTCGCAAGGCGAGTGAACAGCTCGCCGAGGCCCTCATTCCCACGGTCCGAGGACTCCTCTCCCCCGACGAGCGCACGCGCGCAAAGGCGGCCGCCGCGGAACTCGGGACGATATCGGACGAGGAGACCGAGGGGATCCGCCGGCTGAGCGGCCTCCTCCCGAACGGGGTCGCCTTCCACAACGCCTCGCTCACCAACCCCGAACGGCGAGTGGTGGAGCGCGCCTTTCGCGATCGCGCGCTGAAGGCGCTGGTCGCGACCCCCACGCTCGCCGCGGGGATCAACCTGCCGGCCCGCCGGGTGATCGTCCGAGACACGAGCCGGTACGACGACCGGCTCGGGCTGCAGGCGCCGATCCCGGCGATGGAAGTTCAGCAGATGCTCGGTCGGGCGGGTCGGCCGCGGTTCGACCCCGTCGGTGAGGCGCTTCTCCTCGCACGAACCCCCGAGGACGAGGACCGGCTCATCGATCGGTACCTGGCCGCCCCTCCGGAGCCGATCCAGAGCCGGCTCGCCGCGGAGCCCGCGCTCCGCATGCACCTGCTGGCCCTCGTCGCGAGCGGGGCGGTCACGAACGACACCGACCTCGAGGGGTTCTTCGGGGCGACGTTCTACGGCCGGACCCTGCCCCTCTCCGAGCTCCACACGAAGATCGGCTCGGTGCGGCGGTTCCTCGAACGGAACGAACTCCTCTTCCCGGGCGAAGCGCTTCGCGCCACCCGCTTCGGCGAGCTCACGAGCGAGCTCTATCTCGATCCGTTGAGCGCCATCGTCCTTCGGGAGGTTCTCGGCCGCGCGCCGATCGGGGTGGGGGCGTTCCCCCTGCTCGCCGCGGTAGCCGCGGTTCCCGATCTTCCGCCGCTCTTTCTCCGCCGAGGCGAGGAGGCCGACCTTCTCGCGCGGTACACCGACGAAGTGGAGGAGCTCCTCGTGAAGCCGGAAGAGCCGCCGCTCGACCTCGACCTCGACGCGTTCCTGTCGACCCTCAAGACCGCCGCGGTCCTCGAGGCCTGGGTGAGCGAGGAGCCGATTGTCGAGATCACCCAGCGCTTCGGAATCGGGGCCGGCGACCTACGCTCCAAGGTCGAGGACGCGGACTGGCTCCTGTTCGCCGCCGGACGCCTCGCCCGGGTCTTCCAGCGCCGGGTGGGGCGCTCGGTGGACGATCTCTCGTTCCGGGTCCGCTACGGGGTCCGGGAGGAGCTGCTCGACCTGGTGCGGCTACGCGGCATCGGACGCGTGCGCGCCCGACAGCTGTTCCGCGCCGGGTACCCCGACCGCGAGGCGTTGCGCAACGCGCCGATCGACCGGATCGAGCAGGCGCTTCGGTCCCGGCGCCTCGCCGAGATGGTGGTGAGTCAGCTCAAGGTCCGTGGGGAAGCGTCCCGGGCTCCGGCCGCAGGAACTCCGGGTCCCCCGCCGCCGGCGCCACGGCGGAGTCGGCATACGGTTCGCCCGCTGGACGAGTTCCCGGCCGAAGATCGTTCGTGACCCACTCCTCGATCGGCGTCAGCACCCGGACGAGGGAAAGGGTCCCGCCGTTCCCTCCGGTACGAATTTCGCGACGAACGTAACCGGCCTGCTCGAGTCGAACGATCCGCCGCCACAAGGTGGTGGTCGGAAGGGGTCGGGCGCCGCTCTCCTGCGCGAGTTCCGCCTCCCAGCGCTTCACGTCGCCCAGCCGGGCGGCGCGTCCCTGGGACGCCACTCCAATCGCTCGGACCACCCACGGCTCCACCGAGACACCCCGAAGCCGGCCGGGAGGGATCCCGTCCCGAAGGTCCCGGTAGGTCACACCCAGGAGCTCCCGGCGGAGCAGAT
Source organism: Thermoplasmata archaeon (assembly GCA_035625085.1). Classification (GTDB taxonomy): domain Archaea; phylum Thermoplasmatota; class Thermoplasmata; order Lutacidiplasmatales; family UBA184; genus Lutacidiplasma. Next base: position 27,985 of record DASPQG010000103.1, read on the forward strand.
CGACCGCCCGACGGGCGCCCCCGCCGTCCTCCGCGGTTCGAGCCACGACGCGCTCCATGAGGTCGGTCGGAGCGGGGACTCCGAGCGCTCGCTCCGCGCGGTCCGACACGATGGCGCGCAGGGTGGCGAGGTCGTAGGGGGTCACCGGGACCCACGGGCCGAGCCGGAGCCGGCAGCCCACCGAGCGATCGAGCCCCCCTAGGCCTTCGGGGGTTCCCGCGAGAATCGTCCAGAGCGGGGGCAGCCCGGATTCCCCCTCGGGCAGAAACCGGTCCGGTTCCGCGAATGCCCGGAGGATCGGAGCGAGGTCCGGCCCGCCGACCCCGATGTCGTCGAGAACGATGACCGCGGGTCGAGATTCGCGGCGGAGGCGGCGCAAGAACCCGGCGAGGATCTCCGGCACCGCGAACCCTCGACCATCGAAGCCATCGTCCAGGCGCTGCAGCAGCGCCGTGGCGACGCCGTGCGCCCCCCGAAGGAACGAGGTACGCACCGAGATGGATCTCGGGAACGGTTCGCCGAGGCTCGCACGGACCCGTTCCACCACCTCACGTGCGGCGCGACGGGCGACGGTCGAGGTTCCGGACCCGGAGCTACCGGCCACGCCGACGATCCAAGGGCCCGGGGTTCGTGGCGTGGGAGGGTCGAGGCGTCGGAGGAGCTCTTGGAGTTCCCGAGCTCGACCGAACGCCACCGGTGGGAGCCAGTCATGGGCCAAAACCTCGGAGTGCGCGACCGCGGCCATCGGTAGAGGGATAACTATGGGTTATAAGAATACTGTTAACCCTCCCCTCGGCGGGATGAAAACTGCTATGCAGACGGAGGGCTGGGGCCGCTGATGGCCGCTCCTGTTGCGAAGCGTCCGCTCCGGGTCCTCATCCGGAACCTGTTCCTCAGCGCGCTGCTCGCGGGAGGACTCTACGCGCTGTTCATCGAGTTCAACGAGCGCTACTTCAACTCGAAGGGGTTCAATCACCCCGAGTTCCTCGCGCTCGAGGCCGGCGCGGTCCTTCTGGTCGCCTGGGTGGTGGCCAAGTCGGTCACGAGCGCTTCCGATGCCGTTCTCGAGCGTCGGGGGATCTCGACCCGCAGTCACGCGGTGCGCCTCTTCCTGAACCTGATCGTCGCCGTTGCGGCGATTCTCGTGCTGTTCAACCTGGCCGGAGTCTCCGCGGAGTCGCTGTTTCTGGGGAGCGCCTTCGCGGGGATCATCGTCGGCCTCGCGGCTCAGACAGTGCTCGCGAACGTGTTTGCGGGGCTCCTCATCGTGCTTGCGGATCCGTATCGGCCCGGCGATCGGGTGTCGTTCGTTACCTCGAGCTATGGGGCCCTTGCCCCGAGCTATCCGCACGAGATGATGTACCCCGGCTACACCGGCACGGTCCGGGACGTCGGTCTCATCTACACGATTGTCGAGCTCGACGGCGGTGGACTCGCCAAGTTCCCGAACGGCATCGTGCTGAACGCGCTCAGTCTCCACCAGTTTCCGGGAATGGCGAAGGCCCTGCGGGTCCGCATGACGTTCCCGCAGACGATCCCGGTGCCGACCGTCGAGGCGGCGGTCGCAGGCCTCGCGGGGGCGGTGCCGGGCACGACGCCGACACTGCCCGCGCCCCGACTCGAGGTCTCCGACATCTCTGAGAAGACGTGGGACGGGGTGGTGGTCATCTGGTCGACCTCGTTCGACGAGGGGAAGATCCGCGACGCGGTCCTCCGGTCGGTGTTGGCGCGACTTCCCGCGGCCCGTCCGGCGCAGTGAACGACGGGGCCGACCCATTCCTTAAATCCCCCCGAAGCTCGCGGGGGCCGGAAGGTCGGGAATGGGTCACCGCGTCACGTTGATCCCGGGCGATGGGATCGGACCCGAGGTCACGAGCGCGGCCCGGCTCGTGGCCGAGGCCACCGGGGTCTCCCTCGACTGGGAGGTTGTGGAGGCCGGAGAGAAGGCGATCCAAGCCACCGGCTCGCCGCTTCCCGACGACGTGCTGCGCTCGGTCCGAAAGAACCGCCTCGCGCTCAAAGGCCCGATCACCACTCCGATTGGCAGCGGATTCCGGTCGGTCAACGTGGCGCTTCGGCAGCAACTCGATCTCTACGCCTCCGTCCGCCCGGCCCGCGCGATCGCCGGGGAGGGCACACGGTATCCCGAGACCGACCTGATCGTGGTCCGAGAGGCGACGGAAGGGCTGTACTCGGGGGTGGAGCACTGGGTGGACCGCGACCACTCTGCCGCCGAAAGCGTAGCGGTGATCACCCGCAAAGCCTCCGACCGGATCATCCGGTTCGCCTTCGAGCTCGCCCGAAGGCAACACCGCCACCGAGTGACCGCGGTCCACAAGGCGAACATCATGAAGACGACGGGCGGGCTTTTTCAGACGGCCTTCCGGGAGATGGCGCCGATGTATCCCGATATCCAGGCCGACGAGCGGCTGATCGACAACATGTGCATGCAGCTCGCCAAGAAGCCCGAAGAGTACGACGTCATCGTGACGACGAACCTCTTCGGCGACATCCTCTCCGATCTGTGCGCGGGGCTCGCCGGCGGCCTTGGGGTCGCCCCCGGCGCACTGTATGGGGACGAGCTCGCGGTCTTCGAGCCGGTCCACGGCTCGGCCCCGAAGTACGCCGGTCAGGACAAGGCGGACCCGGTAGCGGAGATCCTCTGTCTCGAGCTCCTCCTGCGCCACATCGGGGAAAGGGAGGCCGCCGACCGCGTCTTCCGTGCGGTCTGGGAGACGATTGCCGAGAAGAAGGTCGTCACCTACGACCTCGCCCTACCGGGGTACACGAATCGACCGGTCTCCCCGTCGAGCTGCTCGGCGATGGCGAAGGAAATCGCTCGCAAGGTACCCCTCGTCGACCCAAGCGCTCCGTTGCCCCGTCCCCGCGTGGACGGGCACCAAGGCGATCCGAACCTCGAGGCGTGAATCACCGAGGGGAGGGAGCCGGGGGGTTTCCCTCCCCGACGACCTTCACGATCACCCGCTTCGGCCGCTGACCATCGAACTCGGCGTAGAACACCTGCTCCCACGGGCCGAGGTCGAGGTCGCCCTTCGTCACCGGAAGCACGACCTGGTGACCGAGGAGGAGGTTCTTCAGATGGGCGTCGCCGTTCGTTTCGCCCGTCCGGTGATGCTCGTAATCCCCGGGTGGGGCGAGACGGTCGGCCCAGGCCGCGATGTCATGCAGAAGTCCCGACTCGTTGTCGTTCACATAGACGGCCGCGGTGATATGCATCGAGGAGACGAGCACCAGCCCGTCGGTGACACCGCTCCCCCGGACGATCTTGCGGACCCGCTCGGTGATATTGACGAACTCGCGCGGTCGTTGGGTGTTCATCACGAGATACTCGGTTCGGCTCGGCATCGGACGCGGATGTTCCGCGGGTAGCTTTAAGGTGGCCGAGCGACCCTGAACGAAGGCGAGGGACCCCGGTGGCGACATCGCGTCCGGTGCGTATCCCGCGATCCGCGCCGCCGCTCGCGGGTGCCGCGAAAGGTGAATCCCGCGAGACCCCGCCATCCGGCCCGCCGGGGGCATGGCGCCCGAACGTCGGGGGCTCGCAACGGGCGTTCCGCGTGACCGTCCTCTATCTTGTCGTGCTCGCGGCACTGTACGTCGCGTTTGTTCTGTACGACCGGACCGCACCGGGAGGGTCGGCCTCCCCCGAGACGAACGGGGTGCTCCTCTTCACCGGCATCTTCGCCGTGTTCGGGGTCCTCGGGCTCATCGTCACCCTCACTCCAGCCCCTCGGGGCGTCGAAGTGGCGACCGACCGGATCGTCGTGGTCGGCCGCTGGGGCCGGCGGCGAACCCTGCCGGCGCTCGAGCGCTTGTCGTTCCGTGCCGTTCGACGCTACCCAGCGGGTTGGCTCGCCGACACGCCGGTCGAACTCATCGAGATCTGGGGCAGGGGAACGCCGATGCGAAGCTATCTCGTCGACTCGACTCTTTTCGCCGGCGCCGCCCTCTCCGATCTCGGACGATAAGGGACGCCCCGGCTACTCGATCAGGTCTTCGAGCTCGCCGGCGACGAGCGTCAACAGCTGGTCGAGCGAGCGGTTCTTGAACTCGGTGATGTGCCCCGCGTCGGTTTCGAGCCGGGCCAGGAACTCGTCCCCGTCCCGTACGAAGGAGAGCGAGAGCACATGGTGTCGCCCGTCCGGGAGCGGGACGTTGAGCTCAGGCTCGGGCTCCTTCGGCTTCGGAGGCGCCTTGGGCGTCGCGGTCGTGGGCTTTCTCGCGGCAGGGACCGGCTTTTTCGTGGCCGGCTTCGCTTTCTTCGCGGCGGGGGTCGGGCGCTTCTTCGGAGGGCTAGCTCGGGCCGCCGGTCGTTTGCCCTTGGATTTCTGCCCGCCGGCACGCACCATCCCGAAATCCTCGAGTCGGGCGCACCAACCCCTCCTATTTATGCGTATGCCGGGGGAACTCGCCGATTGCCGTGGGTCGGGGGTCCGGGGGCATGACTATAGGAGAACTCCCGCCTACGCCCCAGCCGATGGCGTCCTCGGACCGCCCGCCGGAGGACCGGGCCGGGGACCGCCGTCCTCCCCTCCGCCTGGACACCCTGCTCCTGCTCGGGGGCCTCGCCTTCCTCTTGATCTTCCTTGCGCTCGAGCCGTTCCTCTCGTACGCTCTATTCGGTTCGGACACCGGCGAGTACTATCGGCTCACGGCCGACCTCGTCTCGACGGGCACGATCCCGCATGGTTCGGCCTACGCCGGGTGGGGCTCGGCGTACCCCGACTTCCCGGGGATCTATCTTGTCGCGGGCGCCAGTGCGGGAGCGCTGGGCATCGACACGTTCAGCGCGCTCACGGTCCTCATCCCGGTGATCGCGGTGCTATCGGTGTTCCCGCTGTTCCTCCTGTTCCGCCGCCTGTACCCGCACGATACCGTCGCTCTGCTCGCGGCCGCCATCGCGTCCATCGTGATGCCCCGATTGTTCTCTATCGCCCACCCGGCCCCGCTCGCCCTCGGCGACTTCCTGTGCGTCGGGGCTCTCTGGATGCTCGTCGAGAGTCGCCATGAGGTCCGTTGGTACCTTCCGCTCGCGCTGACCGGCGGGGCGCTCATCCTCACCCACCATCTCTCCTCGTACTTCTTCGTCGTGAGCGCCCTCGGCGGAATCCTGTTCCTCGAACTGTGGTCGCCCGGCCTCTGGAGCCGGCGGTTCCCGACCCGCGAACTCGTGTTCGTCGCGGCGTTCCTCACGGCCACCTTCGCCTTCTGGTTCTTCGGGACCACGACCTTCACTTCGAAGGTCCTCGACTTTGCCCTGGGCCAGCACATCGGCTTCGCCTTGTTCGAAGCGCTGGGACTCGTCGCGGTCCTCGCGAGCGCGTTCCTGATCCGCTGGCGGCGGGGCCGTCCCCGCTCGGCTCGAGCATGGGTCCGACTCCCGACGGACCGGAGCTGGGTCCGGGATGCGATCGCGATCTGTGCGGTCGTCTTCGGCGCGATCTTCCTCGTCGTGTTCGTGCCCGTCCCCGGCACGAGCCAGAAGACCAGCGTGGCCGCGATCCTCTGGTTCTCACCCGTGCTCGTCCTTGGAATCGCCGCCGCGGGCAGCCGGCGCGCGCTCTCGCCGTCCCGTATCGGCCATTTCGCGCTCACCTGGACCGGGGCGCTCGGGCTCTCCGCCGCCGCGATGATCGCCCTGTCGCTGCTTGCGCCAGCGTTCCCGTCTTCCCCCGCGGCGGGCATCTCCTCGACTCTTTCCCCCTACCGCCACGTGGAGTACCTCTTCCTCCCGATCGGGCTCCTCGTCGCCGTCGGCCTCGCTCGCGTCGTCGCCCGGATCGGCGATCGCGCCGGGCGAAGGGCCTTCTTGGCGGCCGGTCTTGCTGTCGTGGTCTTGCTTGCGGCGAACGCGGCGGTGGTTTACCCCCCGCAGAACGATTTCGAGGGGTTCGAGGAGGGGCTCACGCACAGCGACGCAGCGCTCTGGATGTGGATCGGCATCGCGATTCCCTCGAGTTGGACCGTGGCGACCGACCATCGGCTGAGCTCGATGATCTTCGGGTTCGATGGGAATCCGGCGACGTGGTTCACGACACCCGCGCTGTTCACCGGCTCGACCTGGGCCTCCGCGGCCTCGGAACTTCGAAGTTCCGGGACTCCGTACACGGATCGGCCGGTCGACCTCGTGGCCGTCGACTCGGTGATGTACTCCGGGGTCGCGCTCGATCCCTCGAAGCCGGCGCAGGCGTTGAGCGCGAGCGCGATCGGTTGGTTCGGAGCGCTCCCGTTCGTTCCGCTCTACGAGAACGGTCAGAGTGTCGTGTACATGGTCGACTCCTCGAACCTCGCCGGCGGGTAGGGCGCGAGGGTCCCGTCCGACCGCCACCGGAAGAGGGGAGCCCGACCGTCGGCCGCGAGCTCCCCGAGCATCCGCTCGGCCCAGGTCAGCTTCACGAGCTTCACCTCGTGAGCAGCGGGGTCGGTCGGGGCGGTGCGTCCGAAGTCGAACCCCCAGAGCAGGACCTGTTCGGCTCCGAGATGGTCCGCAAGGTAAGCGGCCCGGTCCCCGTCGGTGAACCCTCCGACGTTCAGGAGGCGGGGCCGGGGCGGGCCGGCCCAGGATCCAACGACTTCCCCCGGGAACTGCCCAACCCACTCCTCGAGCGCCGGGCGGTTGTCGCCGTGAGCGTGGATCACGACCACGCTCCCCCGTCGGTTTGCCGCCACCTCGGCGGCCACCGGACCGTCGAGGTCGGTCACCACGATCGTGGGAACGAGGCCGGCGTCGAGGCACGTGGCCGTGGCGCCATCGGCCGAGATAATCGCAGGGGCCCGGGCGGTCGGAGGCAGGCGCCAGAGCGGAGGAGGACCCGCCCGCGGGGCAAGTCCCACCACGACCGCCGTCCGCCCCTCGACCAGAGGCCGGAGTCGGGCGATCGGGTCGGCGGGGGCGGAGCTCGGCAAGAGCGAAGCGAGCAGGTCGGCGGCCGCCACTTCCCGCTCGAACGGGAATCCGAACTCGGCCCGAATCCGGTCATATCGGGGGGCCCACTGGGAGTACTCCATCCGCCGTACCGTCGCTCGCAGCGCGCGGGACGTTATGGGGTTTCCCGGAACGACGGTCGAGAATCGGCTGCGTTTCGACGCGCTGCTAGACCGGTCCCCCCGGCGGGGACGACGCGCCACCGAAAACCGGGAGGCCCAAGGAGACTGCGCACTAACGCTTTATAATGAACATCATGCTCCCGCCGATAGAGGAACGGTTGTGATGCGACCGCTAGCCCAGGAGATCCTGGCGCACCTGCCCGGAGAGCCGAAGAGGGCGCCCGAGGCCCCTCCGCCGTCGTCGGACGATGCGGAACTCGAGGCGGTACTCGCCTCGCTCAAAACGAACATCAAGGTCGTGGGGTGCGGCGGCGGGGGCTGCAACACGATCAACCGGCTCGCGGAGGAAGGGCTCCAGGGCGCGGAGATGATCGCCTGCAACACCGACGCCCAACACCTCCTCACGATCCACTCCCCGCGCAAGATCCTTCTCGGGCGCCGGCTGACCCGGGGCCTCGGTGCCGGTGCGCTGCCTCAGGTCGGCGAGCAGGCGGCGAAGGAGGCGGAAGACGAGCTTCGGAAATCGCTCGCGAACTCCGACATGGTGTTCATCACCCTCGGCCTCGGCGGAGGCACGGGCACGGGGTCGGCCCCGGTCATCGCCCAGTGCGCGAAGGATGCGGGGGGCGGGAACCCGCTCACGATCGCCGTCTGTACGCTCCCGTTTGCCTCGGAGGGACTCGTTCGTCAAGAGAACGCGATGTGGGGCCTCGAGCGGCTGCGCGAAGTCATCGACACGGTCATCACGATCCCCAACGACCGCCTCCTCGAGCTCGTCCCCCGCCTCCCGATCCAGACGGCGTTCAAGGTCGCCGACTCGGTGCTGGCCCGGGCAATCCGGGGGATCACGGAGATCATCACCCGGCCCGGGCTCGTCAACCTCGACTTCAACGACCTTCGGACGATCATGAAGGGCGGCGGGGTCGCCCTGATCGGCATCGGAGAGTCCGAGAGCGACAACCGCGCCGAGGACGCGGTGCTCGAGGCGATCAATTCGCCGCTCCTGCACGTCGACATCGCGGGCGCGACCGGGGCGCTCATCAACGTCACCGGCGGCCCCGACATGACGGTCAGCGAGGCGCAGAAGGCGGCGGAGGTCGTCCAGAAGACAATCAGCCCCACCGCGCGCATTATCTGGGGTGCCGCGGTCGACCCGACGATGCAAAGCACGATCCGGGTCATGTTGGTGGTGACCGGAGTTAAATCCCCCCAGATTTTCGCGGGGGAGACGAAGGGGGCTGGGCCGGCCCGCAAGCCAGGCCCGGACCTCGATGTCGTGCACTAGGTAACCCATGGCATTCCTCGACCGCGCGCGACGGGTGCAGGACGAGTTCGACGGCCGCCTGCGCAACGTGGGCCACGGCAAGTACGGCCGGATCCTGCGGATGGCCCGTCGGCCGACCTCGGAGGAGTACGTGAAGGTCCTCGAGGTGACGTGGCTCGGCGCGATCCTGATCGGCCTCACCGGGTTCGCCATCTACATCTTCTTCAACCAGGCCGGCCCGTGGATCTGGAACAACTTCCTGAGCGGCCTTTAGACCGGGGGTTTTTCGACGATGGGCAACGAAGGGAACGAGGAGGGTATCGGTCTCCTATCGGGGGGGCCGACCGAGCCACCGGCGAAGAAGCCCGGGGCGCCGACCCCCGGCGCGGCGCCGGGCGCTGCCCCCGCCCCGGCGCCCACCGCTCCGAAGCCGGACGCCGCGACGGTGCTCGCCCTCAAGGCGGCCGACGATACCTCTCGGGCGGTCACCGCGGGCACCGTGACGACGCTCTCCGCGGTCCTCACGAGCCGGGCCGTTGCTCCCTTGACCGCGAACCTGGCCGTCGAGGTCGGCTACACGTCGACGTACGCCGGTGAAGGTGCCGAGTGGCCCGTCTCCTGGATGCCGCCGGGAAAGAGGGCGTCGGTCGAGCTGTTCCCTCGGAAGGAGAACTACTCGATCGAGCTCGCTCCGAACACGGGGGTCCCGCTCTCCTACACGATCACCGCGCCGGTGGGGGTCCGCTACGGGGACCAGGTCGAGGTGCGACTCTCGGCCACCACGCCCGAGGGAGGGGCGCCCGTCCGCCTCACCCTCGCGTGCGTCGCGCGTCAGGCGGTGCTCGCCATCAAGACCTCCCGCGGATACGAGCGGGAG
>DASPQG010000104.1:0-10488 GCA_035625085.1 Thermoplasmata archaeon
CCGGTGACGACGCTCTTCTCCGCGTTGACCACCACGATCGTCTCCCCGTTGAGGAGACGTTTCGCGATGTGGCTCGCCGCGCGGCCCAGGACGAGGCCGCTCGCGTCGACGACCGTCGGGGACGGCGCTGCTTCGTCAGGCAAAGAGCCGCACCCCCGCCCCGTCGGGCCGGGTCCTGAGGAGATCGTGCACGCTGAGGGCGACGCCACCGGCCGCGTGGATCTTCGACCGGGCGTCCTTCGAGTAGGAGAACGCCGCGACGGTGAGCTTCTTCGAGAGCTTCCCCTCCGCGAGCAGCTTCCCGGGGATCAGAATCGTGTCGTCGGCCCGCGCCAGCCGGTCGAGGTGCCCGACGTTCACCGGCAGGACGCGGTGGCGAGGGCGCTCGAGGCGGTCCGCGGCCGTCGCCCAGATCGGGGCCTTCTGCGCACGGGCGGTCCGACGGAGCTCGACGATGAGCCGTACGAGCTCCGAATTCTCCTTCGGAATGGGACGAGCCATAGGCGGGAGCGCCTCGACCCGGGTGGCTCATATAAGCGTTGCCGCCGGGCGAGATGCCGCAACGGCCCACCCGGCTCGCCGGTGGGTCGGACGTCGGCCGCGCGGTTCCGATACCCACGAACGGTTAAATACGCGCCCCCGCCATCGGCGCTCGAGGCCCTCCTCCTATGCGCAAGTTCCTCACCGAACTCCGCGGAAAGACCGTGATGACGAACGACGGCCAAATCCTCGGCATGATCGATAACTTCGTCGTCGACACTCTGACAGGCGGAATCGCGCACGTCCTGGTCACGCCGAGCGAGGACGTGGAACAGCGCCTCTTCCAGAGCGATGCGTCCGGCCGGCTCGTGCTCCCCTTCAAGAGCATGCGCGCGGTGAAGGACGTCGTCGTGATGGACATTGGGAAGTAATCCTTCCGCTGCGCCGCTCGTTTCGGTCGTCATCACCGTTCGCAACGAGGCCCCCCACATCGGCCAGCTGCTCGAGAGCCTCGTCGGGCAGGACGGTCCCCTCGAGGTGGTCCTCGTCGACGCCGACAGCCGAGATGGCACGAGGGAGATCGCCGAGACGTTCTCGAAGTCCCATCCCGGTCTCCTCCGCGTCCTCGCTCGCTCGGGGTCGCGCGGCATCGGCCGGAACGCTGGCGTCCAGGCCGCACGCGGAGAATGGATCGCGTTCATCGACGGGGACTGCTTCGCGGACTCCCAATGGCTGAAGCGCCTGCGGGAGAGCCTCGGACCGAGGTCGGTCGTCGCGGGCCGCACGGTCATCGTCGGCAAGCCCCGGTACGGAACGCTCGAGCGCGTGGAGCTGTACCAGCAGGGATTCGATGTCACCTTCCCGTCGTGCAACCTCGCCTATCCCCGGGCGCTCTTCGATCGGCTGGGGGGATTCGACCCGCGGTTCATCACGGCGGAGGATATCGATCTCAATATGCGCGCCGTCGCCGGCGGCGCGACGGTCGTCTACCGCGCCGACGCGGTCGTCTATCATCACATGCGCACCACGTTCGTTCGGTTCCTGTACCAGGCGTTCTGGAACGGCTACGGCCGGAAGCAGCTCACCGAGAAGCACGGCAGCCTCTGGGGCCGCTACCGGGTCCGTCAGTTGATCGCGGGGCAGCGCGGGGTGATCGCCTGGGCCCGGCTCACGGCGGCGCTCGCGGGGTACGTGACGCGGGTGGCGACCGGCGGCGGCCGGCGACTGGGACCCGGTCTCGCGAGCTAGGCCCGATAGGGGAGCCGACTCCCCGGTGCACTGGGTCGATCGAGTACGCTACGCGGGAGAAGTCGAGGACTCGTCGGGCCGTCGATCTAGTTGGCCTTCAGGAGGTCGGCGACCTTGACGACCTCGGCGAGCGTCTTCGTGATGTCGGCCGTCTGGTCGACCACGGCGACGAGGAGCGCCTTCTTGCCGCTCCCGACGATAATCGTCTTCGAGTCGTTGCCCTCGATGACAATCCGCTCGGGTGGGGCCCGGTTGAGCTCCGTGTTGGCGGTGGCGGCCGCTCCGAGGATCGTCGCGCACATGATGGCGAACGTCTCGGTGTAGACACCCGCGGGGACGTCCGCGTAGAGGACGAGACCGTCGCGCGACACAAGGGCCGTGGCAATCCCGCCGATCCGGGTCTTGAGGTCTTTAATGACCGCTCCCACGTTTCCCGTCGCCATCATTCTACTTCATTCCCTCCTCAGAGCTCTTCGATCCGGAAGCGGCACTCGGAGGGCCCGGTGCTCGAGCACATCTCCTCTGTGCATTTAACGCGCCCCCCCTTAAAACGTTCGTAGAACTCGCGGAGCATCCCCCGGAGCCGGTGGCAGGTCGGAATGTCGCTCGGAGCGACCTCGATCGACCCCTTCACGATCACTTCCGGGTCGGCGAACGTGATCTCGCTCACCCATCCCCTCTCCTTCAGGAGATGGGCGACCCGTTCGAAGTAGTGCGCCCGGTCCTTGAGCGCCTCTTCGGCCATCGCCGAGCCGATCACCGACCCCTCCTTGAAGAACAGTCCGTGACAAGCGTGCGACATCACGCTCTCGTAGAGCTCCATAATCTGGTGGAGCTCCGACTGGTCGATCTTGACCGATCGCATGGATGGGGGTCGGACGAGCGGGGCCTGTATATATCTTGTCAGTCGGCGGACACCGAGTCGCGGTTCACGCCCCTTCGCCCCCGTCGGTCTCGGGGGGTGAACCTCCGGCCGCGAGAGTGCTTTCGAGCAGGTCAAGCGAGGTCAACCGGCCGGTCAACACCTTCGGCCAGGCGTCGCGCCGGTCGAGGAGCACCGAGGCGAGGCCGGCCCGGGCCGCCGCCCGGACATCGCTCCAGAAGAGATCCCCGACGTAGGCGACTCGATCGACCGGCGAGCCCAGTGCCTCGGCGGCCGCTCGGAACGCCGCGCGATCCGGCACGCACGGCCCCGGGCCGTCGCCTGCGCCCAGCACGAGGTTCTCCGGAAGTCCGCAACGGTGGAGGAGCCAACGGGACGACTCGAGGGGCAGCGGGGTCACCACGCCCACCTTGACCCCGACGGCCCGGAGTCGGTCGAGGGTCGTGGGGACATCCGCGTACCGCTCGACCTCACCGGCGGGGTGCAGGAATCGACGGACCACCGCCTCGGTCTCGGGAGTCGGCAACGGATGCCCGGCCACGGCCGCGAGCGTGTTCGCGAGATGGTCGCGCAGGGCGACGAGGTCGGCCGGCGGAACCTTCCCGGTGAGTCCCTGCCAGCGCCGTCGGTCCCATGCCTTGAGCGCGCGCCGGACGGCCGCCTTCACCCGGCGGTCCCCGAGCACGGGGCCTTGGGGTCGCCAGGCCCACTGCCAGGCGGACGGAGTCTGGAACGGGACGAGCACGTCGTCCAGGTCGAAGAGGACCGCGTCGAGCTCGCGGAGGCCGTACGAGAGCGTCACGGTCGGTACGGGGTCGTCAGGGACGCCCGCTCTTCTGGAGCTCGAGCAGGTCCTCGGTGGAGACCTTCTCGCCCTTCTTGAGGCGGGCGAGGAAGTCCTCTTCTTTCGGTGGTTCGGCCTCGCCCCACGTCTGGGGAGCGCGGCCGCCTCGGGCCGCGTACAGCATCTTCTCGATGTCGCGGACCTCTTCGATCGCCGCGATGTGGGCACGATGGGCCTCATCGGCCTGGGCCTTCACCTCGAGCAGGTGGGCCTGTACCTCGTCGGCCTGGCGCCGGAGAGCGTCCACGGATTCGTAGAGGGCGACCATCGCCTCGTGCTCCCGCTGGGCGTCCTCGGCGAGCTTCCCGACGGCCGCGTGGTGCGTCTCGGCCTCGGTCCTCGCCTCGGTGAACTCCCGGAGCGTCTGCTCGACCTCGGGATCCTGTCGGAGCTGATCTTCCTGCTCCCGGATCGCGGCCTCGAGGCGTTTCATCTCCTCGATGAGGCGCTTCTCCTGCTCGCCGGTGAGCGCCGTCGTCATGTGGCGGAACTCGAGCTCCTTGAGCTCCTTCCGCAGTCGCCACACCGGCACCGCTCCGGGCCGAGGCTGCCGGTTCCGCTTCAGCTCTTGGACCTTGTCGCCGAGCTCCTGGAGCCGGTGGTTCCACTCCTCGCGCAGGCGCTTCTCCTCGCGGACCTGCATGTTGAACGTGTCGCGCAGACGCCGATGGTCCTGCGCCTCGGCGCTCTTGTCGTGCAACTCATCCAGGATATGGGAACGGGTCTCGGCCGTCGCGCGGGCCTCCGCGTTCAGGCGGTCGCGCCGCGCCCGCGATTCGTCCGCCTTCGCGTTCGATTCCGCGCGCTTCCGTTCCAGCTCTTCGATCGCGTCGGTCAAGGGCACCGCTCCGCCGGGGGAACTCCTCCCGGGTCGGGGAGGCGTTTGACAGTCGTGCGCGATATAAAGGCTTCCGCGCGGCGGGGAGCGACGATTTCTCTTGCCGCGTCTGTCTTATAACCGCGACCCTCGATGAATTCGGCCGTGGACGAGGTAGGCCGTATCTTCGGCGACGTCGGGTTGGGGCAGTTCCACATCTCGCTCTCCCAGCCGGTCGAGCGGGGCGACTACCTCGCGATCGACGACGAGCTCCACGGAAAGGTCCTCTGCCAGCTCGACGATCTCAAGCGGAAGAGCGACCTCGGGCTCGAAGTCGCTGGGGCGCTCCGTCCCACGGAGGAGGCACCGATCCATGAGAACCTCCTCGGTCTGGTCCGGATCATCGGATATCGAGACGCCCGCGGGATCGTGAAGATCCCGACAATCCCGTTCCGGCCCGGGGCCCACGTCTATCGCGCGGACGAACCGCTCATCGCCGAGGTGCTGGGCCTCAAGCACCGGCCCAACTCGGGCGCATACGTGGGGCTCCTGCGGAACCACGGCATTCACGTCGAGCTCGACATCAACCAGCTGGTGCAGCGCCACGTGAGCGTTCTCGCGAAGACCGGCGGCGGCAAGAGCTACCTCCTCGGGGTCCTGATCGAGGAGCTGCTCCGTCACAAGGTGACGTGCGTGATCATCGATCCCCACGGTGAGTACGGGTCGTTGCGGTTCGCCTCCGAACCGAACGGGGGGCACGCTCGGTTCGGTGTCGCCGCGCAAGGCTTCGCCCGCCAGGTCCGGGAGTTCTCTCCCGACGCGACGCTGAACACGGAGGCGAAGCCGCTCACCTTCTCCCTCCGCCACCTCGACCCGCGCGAGCTGCTCGTCTTCATGGGCCTCACCAATGTGAAGACGTTCCTTCCGCCGCTACGGCAGCTCATCGAGCGCGTGAGCGTGCAGTCCCCCGATTTCACCGTTCACGACCTGGTGAAGGCGTCCGAGGTCGGGGAGGGCGCCGTCGCCGAGACCCTGACGGAGCGGCTCGAGTACGTGGAACAGACGAAGCTGCTCGGCCCGCAGGGGACGAGCCTCAACGAGCTCGTGCACCCCGGCGAGGCGACCCTCATCAACCTCCGCGGCGTCGCGCCCGACGTTCAGGAGCTCGTGGTCGCCCGCATCGCCTCCACGCTCTTCGACAACCGAAAGCGGGGGAAGATCCCCCCGCTGTTCCTCGTCATTGAGGAGGCGCACAACTTCGCGCCCCAGCAGGGTCAGGTGACGAGCTCCCGGGTCCTGAAGAACATCGCGAGCGAGGGCCGGAAGTTTGGCCTGGGCCTCTGTGTCGTCACCCAGCGGGCGGCCCGGATCGACAAAAACGTCCTGTCGCAGTGCAATACGCAGCTGATCCTGCAGGTCACGAACCCCCTCGATCTCAAGGCGATCACCTCGTCGATCGAGGGGCTCACCAACGGGATGACCGAGATGATCCAGTCGCTCCCGGTCGGGGTGGCCCTCATCACGGGGGGCGGCTACCACACCCCGCTGTTCTGTGAGGTCCGTCCGCGTTCCACTCGCCACGGCGGAGAGAGCGTTCAGGTCGTCGCAGCATGAGCCCGGGGGCAGGCCGGTCGTCGGCGCACTCCCTATAGATAGATGCCTCCTGCCCTCCGTGACCCGAGGGCGACCGAGTCATGCTGGTCTTTCGACACCCCGGCGTGGGGCCGCCCCGCGCGGGGCGCGAGAGCCTCGTCGCGGTCCTAGCCCTGTGCAGCGTCGTGCTATCTTCGCTGGGCGTGGGCGTGGCATCGGGGACTCCCGCGGGCGTCCCGACCGTATCTCCCCCGACCTTGCTCGCCGCCGGAGCGCTCGGACCCGGCTCGCTCCCGCACCCGGGAAACCCGGTCGTCTCCGGTCGGGTCGTGGCGAACGTCAACGGGTACGGCGTTCCGCCCGTGATGGCTGGCGCCAACGTAACGGCGTTCAACGCGATGTGTACGACCCTCCGCCCCCTGCCGGAGACCTGCCCGGTCGTGACTTGGACCACGACCAACGACTCGGCCGGCTTCGCACTCCCCGTCCCGGACGGGGCGTACTATATCACCGTCCACCCGGACCCCGCGATCACGGGGGGCGCGTATCCGTACGGCTTCGGAGGGAACTCCGCGCTGGTCCACGTGTCGGCGGACACGCAGGTGAACCTCACCGTCTATCCCCTCGTTCCGTACGACAACGCGACCCTCGTGCTCCCGGGGTATGTCTGCGATTACCAGTACCTCAACGACGTCGGTACGGGTGGGCCAGGCTGCCAGAACCCGCTGCTCTCGTGGACGCAAGACGGGGCGTACTACCTCAACGCGACCAACGAGCTCGTCTTCTATTCGTTCGCGAACCAGACGGTCTACGGGATCGCCCCCTGGACCCCCCTCTATCAGCGATTTCCCGGCTACTCGATGATCCCGAACGAGCTGTTCATCACGCAGGACGGCACGTACGTCTACGGCTGGGGTACGCTCACGCCGCTGGGGAGCGCCGTCACGGCGGAGGCCGTGAACGTCACCACCGGGCGTGGCTTCCTCTACACGTTTTCGGGGGTCACGACGGCCGACGTGGCGAGCAACGGACAGGTGCAGCTCACCGGCTGGGACGGCAACGACTCGCAGCTCACCCTCATCGTCGAGAACGGGAGCATCTACGACCACGACCTCTGGGCGAGCGGGCAGTCTCTCGTCGCGAGGCTCAGTTTCTTCGAAGGCAACAACGTCTACTGGGAGCCGTATCTCAACGGCTACGTCAACGTTGAAGCCGAAGGCTCGACCCTGGACGGAGTGGAGGAGTGGCAGCTCTCCGGTCCGACGTCCCACAACCTCACCCGGACCTTCCACGGCGAGTGGGGCCACGGCCGCACCATCCAAGGGGTGAACGGAATCGCTCTGAATCTCACCAACGGGACGCTGAGCTTCGCGGTGGGGGCGGGCGGGGCCGGCAACTCCGTCGTGGCCGACTTCAACGATGGGGGAACGATCACGAGGTTCGCGGCCGTGATCGAGGCCCCGCCGACCGAGCAGCAACTCGGCCCGGGCGCCGCTTCCGACCGGCCGAGCTTGCTCTCCACGGGTCCCGCGCTCCAGGACTACTTCGAAGGGCTGTACAACTACTCGTGGCTCGTTCAGCTGACCCCGGGCCACCTCGGATACGAGACCACGAACCTCAGCGGAGTGTACGCGTACGGGGGCTCGCCCCCGGGGTACGGTTGGTCGCAGTGGTCCCAGGAGGGCCAGTTCTACAACGCCTCCTACCTCATCGCCCCGAACAGTTACGCGTGCGACCAACAGTTTTCCGATGCCTGCACGATCAACGGGACCGGGGGCGTCGCGGTCGGGACGATCTGGTGGTACTGGCGGACCGGGGCGCCGGAGTTCCCCTTTCCGGCCGCGGCTCCGATGGCGGAGCTCACCCCTCCGCCTCCGACATCGGTCACGGTCGCAAGCGTGACCCCGGTCACGATGGGCTTGGACTGGTCTACCGCCGGGGGACCCCCGGTCGACTACTACACCATCGATTGGGGGACGAGCCCCTCGTACGGCCAGTCGGTGGGGCTCCCGGGATCGACCCACTCGTACACGCTGACGGGTCTCCCCTCGGACACACGGATCTACTTCTCCGTCGAAGCGTGGAACCTGCACTATCATGGGATCAGCGAGGGCGCTAGCTACGGGGTGACCGGAGGGCCTCCGGCGCCGACCGGCCTAGCGCTCGTGACGAGCACCCCGACGACGCTTCGATGGGCGTGGACCCAGTCCTCGGGCCTCGGGATCCTGAACGACACGCTGTTCCTGTTCGGAGGAGGTTCGTGCGCGGGACTTCCCCAACCGCACTCGACCGGCGGAGCGGCGGGATCGGAGCAGGTTGAGGCCCTCCCTCCCGCGACCGTCTATTCGGCCTACGTCACCGCGTGGAACGCGTCGGGCGAAAGCTCCCCCTCGGCCTGCGCGTCCGGCGCCACCTTGCCGGCCGGGGCCACCGTGACGTTCGCGGAGTCGGGCCTTCCCACCGAGGACTGGTGGTACGTCAACGTGACCGGCGGTCCCCGGCTCAACGCCTCGGCCGCCGCGCCCCTCCTCACCGTGAACCTCCTCGCGGGCTCCTACCGGTTCGCCGTGGCCACCAACGACAAGCGGTTCGCGCCGTCCTACTCGCCCGTGTTCGTCGTGAACGTGACGCCGTTCACCGTCCCCCTCACGTTCTCTCCGTACACGTACCCGATCTCCGTGTCGGCCGGGGGACTGCCGGCGGGCACTCTCTGGAGCGTCACCGTCGGGACCGATCGGCGCACCACGAGCACGAACCCCCTTGTGTTCAACGAGACGAACGGGACGTACCCCTATTCGATATCGGACCTGCCCGGGTGGCATCAGCGAACGTTGCCGTACGGGGGATCCCTCGAAGTGCAAGGAGCTCCCGTCGCGATGCCGACCCTCGAGTTCACCCGGGAGACCTACTCGGTGACCATCCTAGAGACGGGGCTTCCCGGCGGGACGATCTGGCCGGTATTCGTGAATCAGACGCCGTACACCTCGACCGGCGTCTCGGTAGTGGTGGTCCTGCCGAACGGCACGTACCCGTTCCGGATGGGTCCGGTCGCGGGCTTCCACGTCGCCCCGACCAACGGCACGATCGAGGTGGCAGGAACGAACCTCACCGTGCTGGTCTCCTTCGCTCGGAACCCGACCGGGACGACTTGGTGGGTCTGGGCGGAGGTCGGGGCCGGCGCCGCCGTCGCAACCGGCGCGGGGGTGCTGCTGGTGCGTCGCCGCCGGCGAAGGCTCGCGCCTTCGCCCGCTAGGCCCGCAGCGGAGCCGCCTCGAGGTACCTCGTGACCAGGCGGACCGCGAACGCGGTCGCCCCGACGTTCTGGTACGCGGGCTGATACTTCCGGGTCTTTCCGGTGGTGTACGCCGGGCCGGCGATATCGAGGTGGGCCCACGGCGTCGAGTCGACGAACGATTCGAGGAAGGCAGCCGCGGTGAGCATGCCGGCCACCGGGATCTCGATCGAGTTGCGGACGTCGGCGATGTCGCTCTTCACGAGCTCGCGGTGATAGTCGGTGAGCGGCATCCGCCACACCGGTTCGCCGGTCGCGGCCGAGGCCGCGAGCAGACCCTGCGCGAGCCGATCGTCGTTCGAGATCAGCCCGGCCGTGTCGTCGCCGAGCGCCGTCACTTGCGCGCCCGTGAGCGTCGCGAGGTCGATCACCTCGTCCGGGTGGTACTGCTTCACCGCGTAGCCGAGACCGTCGGAGAGCACGACCCGTCCCTCCGCGTCCGTGTTGAGGACCTCGATGGTCTTCCCGTTGAACGAGCGGACCACGTCCCCCGGCCGGTAGGAGGTGCCGCTCGGGACGTTCTCGGCGCAGCACATCACCCCGACCACGCGGGGCGGCACCTTGAGGGTCGCCGCCGCCCGCAGGATGCCGAGGACCGCGACCGCCCCGGACTTGTCGAACTTCATGTCCTGCATGCCGGCGCCCGGCTTAATCGAGATCCCGCCCGAGTCGAACGTGATCCCCTTGCCGACCACGGCCACCGTTCGGCCTCGCCGCGCGCCGCCCGGGTACTCGAGGACGACCATCCGGGGCGGGTGCGCGTTCGAGCCCCCGCCGACCGCGAGGATCCCCCCGCAGCCCAGCTCGGCGAGCTTCTTCTCGTCGAAGACGGTCACCTTGAGCCCGACCTCCTTGCCGAGGGCGACCGCCTCCTCCGCGAGCCGCTGGGGGGACGCCGTGTCCGCGGGGAGGTTCGCGATCTCCCGCGCCCAGACGACGACGTCGTCCAGGGCCGCCTGGGCAGCGACCGCCTTGCGGAGCGCGGCCTCGTCCCGGGAGAATTCCTCGCCGAGGTGGATCGTCGCTTCCTCGACCTGGCCCTCGGTCGTGGACTGGTATTTCTGGAACTGGTAGCTCCCGAGGATCGCCCCCTCGGCGAGCGCTGCGACGGCCGCCTCGCTGCGGACGCCCTCCGCGACGAACGACGGCAGGCAGAACGCCACCGTGCGGGCCCCCTTTCCCCGGAGGCCCCTCATGGCTTCGGCGGCGGCCCGCCGAGCGATGTCGACGGTGTACTTCGACCGGGGTCCGAGTCCGATCAGGAGGATTCGGCCCTTGCCGTCCGGTCGGTGGAAGATCGAGACCTCCCCCCGGAGCTCCTTGCGCCGCCC